>NZ_JAKZJU020000001.1:1525000-1825000 GCF_022809315.2 Mesosutterella faecium | reverse complement strand
GCGAGACCGACACGCTCCGCGTCTTCCGGGCGGCGGCCGGGCGGGGGCTCTACACGCAGGCCGGGCTCTACCGCATCTGGACGGGCGGCGACGACCCCAGAGGGATGCCCGACCTCACCGAGGATGAAAAGACCGGCCGCATCCGCGTGGAAGGCATCAAGCTTTTCGCCGACGGCTCCATTTCCGGGCAGACCGCCTGGGTGGACGAGCCCTACAAGGGCAGCTCCTCGCACGGCATGTGCACGCTGGAGCTCCCCGTGCTTGCGGCCGCGGTCGAGTACGCGAAGCGAAACGGGATTCAGGTCTCGATCCACGTGATGGGCGACCTCTCGATCCAGCGGATCGTCGATTTCTTCGAAGGGAAGAAGGGCTGGCTCGAGCGGGTTCCCAGCGTCCGCCTCGAGCACGTCTCCCTCATCACGAAGCGCCAGCTCGAGCAGATCCGCCGCCAGGCCGTGAACTACGGCCTCACCACGCAGATCATCTTCGCCTTCGCCGAGTACGAGGGCTACGAGCAGGCGCTCGTCCCCGAGGTGTTCGCGCGCATGTACCCGGTGCGCTCGCTCGTCGAGAGCGGCGTGCCCTTCGCGCTTTCCTCCGACGCTCCGGCCACCACCTGGATGGATCCGGAGAACGTGTTCGTTTCGGTGAAGGCCGCGGTGCTGCGCCGCACCTACAACGGCGTCTCGATCAACCCGGACCAGGCGGTCTCCGTGGGCGAGGCGCTCTACCGCTACACGGGCGGGGCCGCAAAGCTCCTTTCCTTCGAAGACCCCGTGGGGATGATCGCCCCGGGGTTTGAGGCGGACTTCAGCGTGCTCTCGGACGACCCCTTCGCGATAGAGCCGGAAGCTCTCGACACGGTCCGGATCGCCTCCTTCTACCACGCGGGAAGGCTCGTCTACACCGAGGGCTGAGAACGGGAAGCGGAAAGAGGCCCTTTCCCTTTGGCCCGGCCGGGCGGCATGCCGCGCGGCCGGGCTTATCTCACCCGTCCCCCCTGAGACTTTAAAGGGCCGCCTTCCGGGGGAGGATCTTCTTCTGGTGGTGCCAGTAGAGGGCGCACAGCGCCACGGTGGTCGCGATCCAGCTGATGGGGTAGACCGTCATCAGCGTTTCAAAGGTGGGCGAGGCGGCAAACGCGGTGTAGACCCAGATCACGCGGATGCTGCAGATCAGCACGAGCGTGATCACGGCCGGCGGCAGCGAATACCCGTAGCCCCTCATCGCGTCCGAGACCGTTTCCATGATGACGTTCACGGGCTCCAGGGTCACGACGTAGAGAATTCGCACGAAGCCCAGCGCGATCACTGCCTCGCTCGTCGTGAACAGCGAGAGCAGCTCCCGCCCGGCCGCGAGCACGACCCCGATCAGCAGGAACGTCACCGCGAAGTTGAGCAGCATCGACACCCAGGTCGCGCGCCGGCAGCGCTCGAGGTTCCCCGCGCCGTAGTTCTGGCTCACGAAGGTCGTGGCCGAAAGCCCGAAGGCGTTGATGAAGCAGTAGATGTTGATTTCGATCGTGAAGCCCGCCACGGACCCCGCCATCGCGTCCGGCCCCAGGCTGTTGATCGCCGACTGGATGACGAGGTTCGAGAGCGAAAAGACCATGCTCTGGACGGCGGCGGGCATCCCGATGCGGAAGATCGCCCGGGCGCTGCGCCGGTCGGAGGCAAAGAGCTTTCTGCGATCAATCCTCAGGGGGCCCTCGACCTTCGTGAGCTTCACGTAGAGGATCGAGGCGGCAAGGAGGTTCGCGAGCACGGTGGCCAGCGCGACGCCCCCGACGTCAAGCCCGAGCGCGAGCACGAAAAAGAGGTTCCCCGCGATGTTGAAGAGGCTGCCCGCGATGAGCGCGTAAAGCGGCGTGCGGGTGTCGCCCGTACTCCTGTAGATGGCGGCGAGGAAGTTGTAGACCGCGACGAAGGGCAGGCCGAGCAGCAGCACCCGAAGGTACGTTTCCGAATATGCGGCGACCGAGGCGGGGACCCCGAGCAGCGACGTGAAGGGGCCGGCCAGCGCTTCGCCCAGCGCGAGGGTCGCAAGCCCGTACTTTACCGCCTGGGTGAGGGCCGTGTGCACGGCCGTGTTCGCCTCCCCGGGACTGCCCATCCCGATGAAGCGCGCGACAACGACGTTCGCGCCGAGCGCGAGCCCCATGAAGAGGCTCACGATGAGGCCGATCACCGGCACGTTGTTGCCGACCGCGGCCATCGCCTCGCTCGAGACGAAGCGGCCGAGCACGACCACGTCCGCGGTGTTGAAGAGCTGCTGCATCACTCCGGTGAAGGCAAGCGGCAGGGCAAAAATAAAGATTTTGTCCCAGAGCGTCCCGTGCAGCATGTCGATGTCGCGTTTGTTTGACGCCATGACTGACCCCCTCCGTGAGCGAAAAGATTCATTCTACGGCTGCCGCAGGTCAGTGTCTTGCCTGAAAGGGCGCCGCGGCTGCCCCTTTATGCCGGTCTTTCGGAGGAGGCCCCGCCCGGCCGGACTTCCTTAAAGGCGGCCGAAGCCGGGCTCCGCGGCGAAATGCATCAGGCGGCCCTCCGCCGGGTGCTCGAACTCGATTTCGGCCATGTGAAGGCACAGCGGCCGCCCGGAGCGAAGCGCGAGCGAGCCCTGCGAGCCGTAGATCGAGTCGCCCTCGATCGGGCAGCCCAGTCCCGCGGGGTGCGCGCAGTGGATCCGCAGCTGGTGCGTGCGCCCGGTCTCGGGAAGGAGGTCCACGAGCGCCCGTCGCCGCCCGTCCGCGCACTTGAGGACCGAGGCGGTCTCAAAGCGCGTCGCGGCCTCCTTGCCGCCGGCCGCCGGGGGAAGCACCATGTGCCGCGGGAGGTCCATCGCGTCGGCCGCAAGCGGCAGGGCGACCGTTCCGCGGCTTTGCGCGGGCACCCCTTCGAGCAGCGCCCGGTAGCGCTTTCGCACCCGGCGCTCCCGAAAGGCCCGCCCGAGCGCCGAGGCCGCCTCCTGGTTCCTCGCGAAAAGGAGGATGCCGGACGTTTCCATGTCGAGCCGGTGCACGGCAAAGAGCGACCCGAAGCGCTGCTCGAGGAGCCTTTTCGCGCTCCAGACCTCGCGCGTCCCGGGCACCGAGGGCAGGCCCGAGGGCTTGTTCACGACGACGAGATCCTGATCCTCGTAGAGCACGGGCAGATCCATCGGCCCCAGGCAGAGGGGCCTCTCAGGGCCCGAGCCGCACCCTTCAAGGAGGAAGCGCACGAGGGGAGCCGCGGTCCGGGCCGGGGGATAGAAGGCGCCGGGCCAGCGGACTTCCTGCGGGGGAGGCGCCCCGACCCACCACTCGGCGCTGCCTTCGGGCTCCCAGCCGCGATAAGCGACGTTCCTTTCAAGAAGGAGCCGCACGGTGGGGGAGGAGATCGCCCGGCAGAAAGCCTCCCGCCACTGCCCCGCGTGCCGGGCGGACAGGGGCTGCGAGCGCCCGGAGAGAAAGCGCCGGGAGAGTTCCGTGAGGCTCGCTTTTTCGCCCCGGCCGTTCACGAGCTCAACTTTCGGCATCTCAGGCTCGAGCCGCTCGGGCCAGAGAGCGCCATGAAGATCCTCCCAGCGCGCGGGGGCGCTCAGAAGGGGCTCGAAGGCGTAGAGCGCCTGATGCTCCGGCCCCCGGCGCAACACGAGCACCCCGGCCCGTCCCCTGAAGCCCGCGGGCGCCGGGGCGCGCCCGGCCGCTTCCCGGGCCTCTTTGGAGGGGGGCTCTGAAAAGGGAAAGCCGATCACGCCTCCTCCGGAAGCCTGAAGGTGATGAAGCCGTGGCCCGCGGCGGGCAGGAACCGCCCGGTGAAGTCGGCGACGGCGATCTTCAGGCTGCAGCCGTTGTCGCAGGGATGGCAGTCGATGAAGGGCTCGCGAAGGATCGACTCCTCGAGGGCGAGCTGCACGCGCGAGTCCCGGTCGAAGATGAGGCCGAGCGGCCCCACGGAGCCGGGGAAGGCGTGAAGGAGCTCCCCGATTTCTTCCGGGGAGGCAAAGGAGAGGTGCCCGGTGCCAAGCGCCCGGGCGACCGCGCCCGAGGGAAAGCGCCGCCCGCCCGGGATCATGAAGAGGAAGAACTTCCCCTTCCTGTTTTTAAAAAGGAGGTTCTTGCAGCAGAACGACCCCAGGCGGCGCGCGACTTCAAGCCCCTCCTGGGCGGTGTGGATCGGCTCGTAGTCGAGCCGCTCAAAGGGGATGCCTGCCTGCTCCAAAAAGCCGATCACGGCCTGACGGTTTTCCTTCGTGTCCATGTCCGGGGTTTCCTGCGGTTGTCCGTTCGTCATTTGTCGTTGACTTCAAGGCGCAGCACGTCGGGCCGCGCGTAGTGCCCGCAGGGGTCGAACTCCATGCGGCTTGCGGCGACCCGGTCCAGGTCGAGGTCGGCGTAAAGGATCGCCTCGCGGTCCCAGACGGGTTCGCAGAGGCAGTGCCCGAAGGGGGCGGCCACGCAGCTGCCGCCCCTGCAGACCGTCTCGGGCAGCGCCTCGACGGCCTCCCGCTCCTCGAGGTCCGCGGGGTAGTCGGAGCGCCGGAAGAACTGGTCGCAGTTGATCACGTAGCAGCGCCCCTCGAGCGCGATGTGGCGCACCGTCGCCTGCCACTCCGGGTTGTCGTTTGTGTTGCAGGAGATGAGGATCGTGACGCCCTTCTGGTAGAGCGCGGCGCGCGCGAGCGGCATGTAGGCCTCCCAGCAGATGAGGCAGCCGATCGGCCCCCAGGGCGTGTCGACCACGGGAAAGAAGTTCCGGTCGGCGTCGCCCCAGACGAGCCGCTCCGCGCCCGTGGGCTTGAGCTTCCTGTGCAGGGCGGCGAGCCTCCCGTCGGGCGCGAAGATCACGTTGCTGTTGTAGAGGGTTCCGGTCACCGGGTCGCGTTCCGAGATCCCGGCGCTCACCCAGGCGCGGGCGGCGCGGGCCGCCTCGCCAAAGAGCTTCGTTTCGGGGCCGGGCACGAGGACCGAGTTCTTCGCGTAGCGCAGCCAGTCGCGCCTGCCCGGCTCCTTTCGGCTGCCCACCGTGAAGCCGAAGGTCATGCCGTAGGGGTAGCCCGGCACGATGAGCTCCGGGAGCACGATGAGGTCGGGCTTTTCCTTGGCGGCCTCGCCGATCAGCTCCGCGCACCGGCGGGCTGAGGCCTCCTTGTCAAAAAGCACGGGGGCGCACTGAATGACCGCGGCGCGGCAGTTTTTCTTCAGATCCTTCAAGGGAGAGCTCCTTTGTGCGGGGAAAAAATGAAAGTTCCGAAACCTTCAAATTATCGCCCCGGGCGGGCGGGGCGGGGACGCCGCCCCGGGGCGCCCGCCGGGGCGGAGAGCGTGCGCCTTTTTCAGTGGGCCGGTCCCCCGGGGAGCGGGTGAGCGAAGGGCCTGAAGGGGAAGTCCTGCTCGCGGCAGCGGCAGACTTCGACATCGAAGGCCGAGGCGGTGTTCCCGCAGGCAAGCGCCGAGGTGGGGACGTCCTCCGTGAGCGTGTTGGAGGAGCCGTGGAGGTCAAGGAGCTCGTCGCCCACCCACTCCGGCTCGAACCACGCGCCGTGCGCGAGCGCGACCGTGCCCTCCATCACGTCCTCCGTGACCGAGGCCCGGGCGAGAAGGGCGCCGCGGGGGCTGCGGGCGAGCACGAGGTCGCCCTGGGCGATGGCGCGGGCGCGGGCGTCCCGCGGGTGGATCCGCAGCCACTCGGGGTCCGAGGGCCCCCGGTCCTTTCTCGGGCAGGGATCGAGCTGGCTGTGCAGCCTGAAGCGGCTCTTCGGGCTCACGAGCCGCAGCGGAAAGCGGCTCCGCACGCGGGGATCCTCCGGGGCGGGGTCGAGCCAGGCGGGGTGCGGCGGGCAGTCCCCGTAGCCGAAGGAGGCGATCTTTTCCGAAAAGAGCTCGATGCGCCCGGAAGGCGTGGGCAGTGGGTGCCGCTCCGGGTCCTCGCGGAAGAGGGCGAAGTCGACGAAGCCGCGGGCTTTCTCCGGAACCGGGAAGGGGACCCAGCCCTTTTCCCAGAACGCGTTGAAGGAGGGGAGCGTGAGCCCGCTTTCCCGGGCCCGGCCGGCCGCCTCCCCGTAGAGACGATGCAGCCACCCCTCTTCATCCAGCCCTTGGGTGAAGGCCTTCCCCACGCCCAGCCTTTCCGCGAGCTCGGAGAAAATCCAGTAGTCGGTGCGCGAGTCGTACATCGGGGGGATGATCCGGTGCATCGCGGCGATCCCGTCCCTCGAGTACTCGCCCACGCCCGAAATGTCGTTTCGCTCGAAGAACGTGCAGGCGGGGAGCACGATGTCGGCCATTTTGGCGGTCGCGCTCCAGTGCGTGTCGCAGACGATCACGGCCTCGAGCTGCTGGGAGCGCCAGGCGTGGTAGAGCCCGAGCGAGTCGGGCTGGTGGGCGAAGGGGTTCCCCCCGCCCCAGAGCATGAGCCGCAGCATGGGGTAGGTGCAGCGCCGCCCGTTGAAGTCGATCGTGCGGCCCGGGTGCCGCAGGCAGTCGGCGAAGCGCGCGGTTGGGATCACGGGGCAGGGCGCGGCGCTTTGGGGGACCGGGAGGTTCTCGACCCAGGGGCCGGCGCTTTCCGGAGCGCCGCCGTCGCCCGTGTGGTTCTCGCCCGAGACGCCGCCGCCCGGCAGCCCCATCTGCCCCAGGAAGGCGGCAAGGGCAAAGCCCGCCCAGTGGAACTGCTCGCCAAAGCGCGCCCGCTGCGGCCCCCAGCCGAGCATCAGGAAGGTCCTGTGGGCGGCGAGCTCGCGGGCGAACCGCGCGATCGTCTCCGCGGGGAGGCCGCAGATCGGAGCGGCCCAGTCCGGGCTCTTCGGGCAGCCGTCGTCTTTGCCCCGCACGTAGTCGAGGAAAGCCTCGAGCCCGTGCACGTGGGTGCGGAGAAAATCCCGGTCGCAGAGGTTCTCTTCGTCGAGCACGTGGATCATCGCGAGCATCAGCGCGGCGTCGGTTCCGGGCCTCACGGGCAGCCACTCGGAGGCAAAGCGCCGGGCCGAAAGCGGCCGCACAGGGTTCACGGCAAAAGTGCGCAGGGCCCCCGAGCGGGCCCTCTGCTCGATCTTTTCCCAGGCCGGTTCGGACGAGTGTACCGTCGAAAACCAGTCGATCTCGTTTGTGACCTCGGGGTCCGCCCCCCAGAAGACGAGCCGCTCGGTGTGCTCCGCGATCACCTCGAGGCACTGCGGCCGCAGGTGCTTCTGGCCCACGACGTAAGGGAGGATTTTCCGCATCGCGGCGTTCGAGTAGTTGTTCTCGCCCCTCACGTACCCGCCCCGCAGGGCGAGCATCCGCCGGATGAGGGCGGCCGGGGCGTGCAGCGCCCCTGAGGACTTCCAGCCGTAGGAGTGCCCGAAGACGGCCGAGGGGCCGTAGAGGTCATAGATCCGGTTGATCTCGGAGCCGGCCAGATCAAGCGCCTCGGGCCAGGAGAGCGCCACCCAGCGGTCCTCGCCCCGCAGGTGGGTGTAGCCGGCCCGCTTTTCCAGAAAGGAGGCCCGTGCGGCGGGCGTGCGGATCCGGTTTTCAAGAAAGGGCAGCTCCGTGACCGCGCGAAGGTTCGGGATTCCGCGCCGGTCGCACTTGAGGGCGGCGGCGCCGATTTTCCCCGCCTGGGGCCAGGCGCGGAAGACGCCCCAGTGCGAGGCGGTGGTCAGTCCCGGTGAAATAGGCTCGTGAGTGCTCATGGTCGCTTGCTCGTATACGGGACTTTATTTTCCGCCATTCATGAAGCTTGTGCGTGCCCCGCCGCCCTGAGCCCTCGCGGAAGTGGCTCGGCCCCGCTTCCATGGCAAAAGGAGGCTGAATGCTTGCGGAATATTCAATATTAAAATTTTTATTTTTACCTTTATTTGAATGCCAGACGCTGTATTTTCAACGGTTTGGAAAGAAATGACCCTCATTTTGAGAATAAAGAAAAAATAATTTTATTATTTTGCAAATCTGGCAGTGAATTTCTCTCTGTTTTCTCGGGCGGGCGCGCCGGAGAATTTTCCCCATGCAGGACGGGGGCTGCCGCAGGAAACGGACAGCCTGAAATTTCAAATGATTTTTAAGGAGAGAAATTTATGATGTTCCGCGCAAAACCCGTTTTAGTGGCCTGCGCAGCCGTTGTGCTGTCGCTTGCGACCGGAACCGCGGCCTATGCGGCCGGCGGCTCCTCCGGAGCTCAGGTGCGGTATGCGAAGCAGGGGCAGATCGGTGAGATCATCACCAACCCCTATAAGATCGCCCCTCTCACCGCGATCATCAGGAACGGTGGTTACCAGCTCACCGGCGTCACCGTGAGGATTGTGCCCAAGCCAAACGGCTCTGAGATCAAGTACACGGTGGATGATTCCGAGCTGCGCACGCACGGCGGCATTCCGGTCTTCGGGCTCTACCCGGACTATGTGAACACGGTCGAAGTCTCCTACACCCGGATTTCGGAAACCGGAGAGAGAAAGGCGATCTCCGAGAAGTACACCATTTACGCGCCGCCGGTCAACACAGAAGTGAACGGTTCGGTCAGCATGAAGTCCACGATGTTCAAGACCCGGGTCGTCAAGAGCGATCCCAAGTTCAAGGACCGCCTCTATCTGGTGAACAATCTCCTGGTGTCTCCCCCGAAGGGCTCCCGGGTGATTTGGAACAACCCCGCGGGCGGTGCCCTGGAATGGTCCTTCTATCCGCAGAATGCCATCATCGACGCCTCGGGCGAGGTGCGCTGGTATCTGAATCCGGACAGCATCTATGATATGGCAAGCGTCTATCACGCCGGGGTCATGATGGGGTTCCAGCAGGGCAAGGACGGAGCCCTCACCTGGGGCTACGGGCAGCGCTACGTGAAGTACGACATCATGGGGCGCAAGATCTTCAACCGCCGCCTGCCGATCAGCTACAACGATTTCTCCCACTCCATGGACCAGGCGCAGAACGGGCATTACTTCCTGCGCGTTGCGAGCAGCGACGTGAAGCGCGCCGACGGCAAGAACGTGAGGAGCGTGCGCGACGTGATCACGGAGCTTTCTCCGGACGGCCGGGTGGTGGACGAATGGCGTCTGTTTGACATTCTCGATCCCTATCGTTCGATCGTGATCAAGTCGCTGGACCAGGGCGCGGTCTGCCTCAACCTGGACGCCAACGCAGCCGGCAAGACGCTTTCCGCCAAGGACCTGGCGGAGCAGGACAAGAGCGACAAGTGGGGCGACATCACCGGGGTCGGCATCGGCCGCAACTGGGCGCACGTGAATTCCGTCGACTATGACCCGACGGATGACTCCATCATCATTTCGTCGCGCCACCAGTCCGCGATCGTCAAGATCGGACGCGACAAGAAGGTGAAGTGGATTCTCGGCGCGCCCGACGGCTGGAAGCCCGAGCTTGCGCGCCTCACGCTCACGCCGGTCGACAAGGACGGCAAGCCCCTGAAGTGCGAGCACGGCATCTGCGAGAACACGGACTTCGACTGGACCTGGACCCAGCATACGGCGTTCCGCATCGATGAGAAGTCCGACAAGCGGTTCGTCTATCTCTCCGTGTTCGACAACGGCGACGGGCGCCACTTTGAGCAGCCGGCCCTGGCTGACATGAAGTACAGCCGCGCCGTCATCTTCAAGATCGACCAGCAGAAGAGGACGGTTCAGCAGCTCTGGGAGTACGGCAAGGAGCTGGGCCACAAGTGGTACAGCCCGGTGACCTCCCTCGTGCAGTACGAGGCGGACAAGGACTCCGTCATGGTCTATTCCGCCACGCCGGAGATGAAGCTCGAGCACGGAAAGGCGGTTGGCGCGCCTAATCCGTATCTGATGGAATTCAACTACGGCTCCAAGACCCCGGCGGTCGAGATCCGAATTTTGGGCTCCATGGGATACCAGGCGATGCCGTTCAGGATCCAGAAGGCGTTCCACCATACGGACGGAAACCTGTGATTTCGCTTTAGGCGGGGGCTGCCGCGGAGGGCTCCTCCCGCCTGAGGAAAATCGGCTTCAAAACAGAAAAAACAGCGCTGCAGACTTTGGCTGCAGCGCTGTTTTGCGCAGGGCCTTCCCCGGGAATGCTCGATGGGGCTTTCGGTACGGGGAGCCTCAGGAGGCTTTCCCGTCCTCTTAGGGTTCCGGCGCCGGCCCGTAGTTTTCGCGCGCCTTTCCGATGATGAGGCTTCTGAGCCAGACATTTTCCGGGTTGCCGCTGCTGCGCCGCGACCAGATGAGCTTTGGCGTGAACGGGGGGCAGATGGAGTCCGGCAGCTCGAAGCTGATGAGCCCGGGAATTCTTTCCCAGTATTTCACCGACGACTCGGGAACCCAGTCGATGTAGTCCGTATCAAGCAGCACGGCGGGCGAAGAGTTCAGGTAGGGAAAACTCAGGTGGCAGGGGGCCTCCTCTAACTTAAGAATTTTGGCCTGAGGGGTGAGGCTGGTGTAGGCCTGCGGCCACCGGATGATTTTTTCAATCGTGAGGCTGGAAACTCCGTTGCGGATCAGATCGAGCGCAAGGGGATGGTCGCGGCGCATCATGATGTGCTTCCTGATTCGGGCCAGGGGCAGGGAGGCGAGGTCCGCGGCCGCGGGCACCCGGGGCATGATGGCAAGATCCGCCCGCCCCTCCCGCAGGAACTCCCCCAGTCTGTCGGGGCTGAGGTTGAGGATCTCGATGCTCGCCCTCGGAGCCTGCCGGTTGATGTCCTTGAGCGCCGGGGCGATGAAGGCGATGAACCCGTTGTCGGCCGTCATGATGCGGAAGGTCTTCTGGATCTTCGAGGGATCGAAGTCCTCCTTGTCCGTGAGCGACTGCAGCCTCGACAGAAGCGGGGCGAGCTCCTCCTCGAGCTCGCTCATCCGGTCGGTGGGAATCATGTCGTAGCCGGAGCGCACGAAAAGCTCGTCCTCGAAATCCTCTCTCGCCTGGGAGAGCTGGCGGCTCGCCGCCGAAACCGAAAGGCCGCATTCCTTCGCGGCGGCCGACAGCGACCGGTTCCTGAAAATCGACTCCAGCAGCTGCAGCCTGGACAGGGACAGGGTCGGGTTTTTTGAATTTTTAGACATGGCGCTTCGGCAAAGAATGAAGACGGAGAGATCTTTTCATATTCTGCAATTATGAATCCTTTTTCTTTCAATATGGGCGGGGAATCTGTCACTAACGAAAAAGAGGGGCCGGGCGGAAAATTTTTCCCAGAACAAACGGGCCGCGGGCCGAGCGCCTCAGCCCTGTTTCTGAATTTGAAAGCACCTAAAGGAGAAAAAAATGCAGCGCCGTTCTTTCATTGCCGCCGCCGTCGCGGCTGCCGCAGCCTCGTTTTCCGGCTTCGCCTTCGCGGAGGACTTCAAGGAGGGGGTGGACTATCAGAAGCTCAGCACTCCGCTCGCAGGCGGCCAGGGCAAAGTGATCAAGATCTTCTCTTACGACTGCCCCTTCTGCTTCCGCTATGACATCGGCGTTGATCCGAAGGCCGTCCCGATGTTTGAGAAGGCAGGACTCAAGTTCGAGCCCCGCCACCTTGAGACGAAAGGCAAGTACGGCCGCTGCGCCTCGGAGTTCTTCGCGATGTGCATTCTGATGGACCAGAAGGCCGGGCGCTCGATCGAAGCCCCGAACTCGCTCTTTAAGAAGGCGAAGGACGCCGTGTACCAGGCCTACCACAGGAAGGGGGAGCGCTGGACGAAGGGCGAGGGCGCCTTCATTGAAACGCTCACCGCCGCGACCGGCATCTCTGCGGCAGACTTCGCGAAGGAGCGCAAGAGCGCTGCCGTGAAGAGCCTCGCCGACTCCTGGAAGCCTGTGTACGCCGTGGCGAAGATCCAGGGCATTCCGGCTTATGTCGTGAACGGCAAGTGGCTGGTGATGACGAAGTCGATCAAGTCGATTGACGGCTTTGTGGCCCTCGTGAAGAAGCTCTCCAAGATGTGACGGCGGGGCACAGCGATGAAATGGTTTGATCAATTGAAGGGCGACCCGGTGGGGACCGTGGCCTCCTGGCAGGACATGCGCTGGCCCTGGGCCCTGATGACCGCGGTGTGCGTGCTGCTTGTCCTCATCGCCCACTACGTGTTCCAGGTGTGGCTCTACATGGCTCCCTGCGAGCAGTGCGTCTACATCCGGTTCGGCTTCCTCACGATGGCCGTGGGCGGGATCCTCTGCCTGATCTCTCCCAAAAACCTCGTGCTCAAGGCGCTGGGCTACGTCTTTTCCATCGCGGGGGCTGTCTACGGACTCAAGTGCTCCGTGAAGCTCTCCGCGATCCACCACGCCGTGCACAGCGACGACCCGACCGCGATGTTCGGCATGCAGGGCTGCTCCACCGACCCGCACTATCCGTTTGACCTTCCGCTGGCCGACTGGGCCCCGGACTGGTTCAAGCCGACGGGCGACTGCGGCTACGACCTCGCGGTGGTGCCCGACGGCACCCAGCTCTCCTCCCTGCAGGAGTGGTTCATCAACATGTACAACAGTTCGGATTCGTGGTACCTGATTCCGAAGTGGAAGTTCATGAGCATGGCCCAGTGCTGCGAGCTCGCCTTCGGCCTGATGCTGGTGATCCTCCTCGTGATGGCCGCCTGCTTCCTCTACGTGAAGTTCGTGCGCAAGACCGCCTGACGCTTTTCTCTCTCCAAGAGCGGCCGGCCCTCCCTCCGGTGACCTTCTTCCGGGGGGAGGGCTTTTTTTCCTCGCCGCGCCGGCTCCTCAGAACCTGCCGATGCGGACGGTCTCTCCGGCCCCGGCCGGGGCCGTCCTGTCGGAGGAAATCATCCAGATCGTGGGGACTTCCGTTTTCTCCGGGAATTCAGTCTCTCCGTCCGTGAAGATCACCACCGCGTCGGGCTCGATTCCCCGGCGCGCCATGTACTCGAAGATTTTCCGCATGTCGGTGCCCCCGCGGCCCGGGACCGAGGCCTGGACGATGGGAAGGTCGTCCATCGTGAAGTCGTCCTCGCGGCGCACTTCGCTGTCGCAGTAAAGAACCCGCAGGAGCGTGGGGCGGAACTGCAGGGCGAGCTCGCTGAGGCGCCCGAGGATGATCCCCAGGTCTTTTTCCGACAGGGACCCGGAGGTGTCGATGCCTACGACCAGCTCGCCCGCTGAAGGCAGGGGCGAAGTCTCCGGAAGGTAGGCGACCCTGCGGTAGCGGCGGTTGGGGCGGCTCCAGCTTTGGCTCTGGCTGCTGCGGGCCGAGAGAAAACGCTCGAGCGCGAGCGGCCAGGGAATCGGCCGCCCGAGGATCGAGGAGATCAGCGCTTCGAGCTCCGGGCTTGCGCCGCCCTGCATCCGGGCCGCCGCGGCGGCCTCGGCCACGAGGCTCCTCGACTCGATCTCGGCCTCGCGCCGCTGCGCCTCGCTCATGCCCGAGGCGCCGCGGGCATCCACGTCGCCGTTTAAAGGATCGCGCGTTTTTCTGTAGGTCCAGGGCACGCCCCTGTTTTTCGCATATTTTTCAAGCAGAAAGTCATAGACGTCTTCGGCGGACCGGCCGGCGCAGCCGCGCAGGCTCACGCCGCCCTCGATCGGGGTGCCGATCTTAAGGAGGCTGAGCCTCGCGTTGATCACGGCGTCGGCCGCGATGTTCCAGATGAGGTGGCTGCGGCCGCCCTCGCGCAGCGCGTGCAGAAGCGCGATGTGCATGGTCTCGTGGGCGAGCAGAAAGACGAGCTCGCCCGTGCTCAGCGACTCGATGAAGTCCGGGTTCACGTAGAGCCTGCCGCGGGCGTCGACGCCCGCGGTCGGAACCCGGCCGGTGAGAATGGGCGGCCGCCTGCAGACGATCGAGCCGAAAAACGGGGAGCAAAGGAGCAGCCGCGACTTCGCCAGAGAAAGTTTTCTTTGCGCTTCCTCCATCTTCTGTCCCTTTTATCAGTTCTGGCCGAGAAGGGCGTTCTGGTGCCGCTCGGCGAAGTCCGCGAAGGCCTTGGTCGAGGCGATCGCGGGACAGGCGAGCAGGCACTCCCTCACGCCCATCACGCAGAACTCGTCGGGCAGGGTGCGTAAGAATTTGTAGAACTTTGGAAAGTTCTCCTTCGAGACGACGCTCGAGATCCTTGCGCAGAGCGCAAAGAGCACGGAGGGCTCTTTTCCGATCTTCACTCGGGCGGGATTTCGCAGGAACTCGTCCATGTCGGGCAGGCTCCGGTAGATTTTGAGAAAGCCCGCGTACTCGGCCGCTGCTCCCTCGCCCACGGAGCCCGCCAGATGCTCGTAGAAGACCGGTTCGGGAAGGCTCGTCGGGATTTTCGAGGCGTCCTCCCAGGAGCGCGGCGTGGGGTTCACCGTTCGGAGCGGATCGAAGTCCGAGAGAAGGGCCGGGCGAAAGCGAAGGAATCCCACGATCTCCGGGCGGATGTTGTTGAGGGCGGCCCACCGGCACCAGTCCTCGAGATCCGTGTCGAAGCGCAGCTCCCGCATCCGGTTCCCGAGCTTCGTGCTGAGGCGGTTCGCCCCGGAGCGGTCCTGCGTGCGGTTGCCGGTGGCGAGGATGTAGAGTTCCTCCGAGAGCCTCAGCTGCCCGGCGCAGCGGTCGAGGATCACCCGGCAGAGCGGGTTCTGCATCGCCATCGAGGCGTCGGAGAGCTCTTCGATGATGAGCACGGAGGGGCCCTGCCCGGCGCGGATCGCGTAGAACTCTTCGGGCGGCAGCCACCGGCAGTACTCGCCCCGCGTGTCCGGGATCCCCAGGATGTCCACGGGATCCCGCAGCGACGGGTTGAACTCGATCACCCGGGAGCCGGGGATGCCGCGCCGCTCCTGAAGCGCGCGGGCGATCTCCCTCACGCAGGCGGATTTGCCGCCCCCGGGGCAGCCCGTGATGTAGGGCACGACCGAGAACCCTCCGGGGGCTGCGAACTGTTCGAGGACCGAGGCTTTGATGTCTGAGTACTTCATGGGCGGGTTTTCTTCCCTGCAGGGGATGTAATGGGCGGAGCCTTTGATGATAAGTCCGGGCCCCGCCGTTTGGAAACAGGGGAGAGGGGCCGGTGTTGTCCGGGCGCGATTTTCCGAATTCCGGAAACTATAATGGACGATCCGCCTGGAATCGATCCGGGCGGAACCGGGAGGCCTTTTATTGAGGCCTGAGCCCCGGATTCTGCAGAAATAGAGAAGAAAACCATGATGAAACAGACGATTTGCGCCGCCGCGGTCGCGGCGGCCGCGATTCTTTACAGCACGGGCGCCTGCGCCTCCGCCGTGGGCTCCGTGACCGACGCCGCCGTCAATGCGGCAAAGACCGAGGCCCAGAGCCAGGCTAAGCAGGCCGCGCGCGAGAAGGTCGAGCAGAGCGTTGCCGGCCGGAACGCGGCCCAGGACGCGAAGACCGCCCGCAAGGCGGTGAAGAAGGCGAAGAAAGTGCGCGACGCGGCGCAGGACCCGACCGGGACAGCGGAGCGCGCCGCCAGCCGTGCGGCCACCAAGGCCACCCGCCGCGCGATCAAGTCCGCTCTCTGATTTCCTGGGTCCCTGGCGGACGCGGTTCGGCCGCTCCTTCAAGGGCAGGGGACTGGAAATAGAGGCGCCGGCCTTCTCTTTTCAAGAAGAGAGGAGCCGGCGCTTTTCTGTCATTAGATCCTCCCTTCATTTCTTCCTCCGCATATTGCGCCGCATTCAAAAAGCGTTGCGCGGGACGGGTTTCTGCGGCTTCTCCCCTTTGTTTAAATGAAAGCGTGGTTCGTTAGTTAAGGAGAGACAGCATGAGTACACAGAAAATCAACCGCAGGCGCTTTCTCGGAACGACGGCAGCAATGGGCCTCGCGCTCGGCAGCGCCGGAGCGCGTGCGGCGGAAGCGTGCAGGCCTCTTCCCGCGAAGTGGGACGAGACGGTCGACGTCATCGTGGTCGGTTCGGGCTTTGCGGGATTGTGCGCGGCCTACGAGGCCCATAAGGCCGGCGCTTCGGTCGTCATTCTCGAGAAGATGCCGACCGCGGGCGGCAACTCCATCATCAACGGCGGCATCATGGGCGTGCCCGGCACGGAGATTCAAAAGCGCAAGGGAATCAAGGATTCCCCCGAGCAGATGTACAACGACATGATGAAGGCCGGCCTGTACCTGAACCACGCCGACAAGGTGCGCACGCTCTGCAGGGAGGCCTACGGCGCCTACCGGATGCTGGTGGACGAGATCGGCGTGAAGTTCAGCGACACGATTCTCAAGCACGAGGGCGGGCACTCGGTGCCTCGCAGCCTCTACACGATCAACGGCAGCGGCTCCGAGATCGTGAACAAGCTTCTCGCGAAGCTTGCCCAGGCAGGCGTCAGGCCCCGCACCCGCACCTTCATGGAGCGCATCTGGCTCAGCGACCAGGGAGCGGCCGAGGGCGTGACGATCCGCGAAGGCTACCGCCTGGGGAAGAATCCTTCGGCCCTCAGGGCGAAAAATATCCGCGCCCGCAAGGGCATCGTGCTCGCCTACGGCGGGTTTGGCAACGACATCGCCTACCGCTCGATGTTCGACCCGAGGCTGGGCAGCGGCATCCAGAGCACCAATCAGCCCGGCGCGACGAGCGAGGCCTGGCGCGAGGCCGCCACGATCGGGGCGCAGATGATTCAGACCGACTGGATCCAGTGTCTGCCCTACACGAGCCCGGATGAAAAGGGCTTCGGAATCGGCTGGGCCTGGGCCGGGCACACCCAGGCTTACGGCTTCTGGATCGACAACGCCACGGGAAAGCGCTTCGTAAACGAGCTGGCCGACCGAAAAATCCGCTGTGACGCGATCTTCGCGCATCTGGGCATGGGGCACGAGTGCCTGTCGGTAGGCGACGCCAAGAGCGCGGCGCTATTTGAAAAGATCCGTCCGGGCTTTCTGTCACGCCAGAAAGCGATCGGGGTTCTCAAGGAATACGCGGACACGGATGCGCTCTGCAGGGCCCACGGAATCCCGAAGGAAGCGTTCCTCAAGACGGTGGCCGAAGTGAACGAATCGGTGAAAACGAGGAAAGATCCCCTCGGACGCCGCGTCAACGAGGACCTGCACACCTTTGGCGACGGTCCCTGGTTCGTGACGCGGCTTTCCCCCAAGGTTCACCACTGCATGGGCGGCATCCTCACGACTTCCAGAGCGGAGGTGCTCGACAACAAGGGTGCGGTGATCCCGGGGCTCTTTGCAGCCGGCGAGGCAACGGGCGGCGTCCACGGGGCGGTCCGCCTCGGCTCCTGCGCGACGACCGACTGCGTCGTGAACGGCCGCATCGCGGGCCGTGAGGTCGCGAAGCGCTGAGCAGCGCCGCTTTGCGCTAGCCCGCCAGTCTCTCTCTCCCGGAGGCCGGCGGGTTCTTTTTTTGGGGGAAACACCTAATCTGTTCCCAGTATTTTCAGGGTCAAAATGAAAAAATGCACTCTGGATTTCAGCATTCGGCCGCGGTATGAAAATTTCTCCTTACGATGCGCGGATCTGGCAGACGTTCCTGTCCCTGGCGAAAACCGGCAGCTTCATTCAGACAGCCGTTGAATGCGACTGCACGACCTCGAATGTGACAAGGCGCATTCAGTGGCTGGAAAAGGAGCTCGGCGGCAGGCTGGTCGACCGGGGCGTGAGGCCCTGCAGGCTCACCGCGCTGGGCGAGCGCGCCCTGAACCGGATCGAGGCGCCCTGGCGGGCTTTTGCGGCCGCCGTCGACTCCGTCCGTAGCGCCGGGGGCGCTCTCCTGCCCCGCATCACAGTCTCCGGACCGATCGCCATGTGCAAGCGCCAGATAGGCGAAGCGCTCTACCGGCTGGCTCAGAAGAAGGGCGTCGAAGGGCTGATGTGCGAAGTGAAGCCCGGCATGACGGTCAGCGACGTGCTTGAGGGCCGGTGCGACATTCTCTTTACCGCTGCCGATGTCTCCGATCCGAGGCTTGACGCCCGGACCTCCATCCGGGGCAGCACCGTGCCGCTCGCCTCACCCCGGTATCTTTCACTGCACGGCGAGCCGGCCGACCCCGGAGATCTCACCGGCCACGACGGCATCATCCGCTCAGCTGACCTTTTTCCTCCGAGCGCCTTCCTCACGCATGAGGAAACGGGCCGAAGGCAGGCCTGCCGCTGGCGCAACCTTTTCGTGTTTTCAGACATGGAGGCCATACGGGACGCGGTGCTCGCGGAACGGGGCATTTCGATCGACCTGCCGGTCTCCATGTTCCTCTCGGATCTACGGGAAGGGCGCCTGGTGCCGATCCTGCGGCACTGGCGCCGCGATTCCTGGACCTACAGCGTCGTGTTCGCGCGGGACAACCCCCGGGCCGCGCTGCTCGGAAAAATCGCGGGCAGGCTCGCCGCGGAAGTCGGGGCCGCCTTTGAGCGGGACCGCAGCGAGGCCTTCAGGCTGATTGAAGCGTACTGGCGCAGGAGGGGGAGCGCGGCCGAAGGGGCTTGTGCCGCCGGACGAACCGGGGCGTTTAAAAACACTGATTAAAATTCTATAAGAAACAAAAAAATAGCGTGGCACACTTCATGCCACGCTTAAAATTAGGTCTATACCGACCATATCCAAAGGAGAGATTGCCTCATGCGCCAGGGCCCTGTCGGCGGCAGGGCCGGTGGGAAAGCACCCTGTGCTGTCCCATCGCACGGAAAGAACTTTACCGGAGAAGCCTGAAATCAGGGGTTTAAAAGTGCTACGAAGTGTTCTGCGGGATACAAAGCGGAAACAACTCGCTTAAACAGGGGCCAGAGAGACAAAAATCCCCGCGGGGGACAGTCCCCGCGGGGCGCGGGCCCCGGGTCCCGGGGCCTTAAAGCGCCGGAGACGGCGCTTAATGCGGAGCCTGTTACCTCGCCCCGCGCTTTGCGTTCTCGTCCATCGCGAGCTTGGCGACCTTGCGCGCGAGCACCGCGGTCGGATCGACGATCGCGACCGTGGTCCCGGCGATCGGGAAGGCATCGGTCTCGTCCAGGATCAGCGGCAGCTCCGTGCAGCCGAGGATGAGCACGTTGCAGCCCTTCTCGCGCACCATGTACTCGGCGGCGGCGAGCAGCTGATCGCGGCATTCGCCCTCGGTGTAGCCCGCCTTGGCGCCCTTCGGGCCGTAGATGGCAGACATCACGAGCTTCTGGTGCTCCTCGTCGGGGACGAAAAGCGGCAGCCCCATCTTTTCGGCCTTCTTCGAGTAGATGCCGGTCTTCACGGTGCCGGAGGTGGCAAGCAGCCCGATTCTGGGCTCCTTGAAGCGCTTCTGGATGTCTTCGAGCGCCGCCACCTGCATGTCGATGAAGGGCACGCGGATGCGCCGCGTAATGTAGGGCAGGAAGGCGTGGGCCGTGTTGCAGGGGATGATGATCGCGTCGCACCCGTTGTCCTGGAGGCGCTTCGCGGTGTGGTAGAGGGAGATCGTGGGATCAGTGCCGCCGGCGAGCAGGCAGGCCGTGCGGTCCGGAATCTGCGGATCCTCGTCGATCATGAGCTTGAAGTGCTCTTGGTCGGTCTTCGCGGGCGTCGCCTTCACGATCTTGTTGAAGAGGTCCACGGTGGCCGCGGGCCCGAGCCCGCCGATCAGGCCGAGCCTGAAGCCGCGTGCGACCGGCTTCGGAGCAGACTCGAAGAGCTTCTTCGCGGCGCAGTCCGGGCAGTCTTCGGGCCCCAGGGCGACCACCGGCGTGGTGAGTTCGGCCTGCAGCTCCGGGAGGTACCCGGAGACGCGGGCGCTCGGGATCACGATCACGTCGGCGCCCTTCGCCTGAAGCCGCAGCGCGGCGTCGCAGGCGAGCATCTTCTCGTCGCGCAGCCTCGTGAGCTCGTCCTCTCCGTCCGTCCGCAGGGCCTCCCAGTCGTGCAGGATTTCGGCCTCGCGGCCCGTCTCGCGTGAGACTTCCTCGACCGCGGAAGTGAATTCATAAGCCCTGGCGGGCAGGATTCCCGCCACAACGCCAATCTTCAGTGTGTTCATCATGAGCTGATTCCTTATAAAAAAGCGCAGTCCCCTTCGAAAAAGCGGACTGCGCCTGATCCAGCCAAAAAGCGAGGCCGGAGGGGCGGACTCTTCCGCCCTCCGGCCGGAGCCCGAGGGCCTTTTTCAGGCCTCTTGCGGGTTCCCCGTCGCCGAAGTTACATCTCGAACTTCGGGGCGATGAGGTTCTGGAAGGAGAACACTTCGTTCCACTTTTCCTCGCTCATCAGCTTACGCTCTTCGACCACGATCTGGTGCAGGGACTTGTGCTGCAGGTAGCCTTCCTTCGCCATCTCGGCGCACAGCATGTAGCCGAAGTGGGGCTTGAGCAGCGTCACGATCCCGAGGGAGTTCATGACGAGGTCCTTCGTGTGCTCGGCGTTCGCGGTGATGCCGTCGACGCACTTCTCGCGCAGCGTGATCATGGCGTTCGTGAGGACCTTCATCGAGGTGAAGACCGCAAACGAGATCACAGGCTCCATCACGTTGAGCTCGAGCTGGCCGGCGGAGGCGGCGAGCATCACGGTGGTGTCAAGGCCGATAGCGAGGAAGCAGGCCTGGTTGGTCACTTCCGGGATCACCGGGTTCACCTTCCCCGGCATGATCGAGGAGCCAGGCTGGCGCATCGGCAGGTTGATTTCGGACAGACCCGTGCGGGGGCCCGAGGCAAGGAGCCTGATGTCGTTGCAGACCTTCGTGAGCTTCACGGCGAGGCTCTTTAAGGCCGAGGAGATCGCGACATAGGCGCCGCAGTCGGAGGTGGCGGCGATGAGGTCCGTGCTGTTGTGGAAATCGATCCCGGTCTGCTCGGAGAGGTACTTCACGGCCTTCGCCGGATAGTCCGGATGGCAGGTGACGGTGGTGCCGATCGCGGTGCCGCCCAGGTTGATCACGCGCAGATGCTTCTGGGCGTCCTTGATCGTCTCAATCTCGTCCTCGATCGTGCGGCCCCAGCCGTGGAACTCCTGGCCCATCGACATCGGGACGGCGTCCTGCAGGTGGGTGCGGCCCATCTTGAGCACGTTCTTGAATTCATCGGCCTTCTTGTAGAAGGAGTCGCGCAGCTGCTCGAGGGCCTTGAGCAGATCCTCAGAGCGCAGGTACATCGCGAGGTGCAGCGCGGTCGGATAGGTGTCGTTCGTGGACTGGCCGAAGTTCGCGTGGTCGTTGGGCGAGACCTGCTTCTGGGAGCCCTTGGGCAGCCCGAGCTTCTCGCAGGCGATGTTGCAGATCACCTCGTTCGTGTTCATGTTGGTCGAGGTGCCCGCGCCGCCCTGCAGCCAGTCGGTCACGAACTGGTCGTGGTACTTTCCCGCGAGCAGATCGTCGCAGGCGGAGATGAGGGCGTCGGCGACGTTGGCCGGAATCGTGCCCAGCTCCTTGTTCGTGCGGGCGGCGGCCTTCTTCACCTGGGCGAAGGCCTCGATGAAGTACTTGTCCTCGCGCATGGAGTGCTCGGTGATGTGGAAGTTCTCCTTGCCGCGCATGGACTGCACGCCGTAGTAGACATTGTCCGGGATCTCAAGGTCGCCAAGGAAATCGTGTTCGATACGAGACATTCTTCATCTCCTTAAAACTGAAGGCCTGCGCGCCGCTGCGCGGAGAGCCGTCCGTGATATAGATCTTCAGGCGGGATTATCAGAACTGGCCTAATCCTTATCGCCTAGGACATATTCTGTATATCAAACATGGTTTAGTAAAGGGTAAATTAAGCCATTAATGAATCAAAATTGATCACTAAATGAAAAAATATGAAAACATCGAAAACCTGAAGGTTTTCTGCGAGACGGTGAACTTCATGAGCGTGAAGCGGGCGAGCCTCGAGCTCGGGGTGG
Source organism: Mesosutterella faecium (assembly GCF_022809315.2). Taxonomy (NCBI): domain Bacteria; kingdom Pseudomonadati; phylum Pseudomonadota; class Betaproteobacteria; order Burkholderiales; family Sutterellaceae; genus Mesosutterella; species Mesosutterella faecium. Next base: position 1,803,363 of record NZ_JAKZJU020000001.1, on the reverse strand, counting down.
AGCCGAGCAACGCGTTCCGTACGATCCGGCAGCTCGAGCACGACGTCGGGGTGCCGCTTTTCAACCGGCAGACGCGCCCGATGAGGCTTACGAAGGAAGGTGAGATCTTCTACCGCTACGCCTCCGGGATCACAAAGCTCAACCAGGACATGCTTGCCGAGCTCGAGGACGACGTGGACAAGCTCGCGGGCCGCATCCGCGTCTCCTCCACCGCAGGCTTCCGCCAGGTCTTCCTCACCCCCGCGCTCGTCGAATTCCAGATGTCGAACCCGGACATCGTGCTCGAGCTGCACGAGATGACGACCGGCGTGATGGACGTGCTCTCGGCCGCCTCAGGCAACGACGTCGTGATGACCTACATGCCCACCGAAGAGCTGCCTCCCGGCATGGTCGTGCGCGAGTGCGGCGAGATGCCCTTCATCGCCTGCGCCTCTCCCCTTTATTTGCAGCGCTTCGGCGAGCCCGAGAGTCCTTCGGCCTGCGCGCAGCACCTCGGGGTACTCCTCAACATGCCCAACCGCCGCTCCGTCACTTACCTCACGCACGGCTCCGTGGCCGAAAAGCTCGAGTGGAAGCGCTCGATGACTTTCAACAGCCAGATCAACGCGAGGGACGCCATGGTGCTGGGCGGCGGGATCATCCCCGACCTCGCCTTTTATTTCGCGATCGAGGGGCTGCATGACGGGCAGATCCAGCCCGTGATGCGCGGCTGGAGCCGCCCCCCGCGCATGCTCTGCCTCTTCGCGCCGGGAAACGCCTACAGGAAGCGGCGCGTGCGCTACTTCCTTGACTGGCTCGAGGCCCGGGTGAACCGCATGATGGAGCACACCGCGAAGGAGTACCGCTGGGTCGCCTGAGGCTAAACTGGAGGCATTGACACTCATCAACGGCTGGAGGGAGCCATGACGGAGAACACCGATTTCACGCTGCCGGACTCGGACGGAGCCGAGTTCAAGGCTTCAGAGCACCTGCCCCTGGTGCTGTATTTCTATCCGAAGGACAGCACGAGCGGCTGCACGACGGAGGCGCGCGAGTTCACGGAGCTTGCAGGCGAGTTCCGAAAGCTGGGCTACACGGTGGCGGGCGTCTCGCGGGACTCCCAGAAGAGCCACCGGAATTTCATCTGCCGCTACGGGCTCGGGATCACGCTGCTTTCGGACCCGGAGGAAAAGGTCTGCAGGCAGTTCGACGTGATCCATGAAAAGAATATGTACGGCCGGAAGGTGCAGGGGGTCGTGCGGAGCACCTTCGTGATCGGGAAGGACGGGAAGATTGCCTTTGAATGGCGGAAGGTGAAGGCCGCGGGGCACGCCGCGCAGGTGCTCGAGGCCCTCAAGGGGGCCTGAGGGGGAGGGCGCCCAGCTTCTTTTTCAGCCGAGAAGCCGCGAGAAGCGCCCGCCGTGGACCCGCAGTTCGTGCCTGGCCCAGCAGAAGGCCGAACCGTTCACGGCGAGAAACACGATGGCTCCGAGCACCGCGAGGACAAAGCCCCTGGAGCCCGAGACCCACTCGGGCGGCACGTAGCGCAGCAGCCCGTCGCGCGCGATGATGTAGTGCAGCACGAAGCGGTCGAAAAGGACGAGGAACACGATCGCGAGGGCGTTGAAGAGAATAAGAAAGTATTTCATTTCATCCATTCCACAGGGCCTGCGGCTTTCGAGCCCTCAGCCGAGAAGCCGCGAGAAGCGGCCGCCTCGGGCCCGCAGCTCGCGCCTGGCCCAGCAGAAGGCCGCGCCGTTTGCGACGATGAACGCGATGCCGCCCAGCACTGCGATCACAAAGCCCCTGGAGCCCGAGACCAAGTCGGGCGGAACATAGCGCAGCAGCCCGTCGCGGGCGATGATGTCATGCAGCACGAAGCGGTTGAAGAGCGTGAGGAACACGACGGCGGCTGCGTCAAAGCATAGGTTGAAGCATTTCATGAGAGTTCCCTCCCCGAAGCACGCGCAGGCAGTGCGGGGGCGCGCTGTCTGCGCCGCTCACTCAAACATAGCGCATCGGCGGGAGGGATGCGAGCCTTTTCACCCGGTCCGTCCCTGTCCCTCCGGAAGAGAAAAGGAGCGGCCGGGCGAGGAAGGAGCCGGGCGGAAGGGGGCGGGGAAAACCTGCAGGCTCTCCCGCCTCTCCGGGACGATCCGGCCGGTCTTTAGAAGTAATGCACCGTGCCCAGCACGAACTCCGCGCCGTGCCTGCGGTTCGTGCCGTTTGTGACCTCTTCCTTCTGGTCCACGTAGCCCGCGTTCGTGTAGAGGTGGGTCCTCTTCGTGAGGACATAGTCGAAGCCCGCGCTCACGCCCCAGCGCCGGATGTCGCTCTTTTTAAGATCCGGCGTCGACTCGGAGAGCTCCGCCTTCATGAACCCGCCGCCGATTTTCGCCTTTCCGCCGAAGGCAGGGAACTGCAGCACGAAGGTGCCGCCCGCGCCGTCGTAGCCCTTGCCGCTTTTCGCGGCGATCCAGCTGCCCACGGTGTTGAGCGTGCTGTCCTTGAAGACTTCGGCGATGAGATAGGGCTTGACGACGCCGAAGTCATAGGCGGCCGAGACGTTGAGCGACATCGGGTCGCGGCTCACCCGGTCGGTCTGGGCGCGCGAGGCTCCGCCCGCCTCGCTTCCCAGGTTCGTGGTGTCGGCGATCGCCTGCAGGAAGAGGGGGCCGGACATGTAGCGGGCGGCAGCCGCGAAGTAGCGCGCCTTCTTGTTGTAGGTCGCGCCTTCCTGGCCCGAATAGGCGTTCGAGTACTGGAAGTGCAGGTCCAGGCCGCCCATCTTCGGCGTCGAGTAGACGATCGCGTTGTCCGCGTACCAGGCCGTGCCGGTCGTGTAGGCCTTGTAGCCGCCCGCAAACTTGCTCAGGTTGGAGCCGAAGGGGTTCACGCGGTAGGAGTTCATGAGCGAGGTGGAGCCCACCACGCCTTTGAGCAGTCCCAGGTGTCCGGCACTCACCTTGCCGAAGGGGCCGGCCACCGAAAGCGACGCCTCGCGCTCCCAGAGCGTGCCGGAAGTCTGCAGCGTTCCGTCATCCGCCTTGAACTGGTTTTCGAGGATGAAGCCCACCTTGTAGTCGCCGATCTCCTCGGTGCCCTTGAAGCCGATGCGGGAGCTGTTGCGCATGCCGCTGTTGAGCGTCGTGGCCGTGCTCGAGTCGACGCGGCTGCCGTCCGCATTGGAGCCAGAGGTGTGGGCGACGCCCACGCCGAGATCGATGACGCCGTAGACCGTGACGCTCGCGGCTGCGGCCGGAGCGCTCGCTGCGGCCGCGGCTGCGGCGGCGAGGAATAGTTTCGCGAGTTTCATGCTGTTGTTCTCTCCTTGGGGTTTTGCTGCTGTGCTTTTCGAGGGGCTGGAACTTTGACGCTTTCCCGCCTTCAGGACGCTTTCCGATTCTACGGACGGGGTGTTTTGTACAAAAGGGCGCAAAGTGCAAGAAATAATTGTGCAAAATGACAAAATCTTAGGTCTTTGCGCCCGGCGGAGAAACGAGAGGAGCTCAGGCCCGTTTTGTTCGAATGGCGAAGCCTCAGGCGCATTTCCGAATCTGAGGCAGTAAGTCGGCCGCTTACAAAATTTGTATACTGTATTTACGATTTTTGTATCAAAATTCGAAAATATATTTTTTAACTATGTCCTTAATCCACCGCCTCCTCATGCCTGAAGTCGCCCGTGGCACGCCGTCCAAGGCTGTTGCCGTTTTCGGACCCCGCCGGGTGGGGAAGACCACCCTGCTCGAAGAGCTTGTAGGCACGGCCAATGCCAGGTGGTACATCGGCGATACGCCCGAGGCGGCGAGAAGCCTGCGCTTCCAGACTGCCGGAGATGTCCGCAATGCGCTGCTGCAGGCCCCGACCCTGGTGATCGACGAGGCTCACAAAATCCCGGACATCGGCAATATCGTGAAAATGCTTGTGGATGCCAATGAGCGGCTGGAAAAGCCTGACCGCATCTTCCTCACGAGCTCTTCCCCCCTTTACCTCGCCTCCATCAAGGAGTCCGCGCTGGGCAGGGTTGTATCCCGGCGGATGTGGCCATTGTCTTTGAAGGAAATAGCCGAACATGCGAGCTGGGGGTATGTCAACGGCCGCCTCGATCAGTTTTTAGTGTCCGGGATGATGCCCAACGTCTTCACGGATCCTGAAGGGGGCCGCGCCTTCCTGGAGGATTACTGCGACGGACTGCTTCTGCGGGATCTTCTGGAACAAACGCCGGTGCGCCGGCTTGATAAATTCCGGATGCTCGTGCAGTTGCTCGCTTATTCGGTGGGATCCGAAGTTTCCTACGACGGCCTGGCGCGCGAGTGCGGGCTCACCCGCCCCACCGTGGAGGCTTACATCGGCAAGCTCGAGCAGTCCTCGATCGTCAGGGTCTGTCCGTCCTTTTCCAAAAACCTCGCCTCGGAACTCAAAAAAGGCAAAAAGATTTATTTCTTCGACAACGGGATCCGCAATGCGCTGATTCACAATTTCGCGCCGCTTGCCGAAAGAGAGGACGCCGGGGCGCTCTGGGAGAATTTCTTCTTCATGGAAAGGGTGAAAATGCACGACATCCAGCGCGACTTCACTCAAATCTATTTTTGGAGAAACACGGGGCACAATCCGGCCGAAGTGGATCTGGTGGAAGTGCGGGACCAGAAAATCCATGCCTTTGAATGCAAGCTTTCCGATAAAACCCAGCATTCTCGGGGCGTCGCCAAATTTCAGGAGCTTTATCCGGACAGCGCAGTGGAAATCGTGCTCCCCGGAGACTGTCAGCGGATTTTCAGCTGACGGAGGCCTGATTCCGAAAGGAGGTGCTCCCTGGCAAAACGGTGCCCCATTCATGCAAAACAGGAATCCAATCGGATAATAAATCGGCATTTAACATCATTTGAGCTCATGCCTACAATGCCCACAGGCTTTGATTCAGCTTGTTAAAGGAACAATTGGAATGGCAGAAAAGAAGGAAATGAGCGTATTCCCGACGGGAGACGTGAACCCCTACGGAAAGTTTTTCATCGGGACGAGCTACCTCAACATGCTCTCCACCGAGCAGGTGACGGTGGGCAACGTCACTTTCGAGCCCGGGTGCCGCAACAACTGGCACATCCACCACGCAGAGAAAGGCGGCGGGCAGATGCTGCTTGTCACCGCGGGCCGCGGCTGGTACCAGGAGTGGGGAAAGGAGGCGCAGGTCCTGAAGCCGGGCGACGTCGTCCACATTCCGGCAGGCGTCAAGCACTGGCACGGGGCCGCGAAGGACAGCTGGTTCCAGCATCTCGCGATCGAAGTCCCGGGCGAGGGCGCCCGCACGGAGTGGTGCGAGCCGGTCGCCGACGAAGACTACGCGAAGCTCGGCTGAGGCCGGCGCTTTCCCGCCCCCCGCTCTTTCTTTGAAAAAAAAGCGGGGGAGGGGCCTTCGCAGCGCTGCGAGCCGCAGCGCCGGGGCCGCTTCCACCCGCCCCTGCGAGTGCCTTTCCTGATCTAGGCTATTTCGCTTACCTGAAATTTGAGTTAGAGTTTGCGCTTGTTTTTTTGATCGGCTCAAGGAAAGCCCGCGAATTTCAGGAGGATGCACCCCGATGGACGAGAAGGTGAAGCAGGAAACTGAGAAGCTTCTGGAAGGCTATGGAGTGAGGACTTCGGAGGACTTCTGCGCCCTGAAGCCCGCGGATCTCGCCGCCCTTTACACCGATCTCCAGCAGATTGAAAAGCGCCACGGGCTCGACGACGCCACGATGGAGCTGGTCATGAAGGCGATCCTCGGCTGAAGTCCCGCCATGAACGGAGAAAACTTCCTCGCCGCGTCCCTTGCGGCCCAGGCCCAGGCCGCGATCGCCTCCTCTTCGGACTTTGCCTTCACCGCTCCACCTGAAGCCGAGTCGATCCTGTTTCGCTTCCTGCCGGTCTCGGGCGGCCAGTTTGCGGCCCGAAGCCCCACGGAGTGGTTCGGGCGCTGCCTCGCGATGGGCGCGCAGCGCTTCGGCTGCGAGCTTCCGCTCGAGCCCGGGAGCCTTGCGCCCGCCCGCGTCCTCGTCGATTTTTCAGACGGCCGCCGCTCGGCCTTCGCGGCCCGCTGGTTCCAGGCCTCAAAGGGCCGCTACACCGTCGCCTTCCAGGAGCGGCTCGAAGAAGGCGGAAAGCCCCCGCTCGACGCCCCCCGGGCTGCGCTTGAGCTGAGGTCGGCCCTGGAAGAGTCGGCGTCGCTTGCCTCCCGGCTCGGGCTCCAGGCCTACAGCGCCTGCTTCGGGCGCGCTCTTTCGATTCTGCGCGGCGAGGCGGGCCTGCCGTCCCGGCCCTTCTGGCCCGCTCTCGGGGGCGCGGCCGGACGGCTCTTTGACGCCGCCTTCGCAAGCGACGTCTTCGAGCACAGGGGAGGCTGGGGAGCCCTCGGCCGCAGGTGTGCCACGGAGGCCGGAGCGCTTGAGCCCTACGACCGGGCCGTCCTGCGGCTTTTCCTTGCCACGAGGCGCGCGGCGATGGCCGCGGCCGCAGCCGCGGGCTGCGGCCCGGACAAGGAGCGGGACTTTCCCGCCCACCGTCCTGGCTTCCCCGCCCGGGGACTGCTCAGGCGGCTTCGCGAGGTGTTCTAAGGGCCGGGAATCAGCCGGCCTGGGCTCTCCTTTTTCAGGCCTCCCCGCTTTTGCCTGGAAGCGGGAGCCCCGCGCCGCCCGGATTCTTTTCCCTTGCAGCTCCGATGATGATGGAGCGCACCCACTGGCTGAGCGGGTCGTTTTCGGACCGCGCCGCCCAGAGCAGCAGCGACGTGACCGTGTCGGTCGGACCGTAGTCGGTGAAGGCGCGGGCCGGGATCATGAGCAGCTCGTCCTCGGTCGCGTCGATCGCGCGGCGTGCGGCCGACTCGAGCGTCCACTGCACGAAGTCCGACTCAAGGAGAAGCGCCGGATTGGTGTTGAAAAAGGGCGAGTAGAGCCTTTTCTGGCCGGGCCCCGCTCGTAGCCGCAGGGGTCGCGAAGCGTCCGCGAAAACCGCGGGTTCATGATCTGGGTGTAGGGCGAGAGGGCCGCCAGGGTGAGCTCCCCCTCCCGCAGCCAGAGCCTTGCGGCCGGGTGCCCGCGCCGCAGCAGCAGGCAGTAGCGGTCCTTTTCGAGGGGCGCGGCCCGGATTTCCCTCCTGTACTCCGGAAAGGCGTAGATCGCGAGGTCGGCCTTCCCCGAGATGAGCTGCCACATGCCGTTTCGCCTCAGGGGCATCACCTCGAGCTCGAGCTCCGGGGCCTCGCGGCTGATCCGGGGAAGCACCGGCGAGAGGATGTTGAGGAAGTTGTTGTCGGTCGTGAGGATGCGGAACTGGCCCTTGAGCTGCGAGGGCTCGAAGGCCTTTGCGTCGTAGAAGTGCTCGAGGGAGTCGAGGAGGGGAAAGAGCTTCGCCGCAATCTCCTTCATCCGCGGCGTGGGCAGCAGCCGGCTGCCGCTTCGGGTAAAGAGCGGGTCGGAGAACCGGGCGCGCATTTCGGAGAGCCTGCGGCTCGCGGTCGAGTTCGAGATGCGCAGCGACGCCGCGGCGTCGCGAAGCGACTCGGTCCTGAAGAGGCCGGCGAGAAGCTCGAGCTCTTCGGAGCTCGGCAGCGCGGCGCGTTCGTTCTGAACCATGGATTGCCTCCGGTTCTGGCTCTGACTTGCGCGATTATAGCGGGGGCCTCCGGCGCGCCCCTCGGGCGACCCCGTCTGTCCTACAATGCAGGGGAAATTTTTTCTCCCTTGCCGAGGAGCGCAGGATGGAAATCGTTTTGAAGGACCGGGTCTATCCCGAAATCGCCGCGTGGGCCGATGAGCTTGCCGCCATCCGGCGCGAAATACACGAGACGCCGGAGCTTGGCTTTGACACGCCCTTTACGGTGGCGAGGATCGTGAAATACCTGCAGTCCTGGGGCATCACGGGAGTGGACACCGAGACGGTGCCCGGAGGCGTCGTCGCCGTGGTCGACGGCAGCCGCCCCGGCCCCACGATCGCGCTGCGCGCCGACATCGACGCGCTCCCGATGGAGGACTGCTCGGGCAAGCCCTGGAAGAGCCGGATCGAAGGCCACGCCCACACCTGCGGGCACGACGGGCACCAGACGTGGCTCCTCGGGGCGCTGCGCTACCTGCGCCTGAAGCGCGGATTCCCCGGCCGCGTGGTGGGGCTCTTCCAGCCCGCAGAGGAGCCGGGCAAGGGGGCGATCGCGGTGATCCAGTCGGGCTTCTTCCAGAAGTACAACGTGAAGGAGATCTTCGGGGCGCACGACGATCCCTTCCTCGACAAGGGGGTCTTCGGCTTCCGGGCGGGGCCGCTGCAGGCCGCCTCCGACACGTTCCAGGTGACGCTTCGCGGCGTCGGAACCCACGGCGGCCGCCCGCACCAGGGCGTGGATCCGATCCCCGTGGGCTGCGCGATCGTGAGCGAGCTGCAGACAATCGTCTCGCGGCGCGTGAATCCGATCGAGACGGCGGTGGTCTCGGTCTGCTCCTTCAACGCGGGGCGGCTTGAGACGCTCAACGTGATTCCCCACATGCTCACCTTCAGCGGCATCGTGCGCACGTTCGACCCCGAGATCCGGCGGCTGGTCGAGGAGAAGTTCAAGAAGATCGTGACCGGGGTCGCGGAGGCGAACGACTGCACCGCGGAGATCACCTACACGCATCTCATCTGCGCGGTGAACAACTCGAGGCCGCTCACCGAGGCGGCGATCCGGGTCGTGACCGGGCTCTTCGGCTCGCAGCACGTGCGGCCCTCGATCGACCCCATGATGGGGTCGGAGGACTTCGCCGAATACCAGCGGGTGGTGCCGGGCTGCATCATGCGCTTCGGCATCCGCGACAAGGACCACACGGTGCCCCTGCACAACCAGACCTTCGACTTCAACGACGAGGTGCTGCCCGCGGCTTCGACCGTGTTCGCGGCGCTTGCGAAGGACAGGCTCGAGACGCTCGCCCGGGGCGAGGAGCCCCGCGGGCAGTTCTAAAAAAGCGAAGAGCCGGCCTTTCGAAAATCTTCCGGAGGGCCGCTCCGGACTTCTCCTTTTTAAAGCGCCTGCCGGCCGCGGACGAGCTCGAGCAGAGCGTAGATCGCAAGCGCCATCGCCCCGAGCACGAGGCAGAGCGCGGTGGCCGCGTCGAAGTCGCCGCGCCCGACCGCGTTGAAGATCTCAAGCGAGAGCGTGCTCGTCTTCTGCTCGATGTTGCCGCCCAGCATCATCGTGATTCCCACCTCGCCCGAGGCGCGCGCCGTCCCGAGCAGGAGCGAGGCGGCGAGGCTGCTGCGGATGAGGGGCAGGGTGACGAGAAAAAAGACCTTGACCGGCCTCACCCCGCAGGTGAGCGCGCAGGCCTCGAGGTTCCTAAGCGCGGGGCTCTCGAGCGCGACCTTCAGGGGCCGCAGCACGAGCGGCAGCCCCGCGATGAAGGCGGCGAGGTAGACCCCGAGCGGCGTAAAGACGAGCCTCAGGCCGAAAAGGCTGTAGAGAGGCTCGCCCAGCGGCCCGCTGCGGCCCAGCAGCAGAAGCAGCAGGTACCCGAGCGCCACCGGCGGGAAGACGAGCGGCAGCGTCGAGACGAACATCAGGACGCGGGCCGCCGGACCGTTTCGCCTCGCGCAGTACCAGGCGAGCGGCACCCCCGCGGCGAGGAAAAGAACGAGGCTCGCGGCGCAGGCCCTGAGGGTGAGCGCCATCGGAAAGGCGAGGTCGCTCTCGCGCAGGAGCTCGAGCATCTGAAGGGAATCGCCCATGGTGAGCAAACGCGCCTAAGCCTTTCAGACCGCGGTGATTTCCATCTTGATGTCGAAGGGCCGCCCGAAGTAAGGCCAGGTGGTGACGAGGAAGTCCGCCCCGGCCTTTGCGTACAGGGCGGCGTTTTCCGCCTTCACGCCGCCCGCGGCTGAAACGAGAAGGCCCGGGCGCTTCGCGCGGGCTTCTCCGATGAAGGCCTGGAGCGCTTCAGGCGTGAAGCGCTCGCACTGCACGATGTCCGCGCCGTTCAGGGCGAAGGAGAGCGCTTCTTCGGGGCTTGAGGCCTCGACCGCGATCTTTCGCTCCGGGTCCCGCGCCTTCACCGCCTGCAGCCAGTCGAGGAAGTCGGGCCGGAAGACGCGGTGCTGGTCGAAGACGAGCACGGACTCCGAAAGCCCCATCCGGTGCACGACCGCGCCGCCCGCGAGCCCCGCGTAGAGCGAGAGCAGCTTCGTGCCGGGGAAGTGCTTCCGCGTGAGGGCGACCTGGCAGCGGGGATTTTCGGCCTGGGCCGCATCGACCATCGCCCGGGTCCGCCCCGAGATCCCCGAGCAGTACTCGAGGATGTTCTGGGCCGTCTTGTAGACGGCGTGGATCGCGCCCGCGCTGCCGCGGGCGACGATGACGGGTTCGCCCTTTGCCACCCGGTCGCCGTCGGCGTGCAGAACCTGCGCCTCAAGCCCCGCGCGGCGGAAGATCCGCGCGGCGGGATCGATCCCCGAGACCACGCCGTCGGCCTTGGGGTAGCAGCGCACCTGTCCGCGCCGGCTCTCGATCCCAAGCAGCTTCACCGTAAGGTCGCCGTAGGGGATGTCCTCGGAGAGGACTTCGTCGAGGAAACTGTCAGGAATGAAAAACATGGCCCGCGCTCCTTTCGGATCAGTCGATGCCGAAGTTCTTGAGGATGCGCTTCGCCTCGGGGGTCTTCAAAAAGCCCATGAAGGCCTTCACGTCGGCGTCCTTCTCGTGGCCCGCGACCACAAGGGCCACCATGTCGATAGGCGGATAGCCGTCCTTGATCTCAAGCGAGCCGCCGACCTTGCCGGCGCCGCGGGAGACGACCTGCCGGTTCACGAACCCCGCATCAACCTCGCCGCGCGAAACGTAGGAGAAGACCTGGGGAACGTTGGCGACCTGCATGGTCTTCGCCTTGAGTGACTGATCCCAGCCGCGGCTCTTCAGGTAGGCCGCGCCCGCGCGTCCGTAGACCGCGGCCTTCGGGTCGGGCAGGGCGATCGACTTCACGGCCGCTTCCTGCAGGTCGTCCGGGCTCTTGAGCGTGAGCCCCTTTCTCCAGACGAGCACGAGCGGCGTGCTCCCGAGGTTCTGCTCCGCGGAGAATTTGACCGGGGTCTTCAGCCGCTCGAGCGTCCCCTTGTCGGTGATCACGACGTTCACGCCGCTGCCCGAGGCGATCTGCGCGAGCATCTGCCCGATGTTGCCGCCGTAGCTCTCGGTGACGGCCGCGCCGGACTTCTGCTTCCAGGCCGCGACGAGCGCCTTCGACATCGGGATGTAGCCCGCGCCGGTGGTGACGGAAACGGTTTCGGCCCGGGCCGCGCCGCTGGCAAGGAGCGCGGCGAGAGCCGCCGCGGCGATGATTTTCCTCAGCATCTGGAGTTGTCCTTTGTAGGTTGCGTTATTCAAATAACGTTAGGATAAAAATGAATAGCGTTATTTAAGCACAAAGCCGCAGCTCCCGCCAAAGACCGGGGCGGAGGAGGGCTGGCGGGGCCGTCCCCTTTTTCCGGCTGCGGCCCCAGGCCCGGCGCTTCGCGCTTCTGCGATAATGTCGCTTTGTAGGCGCTCAGGCTTCCGCCGCTTTTACGTATAACGCAATGAGTTCTCAGATCCTTTTGATCACCGACATGGCCGGCTACGGCAAGGTCGCCCTCTCGGCGATGCTCCCGATCCTCTCGCACATGGGGCACTCGATTTACAACCTGCCCACGGCCCTCGTCTCGAACACGTTCAACTACGGGAAGTTCGAGGTGCTCGACACCACCGGGTACATGGAGAACACGCTGCGCATCTGGCACGAGCTCGGCTTTCGGTTCGACGCGGTGTTCACGGGCTTCACGGCCTCGCGCGCGCAGGCCGACCTCGTGCGGGGCTTCTGCGCCGAGCAGTCGGCCCGGGGCGCGAAGATCTTCACCGACCCCATCATGGCCGACCAGGGAGAGCTCTACCTCGGGCTTACCGGTCAGACCGTAGGCTACCTGCGGGAGCTTGTCGCGGGGGCCGACGTCACGGTTCCCAACTACACCGAGGCGTGCCTTCTCACCGACACCCCGTACCGGCGCGAGAGCCTCACCCGGGGCGAGGCCCTCGATCTCGTCGGGCGCGTCCGGGACCTGGGCGCGAAGTCCGTCGTCGTCACGAGCGCGCTGGTCGACGGCCAGCCCCAGGTCGCGGGCTATGACGCCGCCAGCGGCGGCAGCTTCCTCATCCCCTACGAAGAGATCCCCGTGTTCTTTCCCGGTACGGGCGACATGTTCTCCTCGGTCCTCATGGGCCGGATGATGGAGGGCCGCGGGCTCGAGGAGGCGACGCGCTCCGCGATGAACGTGGTGCACGACCTGGTGGCGATCAACCGCGGCAACCCAGACAAATTCCGCGGCGTGCAGGTCGAGAGCTCGCTCGAGGTGGTCGACCGGTACTAGCCCGGCGCAAAGTTTTTTTCCCGTTTTATTCCCTTCAATTTTTCTTCTTTAAGGCTCAGTCATGGCAAAGAGCAGATCAAGCAAGATTCCCGAGACGCTGCAGCTTTGGGTTGAAACCGGCATGGCGGTGACACGCCTCTTCAGGCTTTTGAAGCAGGGGATGGATCCCGAGAAGTCGCGTCAGGTCCTCAAGGTTCTCGAGAGCGCGAACCGCAGGATTGAGGCGATCACGGGAGCCAATCCCGGCCAGCCCGAGGCGAGCGTGAAGTTCGACGGCTTGAAGGAAGTGAGCGCGAAGCAGCTTCGCAAGCTGATGGAAAAGACCCCCGTGCTCAAGGTGAAGATGGAGTTCGCGGAAAACCTGGCCGAAGAGGGCGCAAAGCCTGAAAAGAAGGCCAGGGCGAAGGCTCAGGCCCCGAAGGACAAGCCGGCGAAGGCCGTGAAGGCTTCCGCCGCCCGGGCCGCCGCGAAGACCGGAGCGAAGGCTGCGGCGAAGACCGCCCCCCGCAGGCCGGGCAGGCCCGCCGCAAAGTCCGCCGCGAAGCCCGCGGCCGGGGCTGCCGCCGAGAAGGCCGCTCCTGCCGCTCCGCGCCGCCGCGGGCGTCCCGCCGGAAAGAGCCAGGGCAAGGCGGCCTGAGCCTCTTGCCCTGCACCTGGGTCCTAGCGGATTTCCCGAACTGTTCCCGGGCGCGCTTTTAGGCCATAATACATTTTGTTACACTGCGACGGGCCCGTTGAGGCGTCTCCGCCGTATAGGAGAGAGCGGCCGGGGGCGGTCCGGGCTTCGCGGTTAACACAAAAAATCCCGAAGGACTTGTCCTTCGGGATTTTTGTTCATCCGGGGGTTCCCCGGCGCGGCCGCTTAGAACTTATGGGCCGTGCCGCCCTTGAAGCCCGCGGGCTTGGCCGTGCGGCAGGGCTTGATCACGAGGTTGGGCTTCGTGAGCGAGGCCGAGGGCAGCGGCGCGATTTCCGCGCACTCGCCGTGCTTCTTCCTCAGGGCCTCGATGTCGCCGAACTCGATCGCGCGCTCCGGGCAGCTCTCGACGCACACGGGCTGCAGCCCGCGGCTCGTGCGGTCCACGCAGCCGTCGCACTTCCTCATCTTGCCGATCGCGCGGTCGAGCTGCGGCGCGCCGTAGGGGCAGGCCTTCGCGCAGGCCCCGCAGCCGATGCACTTCTCCTGGTCGATCACGACCAGCCCGTCCTCGGCGCGCTTGTGGTGGGCGTGCGTCGGGCAGACCTTGACGCAGGCCGGGTCCGAGCACTCGTTGCAGCTGATCGAGACGTAGTAGGCGAAGACGTCCTGCCGCCAGGTTCCGTCCCAGTTCTTCTGCCAGCCGCCGCCCTCGAACTCGGTGACGCGCCTGAAGTTCATCCCCGCCGGGGTGTTCTTCAGGTCCTTGCAGGCCACCGAGCAGGTCCTGCAGCCCGCGCAGCGGGTCGTATCAATGTAAAAGCCTTTCTGTGTCATTTTGACAGTCTCCCGTTGCGTCAGATTCTGCGGATTTCAACCAGGATGTTGTGCTGGGCGTTGCCCTTCGCGTAGGGGCTCGGGCGGTGGCCGGTGAGTGTGTTGATGCAGCCGCCCACGTCCACCCTGCGTCCGTCCTTCATCACGGGCTTGTACCAGGCGCCCTGCGGGATCGTGCACACCCCCGGCATGAGCCTCGGCGTCACGCGCGCGGGCAGCTCCACGATGCCGCGGTCGTTGAAGATGCGGACCTTGTCGCCGTCCTTGATGCCGCGCTTTTGCGCGTCGAGCGTGTTCATGAAGACCGCGTCGGGGTGCAGCTCGCGCAGCCACGGCAGGTTGTGGAAGGTCGAGTGGATGCGGCCGTGGCCGTGGAAGCCGAAGCACTGCAGCGGATACTTCTTCGCCTTCGGGTCGCCGGGCATGTCCCAGGTCTGCATGAAGACCGGGATCGGGGAGATGGCGTCGCCCTTGGGCAGCACCCAGTCCTTCACCTCCTTGGCGAGCCGCTCGGAGTAGATCTCGATCTTGCCCGAGGGGGTCTTCAGCTTGTTTTTGACCGGATCCTGGCGGAACTTCTCGAGCGCGATCGGGTCCTTCCTGTAGCCCCAGACCAGGGCGCGGCCGTTCTTCCAGAAGGTCTCGAAGTCGGGCAGCTGCTTCACCTTCTTTCTCGTCTCCTCGTAGCACCACCTCACCCAGTCCATCTGGGTGAGGCCCTCGGTGTACTTCTCCTCGAGCCCCAGCTCGCGGGCGATGCGCCGGCAGATCTCCCAGGAGGGGAGCTGCTCGAACTGCGGCTCCACGGCCTTCTGGATCGCCAGCAGCCCGGCCACGTCGCCGTGGCTGCCGCCGTTGGAGGCGAGGTCGTTCGTTTCGGGCCCGAGCGTGTCCGGGAGCAGAATGTCGGCGTAGCGGGCCGAGGGCGTCATCATGTTGTCGCACACGACGAGGAACTCGAGCTTGCTCGTGTCGCGCAGCACCCGGTCGGTCCAGTTCGCGTCGCCGTGCTGATTGATCATCGTATTGCCGCCCGAGTTGATGATCATCTTCACGTCGGACTTCAGCCGCTCGGCCCCGTGCAGGGCGTCGGTGCGGCGGGTCATCTCGTGGCCGCGCAGGATCGCGTCGGTCCACAGGTAGACGGGAATCGTCGCCTTGACGGGATTGGTTCCCACCGGCAGATAGACGGCCGGGAAGGGCGTGTTGCCCTCGTGCTCGCCGGAGTTCGTGCCGGGCAGCCCCACCTGGCCCAGCAGGATCGGCACCATGGCGATCGCGCGGGCGGTCTCCTCGCCGTTCGCCTGCCGCTGCGGGCCCCAGCCCTGGGAGACGAAGAGGGGCTTGGTCGTGCCCATCTCGCGGGCGAGGTTTTTGATGACGTCGACCGGGATGCCCGTGATCGGGGCCGCCCATTCCGGCGTCTTCGGGGTCTTGTCGGGCCCCTCGCCCATGATGTAGGAGCGGTAGTCGGAGTGCGCGGGGGCGGACTTCGGAAGGGTCTTCGCGTCAAAGCCCACGCAGTACTTGTCAAGGAACGCCTGGTCGATCCACCCGTGGGTGATGAACTCGTAGGCGAGGGCGGAGACGAGCGCGGCGTCCGTGCCCGGACGGATCGGGATCCACTGGTCAGCCCGCGAGGTCGCGGTGTCGGTGAAGGCCGGGTCGATCAGGATCATGCGCGGGCGGTGCCGCTCGCGCGCGAGGTCGATCTGGTAGCCCTTGCCGCCGCCCGAGGGGCGGTTCACGAGGGGATTGTTGCCAAAGAGCACATAGAGCTCGGCGTGCGCGATTTCCGAGGGGAGCGAGGCCGGGCGTCCGCCGTAGGTGAGCGGGAAGGCGGCCGAAAGCTGCGCGTTCGAGTACGAGCCGTAGTACTTCAGGAAACCGCCCATCAGGTTCATGAGGCGCTGCCAGGCCCTGCGCGAGCTCACGAGCGACTGCTGGCCCGAGCAGTACTGCCAGTAGATCGCTTCATTGCCGTACTTCGCCCTGATGCGCTTCCACTCCGAGGCGATCGTCTTCACGGCCTCGTCCCAGGAGATGCGCTGGAACTTCCCTTCGCCCCTCTCGCCCACGCGCTTCATCGGGTAGCGCAGGCGGTCCGGCGAATAAATGCGCTGGCGCATCGAGCGGCCGCGCTGGCAGGCGCGGATCTGGCGCGGCACATTGCCGTCGGGCTGGGAATTGTCGGTTTCAATGCGGATCACCTGGCCGCCCCGGGTGAAGCAGCGCACCGGGCAGCGCTGCCCGCAGTTGATCACGCAGGCGCACCATTTGTAGCTGCCCATTTCGTCCACGGCGGCAGCGACCGCGCGGGTGACCGGAAGCATCGGAAGCCCCAGTGCGGCTCCGGCCGCCGCGGCGGCCTTAAGGAATGTCCTCCGGCTGGCTCTGGGGTGGAAAAAATCAACGCCCATGTTGTGTGTCTCCTTAATTGCGGCTTCCGCGCGGGCGCTGGGCGCCGCAGCTGGAAGCGGGAAGTCTCGGGCGATCCGTCTCCAGGGGGGCCTCTTTCGGGCCGCGGGATCGCGCCGGCGGGGATATTCTTGCGGGCCCGGGACTTTTGCAAAAGAAGACATTCCCTGTCTCCGATGTCAAATTTGACATTCAGCCGAAGGCTGTTTTTATTTTTTGACATTTGGAATTCCGGGCCGCAGCCGCAGATGCAGACGGCCTAGATCCTCAGCAGGACAGGGTTTCCGAGGATCCGGCGCCGGCGCGCGGCGAAGCGGGGCTTCACTAATTAATTGAAAATGAATCTCATCTTGAGGTTCCGGCGGAGCCTTTTCCCAACGGGCCGGAAAGCGCCTTTTCGCCGGCCTTCGCGGCGGAGAAGAGGAAAAAGGGGAGGGCTTTGATCGGGGGCCGAAAGAATGAGGCCGCGCCTCGTCCTTCCGGCCTATGGGGCGGCCATCGGTACGGGCGGCAGAGCCGGGCCTGCGGCCTTCAGTACGAAAAGTTACACAAAAGTCTCTTTGAACCCCGGGGGGACTGATAAACTGCCCTGCAGCCGCGCCGGAAAGAGAGCGCTGCGGCCCCGGTACCGGGCAGAGCCCGGAAGCGCCCGGAGGAGCAGCCGGCGAGGCCGGAAAATAACTCATAAAGGAGAACCTATGAAATACCGTTGCACTGTTTGCGGCCATATCTACGACGAAGAAAAGGAAGGCGTGAAGTTCGCCGACCTGCCGGATACCTGGACCTGCCCGACCTGCCATCAGCCGAAGTCCAAGTTCGTCCCGGTCGAGGGCGAGCTCACCTGGGCCGCCGAGCATGTGGTGGGTGTTGCCAAGGACGTCCCCGAGGACATCAAGAACGACCTCCGCGCCAACTTCCAGGGCGAGTGCTCCGAGGTCGGCATGTATCTGGCCATGTCCCGCGTCGCTTTCCGCGAGGGCTACCCCGAGATCGGCCTTTACTATGAGAAGGCCGCCCACGAGGAAGCCGAGCACGCCGCGAAGTTCGCCGAGCTGCTGGGCGAAGTGATCACGGATTCCACCAAGAAGAACCTCGAGATGCGCGTCGAGGCCGAAAACGGCGCGACCGCCGGCAAGACCGACCTCGCCAAGCGCGCGAAGGCTCTCAATCTCGACGCGATCCACGACACGGTCCACGAGATGGCCCGCGACGAAGCCCGCCACGGCAGGGCCTTCAAGGGCCTGCTTGACCGCTACTTCGGCAAGTAATGGGATGCGTCCTGAAGGCCCGCAGCCGCGGGCTCTCAGGACTGTGAGCCCGCCCTGAGGGTCCGCCGGGTCCGTCCCTGGCGGAGCGTCAGGGCAGAAAGCAGCGAGAGAAATTCCCGCTGCTTTTTTAGTGCCCGGAAAAATAAAATTGGCACGTCCAGGGCGCTGGAAAGGATTCCTTCGAGTCCCCGCAGTGAGGAAGGCGCGGAAATGTATGACATTCTTTTAAAGGGCGGCCTCGTTGTGGCGCAGTGGCACTGCCCGGGCCGGGAGCCATCTTGAAGCGATATTTCCCCTGCTCTACAGCTTCTTTTCGAGCTTCAGCAGAAGATTTTTTAATGTGTCCGTCTGCCTGGGTGTAAGCGAGCCTTCAATGAGCGCGTTCACCTCGGCCTCCAGGGGAGAGAGGGAGCGCAATAGAGCCAGCCCCTGACCGGTGAGCTCGAGGATGAGGTTTCGCTTG
Source organism: Mesosutterella faecium (assembly GCF_022809315.2). NCBI lineage: Bacteria > Pseudomonadati > Pseudomonadota > Betaproteobacteria > Burkholderiales > Sutterellaceae > Mesosutterella > Mesosutterella faecium. The sequence continues at coordinate 1,785,377 of NZ_JAKZJU020000001.1, read as the reverse complement.
TCGCCGGGATCCACGGAGCGGCGGATGAGGCCTTTCCCCTCCAGCCGGTCAACGAGCGCCTTCACCGTATTCTGGTTTTTCTCCATCAGGTCCGAGAGCTTCTTTTGGCAGAGCGGGCCGTCCTCATGGATGATGCGAAGCCCCACCCACTGTTCAATGGTGATGTCGCGGGATTTGAAAATGCCATCGAGCCGGTAATGGACCTTTCGGGAAACACGGCCCAGGATGTACCCCAGCGTGCTGTCGAGCTCCATGCTTTCTCCTCTTGGACGGAAGGTGCGCGGGAAAAAGCGGGCGGAGGCCTCTCCGTCCGCTCCCATCCGCTGCCGGTTATTTCAGATAGGAGTCAAAGAACCGGGTGATGACGTCGAGCACTTCCTTCTGGTTCCAGTAGATGCCGCCGTGCGCTGCGCCCTCAACGAGGTAGCGCCTGGAAGGTATGTTTTTCTTCTGGAGGGCCTGGAAGAGGAGGTCGGTCTGGCTCGGCGAGACCACGGTGTCCTTCGTGCCGTGCATGAGGAGCATCGGGGCGCTCTTTTTCGAAATGTAGGCGATGGGGTTCGCTTTCTCTGCCGCCTCTTTGTCAGCGAGAATGCCGCCGTCCCGCCCGCCAAAGACCGGGGAGCCGTTCACCCAGAGGGCTTCGGTGGAGCCGGCGGACTTGTGGGCCTGCTTGACCCTCTCGCTGTGGTCGTCGCCGATGCGGGTGAGGTCCGAAAGGCCGTAGAGATCCACGGCAGCCTTCACTTCACTCGAAAAATTCAGGTTGTCGCCCTTGTCAAAAGCGGTGGTGCCGCTCGTGGTGCCGGCCATCGCGGAGAGATACCCGCCGGCGCTGCCGCCCACGATACCCACGCGCTCAGGATCGATACCGAACTGCTTCGCATGGGCCTTCAGGTAGCGGATCGCGGCCTTCACGTCCTCAAGCGGCTGGGGGAAGCGGGCGGTGGGAGCGACCCGGTACTGGATGGAGGCCACCACGTAGCCGGCTTCCGCGAGGTGCATGCGAAGCTGGATCCCGTTGTCCTTGTTCGCGTTGATGAAGCCGCCGCCCGTGACATAGACGATGGCCGGCAGCTTCTTGTCCGACTTCGGCTGCAGGATGTCCATTTTCATGGCCACGTTCGGGTAGCCCCGCATGGGCACCTGCTCGTAGACGACGTTCGAAATCTGGTTGATGAGCGGAGTCTTCACGGCAACGGTGAGCAGCGTGCTCTCCACTTTCCCGGGCATGTTCTTCGTGGCCGAGTCCACGTTCACTTCCGCGGCCAGGGCACTGCCCGCCACGCACAGGCATCCGGCCAGGGCCAGGGCCGTCAGTTTTGCATTTCTCATCGCGCTTCTCTTAAGTGGCAAATACTACGACATCGAAGTAAAAGACCGCACAATGATATTACGATGTCGTATTATTTTCAAAGAAAAGAAGCTTTTTTGCCCTTCTGCCGGCAGGGCGGGGGCGGCGGAGACCGCTTCAGCGCCCGCTGCCTTCCTTCGGGGCGGGGGCGCCGCCCTCGCTTTGCTCGAGCGAGCGCTCGATTCTGCGCCTTGCCTTTCTCGGGAGCCGCTCGAGGTCGGCTCTGCGCTTTGCCTCCTGCTCCTGCCGCGCCTTTTCGCGGTCGTCCATGACGCACTTCCCGTAGGCGAGCATGAAGGCGAGGATCCCGACGCAGGCCATCGTGAGGACTCTGTCGGTGAAAAACATCGTGAACCAGGCGGCGATGAGCCCCACCATCAGGCCCACGAGCGAGGGCATAAGCTTTGCTTTCATCGAGGCCTTCCCCCCTTTTCTTAGAAGAACGCGATCGGCGCGGTGAGCGCGTCAAGGCACGCGAGGACGCTCCAGGCCGCGGACACCGACGAGCGGGGGTTCTCAGGGTCGGGACGCGAGGAAAAGGAAAGCTCGGCGTGCAGCAGCTGGTTTTCAATCCTCAGGCTGTGCGTGGTCTCCTTAAGGCCCGGGACGCTGCGAAGGGTCATCCGGGACTGTTCTGCGGCGCTTGCCGCGCGAGCCGCCACGGCGACGTTCACGTTCTTCGGGAACTCTCGGATCGCCTCGTCGATGGAGCCCGAGAAGGCGACTTCCTCGCGCTCTTCGGAAAGCGTCCGGCCCTTGAGGCCCGGCGCCCCGGCAAGGCTCTTCGGGGCCTTCAGGCTTTCAAACTCGAGTTTTGCGCCGCCCATGAGCGCGTAGGTGCGCAGCAGGTCAAGCCCCCCGATCGCGCCGTTGGCGATGATGAGGCGGTGCCCCGAGCCCCGGGCGGCCTCTTCGGCTTTGGCACGGAAGGCGGGGTCGGCGAGCGCGCCCGCGGAGACCGCGATGAGGTTCGTGCGCGCGAGCACCGCGCTCGCGTAGTCCTTCAGGGCCTGCACTCCGGCAAATTCCACCACGTAGCCGGGGTTGAGGGCGAGAAGGTCGTCCAACGTCCTGCAGGCGGCAGCCCCGGTTTCAGCGGCGAGCGCCTCGGTTTTCTCGAAGGTGCGGCTCATGATCCCGGTGATTTCGCAGCGGCCGGCGAGCGCGGCGGCGAAGCGGCGGCAGAAGACGCGGGCGAGCGCGCCCGCCCCGATGACGGCGATTTTTTCCATGGGGTGCCCTGAAAGCTTGAAAAGGAAGAAAACAGGCTTATTCTAAGCGGTGCGCGGCCGCCGGGGCGCCCCGGATTTGCTAGGATCGGGGCCGTGAGCCAGACCGAAACAGGGAGAAAAAATCGATGTTCGTCGGAAGCCTCAAAGCCTGGAAAGAGGAGAGCCGGAGCCTGCATCCGGCCTTTGCCCGCGCGCTGGAGCTCTTTTTGAAAAAGGGAGGCGGCTCGCTGCCTCCCGGGCACTATGAACTTCAGGGCGAGGACATCTACGTGAACGTGGAGGAGGGGGAAACGAAGCCCGCCTCCGAGCGCCGCTTCGAGGCGCACCGCGCCTACGTCGACGTGCAGATCGTGCTCGAGGGCGAGGAGCGGATGGACTGCGCCGCGGAGCTTCCCGCGGCCGCCCCGCTCGAGGACGCCTACGAGTCGCGCGACATCGCCTTTTACCCCGAGCCCGGGCGCCCGCAGAGCCTCGTTCTTGCAGCGGGCGGGTTCGCCGTGTTCCTGCCGGGCGAGCCCCACGCCCCGAACCTCGCCGCCGGCCGCCCCGCCTGGCACAAGAAGGCCGTGGTCAAAATCCGCGCTTCGCTGCTTGCCTGAAGCCGGGCCTTCGAAAGGCCCGGGCGCCGAAAAAAAGAGAGGGGTGTCGTGAATTGAAATAAAGTACCCACCAAATTATTCAGAACCAAGAGACCACCCCTCCCAATTTTTTTTATGAGAGGGTTCCGTTGTGGATCGCAATTCGTTAAAACATCAGAGCAGAAAGTCACATTATGAAAGGTCCGACTTCATGCTCTCAAAATCAATTCAGCAAAGCATTCTGGCTCTGCATGAGCAAGGGCAGAGCATCAGGTACATCCATCGCACGCTGCGCGTGTCCCGCAAGGCCATCAGGCGGTACATCAAGGGCGTTGTTCCACTGAAAGTCGGCCGGCGTCCCGGCCCCAGCCTTGCCTTCCTCCAGGCCCATACTGAAGATGCCCAGGCACTTTTTCTCAGGGCAGAATGCAGCGGCCCGGTGACCATCCGGCTGATCCAGGAAAAATATGGAGTGGAAGTGCGGCAGGACGTCTTCAACCGCTTCATCAGAGGCTTCCGGCATCAGGTCAAGCTTCAGAACATGCCTTCGCCCGACAGGTTTGAGCCCCAGCCAGGCGACCAGATGCAGATTGATTTTGGCGAAAAAGACGTTGAAATTGCAGGCCAGATGACGCATGTGCATGTTTTTGTCGCCATTTTGGGCTATTCGAGGCGCATTTTCGCCATGGCGTTTGAAAGAGAGACCCAGGAGGCCTGGCTGCAGGGCATAGAGCAGGCGTTTATTTATTTTCAAGGAGTTCCTAGGCAGGTGATCAGCGACAACGCAGCCTCGCTGGTGGCTTTCCACCAACGCCGGGGTGAGGTTCGCTTCACTGACCGGTACCAGTTTCTGGCAGACCAGTACGATTTCACCCCTGTCGCCACTGCCGTCCGCAAGCCCCGGTCCAAAGGCAAGGTTGAGCGCAGCGTCGGATACGTCAAGCACAATGCACTGGTGGGGGTGCGCTATAAATCTTTTGAACAGCTGAACATGAACCTGCGGGCCTGGTGCGGCCAGACGGCCGACCGGCGTGTGCTGGCCAGTTTCCAGCACACGCCCCTGGAGCGCTGGCCCGAAGAAAAGAAAGCGCTGAGGCCGCTGCCGTGCGGTCCTCAGTATTCAGCGATCTGGGTGACGAGAAAGGCAGACAAATGCGGTTTCATCCATTTGGAAAACCGCTGCTATCGACTCCCCGATGCCTGTCGGCTGCAAGAGGTCCGACTCCATGTAAGCTCACAAAACCTCGAGGTGTACTGTGGACAGAAACGGATCATCTGCCTGGATAAAACCGCAGATGCATATTCGCCTCGCCAGCAGCCGTTGTCAACCCCGAGGAACGCTGCAAAAGCCTTTGAGGAAGAAAAAAAAATCCTTCAGAAAGATCCCGTTTATCAGGCGTATCAGGCAGCTGGTGCGGGCATGCCGGGAAACTCTGCGCAATACAACCTGCTTTTTGTTGGGGCTGAACCCGAAGGAGTTCGGCCATGAGGGAAACAGACAAAGAGCTTAAGGCCTGTGCGGCCCGCTTGAAGCTGACGTTCATTCGGGACAATCTTGAAGACCTGCTCAAGAGCGCCACTGAAAACAAAATGACGGTCAGGGAGGCCCTTGCGTTTCTGTTCGGAGAGGAAATCAGGCGGCGCAATGCCAACCGTTGCTCGCTCTGGATGAGCGGCGCTCATTTTCCGGTCATTAAGGAACTGAGGGATTTTGATCTGACATTTCAGCCGTCCATCGACCCTGGCCTTTTTCGTGAAATGTGCAGCCTGGAATGGGTCGGCAACGGGGAAAATGTCGTCCTGGTCGGGCCTCCGGGAGTGGGGAAGACGCATCTGGCCATCGGTCTGGGAGTCAGCGCCGTTCGCGCCGGCATGACGGTTCGTTTCTTCAGTGCCAAGGATTTAATTGAAGTTCTTTCAAAGGCCTACAGCGAAGGCGTTTTTGAAAACAAACTCAAGGAAATCAACAAGTCCAGGCTGCTGATCATCCATGAACTCGGCTATACGCCGCTGTCGCCGGTGCAGACGCAGCTGCTGTACCACCTGGTGGCTCTGAGATACGAAAAGAAGAGCGTCATTGTGACCAGCAACCGGCCAGCCGGCCAGTGGGAGCTGTTCATGGGGGACAAAGCGGCCTCAAACGCAATCCTGGATCGGCTGCTCCATCACTGCACCGCCATCGCAATTAAAGGCGAGAGCTACAGGATCCACGAAGGCAGGATGCGGAAATTTAAGAAAACTAAAGCAAAGGAGGTGGGGGCAGAAAACACTCAAACCAGCTGATCATCGTACGTCGGGGTGGTCCCCAAGTTTTCACTTTTTTGGGGGGTGCTTAGTTTTCAATATTGACAGAGGGGGCCGCTCATTCCGCGGCCCCCTCTCCCGTTCCCGCTCTTGCTTGAAGTCAGATGAAATCCGGACGGCGGTAGGCGGCAAGCGCTTTTTCAAGCTTTTCCTCTCCCGTTTTCGCCGCGAGCTCGCGGCGCAGCGCGCGGATCTGCTCCTGCACCGCACGCAGCTCCTGCGCTTCGCGCTTCGCGCGTCCCTGCAGCGAGTCGAACCTCTCAAGGCAGTAGTCGAAATATTCGTTCATCTCAGTCTCCCGGATTCTGTTCTTCAAAAGTTCCGCCTAATGATGCTGCGCGATCACATCGCGAAGTCGGCTTCGTTCAGCTTCTTCAGCGCTTCGGCCACCGTCTTCTTGTCGGCCGCCGCCTCGAGCCGCTCGCGGAAGAACTCCGCCTGGCCGCTCCAGGCCTCGAGCTCGTCCTTCATTTTGGCCGCCTGGGCCTCAAGTCCCGCAAGCCTCGCGATCTGGTCTTCATAAATGCTGCCGTTCATTCCTGCCTCCTCATTTTCCTGATCTTTTTCCTTGAGGCCCCAGCGCCTCGGAACGGTGGAAAGATTACCTTCGAAGGCTTCCCGGCGCTAAAGGGAGGAAGCGGAGCCTCACTCCTATAATTAGTTCGGCCTAATCATTGGAAGCGCTCTTTCAGGAGCCGCCCCTTCCGCGCGGAAGGGCGGAAAGAGGCGGGAAAAGCAGAGGGGAAAGGGCCGTGCGGCCCTCCTTTCAGGCGAGGAGCTTTTGCTCGGAGAGGAGAAAGGCGCGCAGGAGCGCCGAGACATGCCGCACCTGAGGCTCCGGGGGCGCGGCATCGATCGCATCGCAGACGGAAAGCCCCAGGGGCGCGGCGTGCTCCGTGATGAAGGCCTTCTCGAGCTCCGGGCGCTTTCCTTCGACGAGCTCTGCCGCGAAGGCGAGCTCGAAGGGCAGGGTGTCCGCCTCGCGCGGGTCGCCCGCGGGCCGCAGCCCCGCCTCGTCGTAGATCCGGCTCACCTCCTGCAGGGCGCCCTGGCAGAGGATCGCCTCGCGGCTCGTGTAGACCGACTCCGAGAGGGACACGGTGCGCCGCCCCACGCCGTAAAAGAGCCGCGCGAACTCCCGCTCGAGCTCTTCGCCCGCCTCGGGCGGCAGGCTGCCCGCGAGCTTGGGCGGCTTAAGGCCCAGCGCGGCGCTAAGCGCCGCGACCGAGGCTTCCGCCTCAGGCCGCAGCGCTAGAAGCTCCGCGCTCCGCGGCCCCCTGAAAAAGACAGAAAAAAACTCATAGAGCCGCGCCCTCGCGTTTGTCAGGCCGGCCCGGATTTCCTCTTGTTCTCCATCCTGCATGGACTTGCTCCGGACGTTTTCTCCCGCTCCCCCGGGGCGGCGCTCGAGGCCGCCCCGGGAAGAGTCCCTTGCCGCGCGGATAAAGCGCTCCTTACCGCATCTTGTCCTTAAGCGAGGCGGGATCGGCGTGCGTGGAGGCGTAGAGGACCTTGGGACGCCGCTCCGCGTGCCCTCCGAGCGGCTTGGCCCGGGCGAGAAGCTTCTTCTGCGGCTCCGTCAGACGGTCGTAGTCCACGAAGACGAGGCTCCCCGCCGGGCAGACTTCGACGCACTTGGGCACCAGGCCGCGGCTTGTGCGGTGGACGCAGAGCGTGCAGCGCTCGGCCTTTCCCGGCGTCCTCTTCTGGTGCGGCAGCAGCGGCGCGGTCTCAAGCGGGGCCTTCGCGAAGTAGTTCGTGCGGCCCGTCCGGTTGAACTGCGGCACGCTCCAGGGGCAGGCCTTGAGGCAGGCCCCGCAGGCGATGCACTTCGAGTCGTCCACGAGCACTTCGCCGTGCTCGCCCTTTCGGATCGCTTTTGCGGGGCAGGCGGGCAGGCAGGCGGGCTCCTCGCAGTGCATGCAGCCCACGCGGAAGTAGCTGATGATCCGCTCGCGCTCGTTTTCCGTCCTGTGGAGCTGGTTCCACTGGATGTCCGGCGCCACCTTGTTCTCCTCCTTGCAGGCGATGAAGCAGGCGTGGCAGTTGATGCATTTGTCCATGTCGACAATCAGTCCGAATCTGCTCATCTCTCACCCCTCCTTCGTGATCTGGACGCAGGTTTCAAAATACGGGGCGTAGCCCGAGAGCGGATCGAACTGCCTCGGGATCAGAACCTGGGAGTTCTGGTTGCCGCGCCAGCCGTACTGCATGCCGGCCGTGCCCGGCGGCACGATGATGGAGACGCGGGCCCGGGCGTGCGCCTCGCCCCAGCGGTTGCGGATCACGATCCGGTCGCCCTCCCGGATGCCACGGCTCGCGGCGTCCTTCGGGTTGATGTCCACGGTGGACATGGGCTCGATTTCGAGCAGGTAGGGGCAGTCCGAGCGGGTCTTGGAGTGCGTGATGTAGGGCGCGCGGGTGCCGTTGATGAGCTTGATCGGGTAGTCCCTCGTGGGCTGCCAGGGCTCCTTGTAGAGCGGGATCGTTCCGAAGCCCAGCTTTTTCGTAAGCAGCGACGAGAGCTCGATTTTGCCCGAGGGCGTGTTGAAGCCCGGCCGTCCGTCGGGCCGCAGCAGCCCCTTCTCGTACTTGTAGGGCTCCTGCTTGCGGGACTGCACGGGGGTGAGCGCGGGGAGGTTCCTCTGCGCCGTGCGGTAGTCGGTTCCCCAGGTCCTGAGGATCGAGTCGCAGGCCGCCACCGGGTCGCCGTTGAAGAAGTGCTCCGGGGTGTCGAGGATCGAGCCCAGCTCGAGCGCGATCCGCCAGTCCTCCCGGGCCTCGCCCATGGGCTTCACGGGCGTTCTCACGGCCACCTTCCCGCCGTGCGTGCCAAAGGGCGCGTAGCGCTCGAAGTTCATCGCGGCGGGCAGCAGGATGTCCATGTCGCGGTGGGTGATGTCGCGGTAGAAGTAGTCGGTTGCGAACGAAAACTCCATGTCGCGGATGGCCCGGGCGTACTCCTGGGGCTGCGGCCAGATCATCACGTTCACGCCGAAGCCGCCGAAGGCGCGGATTTTCTTCGCCTTCACGTACTCGGGGAGCATGTTCGGGTTCCACTGCACCTGGGTCGCGTTCCAGACCGGGACGAAGTCGCGGTCAAGCCGGTCCTTTTTGTGCTCCTCGAACCAGTGATAGTCGACGAAGTCCTTCGTGAGGCCGTTGTCGTGGACGATGTAGCCCTTCGGGCCCACGGAAAAGAGCGCGCCGCCCGGGCAGTCGATGTAGCCGAGGATCGCCGGGACGCAAAGCAGCGCCCGGGCGTTGTTCACGCCGTTGCGGGTGTGCGAGAGCGACTGGGAGGTCATCGCGTAGCTGCCCGGGCCCTTCGCGTAAAGGCGCGCCGCCCGCACGACGAGCTCCGCGGGCACTCCGGTGAGCTCCTCGGTCCTCTGCGGCGTGAAGTCCCTGCAGTAGGCCCGGTACTCCTCGACCCCGTAGACCCACTTGTCGCAGAAGGCCTTGTTGTAGAGCCCTTCCTCGAAGAGCACGCGGCACAGGCCCGCCGCGAGCGCCGCGTCGGTTCCCTGGCGCGGCTGCAGGTGCACCGTGGCGAGCTCCGCGGTCTTCGTGCGCCGGGAGTCGACCACGATGATGTTCACGCCGCGCGCCTTCGCCGCGGTGATCATCTTCCACCAGCCGTGGGGCTTGGACCAGGCGCCGTTCGTGGCCATGACGAGGTAGGACTTTGTCTGCGGGCCGCAGCCCCCGCCGCTGTTTGCCTGTCCGAGAACCAGCGTCTCGGCGAGCAGCGTCCCCTTGCGGCAGGCGACCGAGGACTCGGTGGCGTAGTGCCAGGTGCCGAAGTAGCGGGCGAGCCGCATGACCGCGGGCCGCGGCTCCTTGGGGTCGCCGCACATCAGCATCACCTTGTCGGCCCCGTAGTCCTTCTTCACGCGGTTGAAGTTCTGCGCGATCGTCCGGTAGGCCTCCTCCCAGGAGATGCGCACCCAGCCGGGGTCGCGGCTGCCCTTGGGAGCCGTGCGCTTGAGGGGATGGAGGAGCCGCTCGGGGTTGTAGAGCCGCTGCAGCGTGGCAAGCCCCTTGCTGCAGAGGATCTTATGCGGGTGTTCCTTCCAGCTCTCGATCGAGACGATGGTGTTGCCGAGCCTCTGGAAGTGGATGCCGCACATCGGCATATGGTTGCAGTTGTCGCAGATCGACCAGCCCTGGGCGCTTTCTTCCCTGGCGAGCGCCCGCCCGGGCAGGAAGAAGGTTCCGGCGCCCGGAACGGCGGCAAGGGCCGGGATGGTTTTAAGCAGATTGCGACGAGAAATGCCTGCGGCCGTCTTTTTTTCGTCAGTCATGCAGGTCTCCTTGTTTTTTTATTTTTTTATGTCCCCCATGGTCTCGCCGCGCTTTGCCTGCGCGGTTTTCTGCGGCCTCGCGGCGCCAAGGCGCACCGCGCGGGGGTTATGCTTGCATTGTAGGAGGGAAGGCAGGATCCTGTCACGTGTTTTTGGGATGCCTGGCTTCGGGCAAAGCGGCCGGGCTGCGGGCCTCCCGGGGCCAAAAGGAGAGAAAAGCCATGAGCGAGTCGGTTCACCAGTACATCAGGCTGCGGGGCGCGCCCCGCGAGCGGGGGCTGCAGTACGGCCGGGCGGCCTCGGAGCGGATCCGCGCCGTGATCCGCGAGTATGGAATCCTCTTTGAAAAGGAGGCCTCGAGCTCCTGGCAGGAGGCGAAGAAGGCGGCCGCGGCCTACGAGGAGCCGATCGCGCGCTTCAGGCCGGATCTGATCGAGGAGATGAAGGGCATCGCGGAGGGGGCCGGCGTGGACTTCGCCTCCATCCTCACGCTCAACTGCCGCTCGGAGGTGATGTTCGCGCGGGCGGACGTCCCTGAGGATTCCTGCAGCGCGATCGCGGTGCCGCCCGAAGCCTCGGGCAACGGCCGGACCTACCTCGGGCAGAACTGGGACTGGTGGTCGATCGGACGGGGCACGACCGTCCTGCTCGAAGTCGAGCAGAAGCCCTTCGCGCGCTGCCTCATCGTGACCGAGGCGGGGCTCGTGGGCGGCAAGGGGATGAACGAGTTCGGGCTCGGGCTTACGATGAACGCTCTTTCGGTGAAAAAGGGCAGGGCCGGGGTGCCCGTGCAGGTGCTGCTGCGGGCGGCCCTCTCGCAGACGACGGTGCCGAAGGCGATCGAGGCGGTCGCCCGCGCGAAGCGCGCCGGCGCGGCCTGCATCGGGCTCGCTTCCGGCGACGGGCTCGCGGTGATGGTGGAGGCGGCGCCTGTGGGGCTAGACGTCCTCACGGGCGGCGGCCGCCCGCTCTGCCACACGAACCACTGGCTCTCGGAGCGGCTCGCGGCCGGCCCGGAGGCCGCCTGGTACAGCTACACCTCGACCTTCACGCGGCTCGACCGGATCCGCCGTCTCGCCGCGCTCGAGGAGGGGAGCCTGCGCCGCAAGGCGCTCTTTCGGATTTTCTCGGACCATGCGGGCTGCCCCGACAGCGTCTGCCGGCACGACGACGAGACGCTGCCCGAGTACCACAGGCACTGCTCGCTCTGGTCGCTTGTGATGGATCTCACGGAGCGCACGCTCTGGCTCACGGAGGGCTCGCCCTGTTGCACGGCGGCAAGGCCCTACAGGCTCTGAAAAAGCCCGAGGGGGAAGAGGGCGCGGCCTTCAGGCGGCGGCCTCTCCTTCTCCCCCAGCTTCTTTTTTACCAGCCGTAGATCCTCGGCCAGACGGCCCGGACCTCGGTGCCGTCGTCGACCACGTAGTACTGCGGATGCTGGGCCGCGGTGGGGCAGGCGTGGTTCGGGAAGATGCGCAGCATCGTCCCCACCGGGTAGCGCTCGAGATCGAAGGCGCTGCCGTCGCGCGAGGAGATGATGCCGTGCTCCTGGTTCGCGGAGACCACGATCAGGTCTTCAGGCACAGGCTCGCCGCTGATGTCCGCCACGAGCCCGTAGCCCTGGTCCAGCTTCTGGGAGGCCGTGCCGCGGTCCCTTGAAAGGGCCATCCAGCCCCCGTCGGTGATCACCCAGTTCTTTTCCTTCTGGTGCCCGATCACGGTGACGAGCACCGAAAGCGCGAGGTCGCTCTGGCGGCAAACGCCCAGCCCCAGCATGAAGAGGTCGAAGAAGGCGTAGACCCCGCAACGCAGCTCCGTCACTCCCTCCAGGTTGTCCCCGAAGGTCGCGGTCGGAGTCGACCCCACGGAGACGATCGGACAGGGCAGCCCCGCTGCGCGCAGCCTCTCGGCGGCCCGCACGACCCCGTCGCGCTCCTCGTGCGCCCGGCGCCGGATGTCCTCGGGACTGGTCGCGTTGTAGGAGCCGCCCGCGTGGGTGAGCACCCCGGCAAGCTCCGCTCCGGAGCCGGGCCGGAGGCTTTTTGCAACCTCGATCAGCTCGGGGCTTTCCGGGCGGAGCCCCGAGCGGTGCCCGTCGCAGTCGATTTCAAGCAGCGCCCGGATCCTCACCCCCTGCCTTTCGCAGAAGTCGCTGATCGCCCGCCCGGCCGCCTCGTTGTCGAAGATCACCTTGAGGTCCGCGCCCTGGGCGTTCACCGCGGCCACGCGCGCGAGCTTCGCGGGGGCGATCCCCACCGCGTAGATCATGTCCTTCACGCCGTGGGAGGCGAAGTACTCCGCCTCCTTTAAGGTCGACACGGTGGCCGGCCCCTGCGGGGTCGTGAGCTGGCGGCGCGCCACGTCCCAGCATTTCGAGGTCTTCAGGTGGGGCCGCAGCGCGACGCCGAGGCTGCGTGCCTTGGCGGCCATGCGCTCGAGGTTCCGGTCAAGACGTCCGGCGTCCAGAATGAGGGCCGGAGTCTGAAGGTCTTTCAGTGTGGTCATTTTCTGTCCTTTCCTTTAGTGATCGCTCTTGATGCCTGCGCTGCACATCGACAGCACCGAGTCGGGTGCGGGCCCGTAGAGGTCGCAGTAGCGCCGGTAGGCCGCAAGAGCCGCCGCGGTCGTGTGCTCGGCGTAGATGCCGCGCCGGGCGAGCGCCGCCCGGGCGGGCAGGATCTCCTCCTCGGGTGCGGTGACGATCCGGATCGCGTGCCGGCGGATCATGCCGAGGATTTCGTCCGCGCGGGCGGGCTCCCCGATCGCGATCCCCTCGGCGAGCGTGGGGCGGGGCTTGATGTGCACGAGGTGCTCCGAGCCTTGGCGCAGCGTCTCGGCAAAGGGCGCGCAGTTCTCGCTCTGAATCGCCACGATCTGCGGGAAATGATCGATCGCGCCGCAGGCGAGCAGGTGCTCGAGGGCCTTCACCGCGCCGATGAGAAGCGTCCCGTTGCCGGTCTCGATGAAAAGGTGCTCGGGGATGCGCCCGAGTTGCTCAAGCAGTTCGTAGACGTAGGTCTTGGTGCCCTCGTAGAAGAAGGGGTTGTAGACGTGGTTCGCGTAGTAGGCGCCTTCCTCGCGCACCTTCGCGCGGCAGACCTCGGCGCAGTGGTCGCGGCTGCCGGGGACGACGACCGCCTTCGCGCCGTAGGCGCCGATCATCGCGATCTTGTTCGGGCTCGTGCCCTCGGGCACGTAGATCTCGCAGCCGATCCCGACCCGGGCGCAGTAGGCGGCCACCGCCACCCCGGCGTTTCCGCTCGAGTCCTGGACGCACTTTTTGACCCCGATCGCCTTCATGTGGGCGACGAGGGCCGACGCCCCCCGGTCCTTGAAGGAGAGGGTCGGTGTCATGTAGTCCATCTTCACGAGGACGTCCCGGTCGAGCCGGATCGCGGCGGTGAGGCCCTCGCCCATCGTGACCTCCCGCCAGGCCTCGCCCTCGAGCGCCATGAAGGCGCGGTAGCGGAAGATGTTCCAGGCGCTGCGGTCGATGAGCCGGGGGTCCCAGGCGGGCGGCGTGTAGTCGAGTTCGAAGAGCCCGCCGCAGCTGCAGCAGGGCGAGAGGGTGTCAAGCGGCGCGGTTTTCCCGCATCGGGTGCAGACGAAGTTCATGGGCGCATCGGCCTCCGTGTCCGAGGGATAAGGGGGAAATACGTGCGCGCGCGAGGCTGCAGGGGCGCACAGGGAAATAGATTACACCGGGCCCCTGGCCCCGGTTCCGCCGGAAGGAGGAAAAAGGTCGCCGGGGCTTAAGGGGCGCGCCGCTTGAAAAAGGAGAAAAGGCCCCCGGAGGGGCCGCGCGGGAAATGAGCGGCCGGGCCCCGGGGCTTTTAAGCGGACTTCCGGCGGCCCGCGGCCTTGTCCACCAGAAGGACGCAGGCCACGATGCAGGCCGCGCCGACGAGCTCCAGCGGCTCGAACCGGGTGCCGAGGACGAGCGCCGTGAAGATCACGGCGGTAAGCGGCTCGCTGCAGGAGAGCAGCCCCGCGGTGGGCGCGGCGATGAACCTCAGGCTCGTGAGGTAGCAGAGGAAGGCGGTGACGGTGCCTACGACCACCACGACGAAGACGCAGAGAAGCGACATCAGGCTCCAACTGCCCTGAACGGGTCCGCGGGGGTCGGCGGCGAGCATCATGAGGCCGCCAAGCAGCAGCCCCCAGCCCGTGACGAGCGCCGGGCTCACGCGGCGCAGCACGGCCTGTGGCTCAATCGAGCAGAAGGCCCCGCAAAGCGCCGAGGCGAGCCCCATCCCCACGCCGGCCGCGGAAAAATCGAGGGCGTCGAGCCGTCCCTTGGTAACAAGCAGCGTGATCCCGAAGCCGGCGAGCAGCACGCAGAACACTTCGAGCGGGCTCGGGCGGCGGCGTTCGGACCGCACCTGCCAGAGCAGCAGGAAGAGGGGAATCGCTCCCGAAAGCACCGCGGCAGTGCCCGCGTTCGAGGCCGCAACGGCGAGAAAGAACGTGTACTGCATGAGGCCGGTGCCCGCGCCGTAGAGCAGGAGGTCGCGGCGGTTTCTCCGGTCCCGCATCGGCTCGAGCACGTCGCGCCCGAAAAAGAGAGCTTCGGCGGCAAGGATCAGCAGTCCTCCGGCGACAAGCCGCAGGGCGACCAGGCCTTCGGGAGTAAAGGAAAAGAATTCAAAGAGATACTGGGCCGTAACGCCCATAATGCCCCAGCAGGCCCCCGCGGAAAAGGCGAGAGCCGCCCCGAGTTTTGCGCTTTTCATGGCAACCTCTGAAAACCGGGCCAGGCGGGCGGGGCATACCACTGCTCCAGGCCCGGGTCCCCAGACTCAAAAAAAATTGGGTGAAGCGCGGGGCTGCTGCTGCACGAAGCCCCGCTCTTCGGGTTGGTGAGAAGAATGTAGCCCAAGGGGGAGGGGCGCGTCCAAAAAGATGACGATTTTGTAAAATTAACTTATCTAAACTGTTAACTAAATAAAAACGCTTGCCATGGACGCCCTTGAAAACGTGAGCAGCTGGCGGCTTTTTCTGGCCCTCGCCCGCACGGGGTCGCTCTCCCCGGCGGCCGCGCTCGAAGGCTGCACGCTGCCGGCCGCCTCGAGGACGATCGCGCAGCTTGAGCGGGCTCTGGGCTTTCCGATTCTCGACCGCACGCGCAGGCCCGCCTCTCTCACCCCGCGCGCGAAGGAGCTCGTGCCCGCAGCCCGGGATTTTGTGCGGGCCGCCGAGGCCCTGCACTCGGCCGGCGTCCGAGGAGAGAGACAGGCGAGCCTTCGCGGGCGCTTTCGGATCAGCCTTCCCGCCGGCTGCGGCAGAAGCACCTATTTCGCGCTTTTGAGGCGTCTGGAGACTGAAAACCCGGGCTTCAGCGCGGAAATTCTTCCCGAGTGCGGCCCCGAGGGGCTCCTCACGGGCCAGGCCGACCTCGCGCTCATGCCCTGCCGTCCGGACCCGGGTCAGCTCGCAGTTTTTCCCTGCGGGCTCGAGTACACGCTGCTTCTCGCGGCCCCGGCGTATATCCGGCGCCGGGGCCGTCCCGCTTCGATCGGGGAGCTCGCCCGCCACACGGTGCTGCTGCAAAGCGCTACTTCGCCCGGTTTTTCGACGCGGCTTGAGCGCGGGCGCAGCGTGGCCTACCTCGCGCCCTCCCAGCCCTGCCGGCAGGGCGACGCGCTCTTTTGTCGTTCAATGCTGCTGCAGGGCGAAGGCATCGCGCTTGACGTGGGCCTCGGGGCGCTCGAGGACGAGCTCGCCTGCGGGCGAGTGGTGCCCGTGCTCGAAGGCTGGCACAGGGAGCCCTGGCGCAGCGCCGTGGTCTGCCGCCTCAGGGACGCCTCCCGTCCCGCCTTCGCCGGGCTCGCCCGGATTCTGAGCGATCATGCGGAGAAAACCGCCGCGGAGCGCTGGAAGCGCTGGTACGCGCATTTCGGCTTTGAGGACGCGGTCGCGCCCGCGGCGGACGGCGGGCCCGGCGGCCCGCCGGGGGTATTGTGTGGAAATTTTCCAAAGGGAACACTGGTCCATGACAGCCTTCAGACACTTGAAACGCTTTGCCGCGGCCGCGGGGCTCTGCGGCCTGATTGCTTCCTTCCCGGCGCAGGGGGCCGTTCAGGCGCCTGTGGACGGGGGTGCGCTGCTTGAGGAGCCGCCCGCCGCCGGAAGCACCGCCTTCGCCTCCGACGAGCTTTTCTACGAGTACGGCAGGACGCTCCGGAACACGCCGCGGGGGCGTCAGGCCGCGGCCGACGCGGACCTCGTCTCGCTCGAGAGCTTCGAGCGGCGATACTCCGCCCTCACGGGCTACCGCCTCTCGAAGGCCGACGCGCCCCGGACCCGGCTCGCGATGCAGGCTGCGATGGGGCCGATCCTCGAGTCGATGAAAAGCGCGAAAAAGAAGTTCATGCGGCCGCGGCCGTTCGCCGTCCATGAAGGCGACGAGACCTGCCGCCCCGACCAGAAGCCGCACCTCAACCCGCGCATGAGCTACCCCTCGGGGCACTCCGTGCGCTCCTGGGGCTACGCGCTCGTGCTCGCCTCCCTGATCCCGCAGAAGGCCGAGGCGATCCTGCGCGAGGGGCTGCGGGAAACCGACAGCCGCTGGATCTGCGGCGCGCACTGGAGGAGCGACACGAGGGCGGGGCGGCTGCTCGCCTCGGCGGCTTTCGCGAAGCTCACCGCGGATCCCGCTTTCATCAGGCTTCTCGAGGATGCGAGAAAGGAGCTTGAGGAGCAGGCCGCGAAAGAGGGGCGCTGAAAAAAGCAGGCCCGGGGCCCGCGGGCCCTGTGCTCAGTGCTTTCCGAGACGGGGCTTCACCGCGTCTTCGGGCCCTTCGAGCGGCGCGCCCCGCAGATCCTTAAGGGGTGCGGGCAGAGCGGGCGCGCAGTCCTTCTTCAGGTTGTCGGGCACCGGCCCCCAGGGATTCTCGCGCGGGAAGCTTCGCAGGAAGGTCTGCAGCCAGATCCAAAGGAGCGCGAGCAGCCCCGCCGCGTCGAGAATCTTGCTCGCGGCGCTGTAGGTCTCCTCGTCTTCAGTGGAGAGCAGCCCCGTGCCCACGAAGATCAGGGCGTAGGGCAGGGCGATCCACCAGCCGCTGTAGCCCCGGTCATGGAGCCTGCGCACGGTGGCCGAAAGGGTGGGAATGAAGGCGAAGAGCGCCGCGGCGGTGCCCAGCATCGGGTCGGCCGCGGTGAGCAGGACGACGCAGAGCTGCGTGGCGAGCACGAAAACCCAGAACTCCTTGCGAGTCGAGCGGCTTCGGAAGTTGAAGTACTTCTTCAAGCCCGATTTGTACAGTTCCCAAAGAGTCTTTTCACGCGTCATGGCGAAAACCCGGCCGGCGGCCCCGGTGACGAAAAAATGCGCCGCGCCAATTCTTAAGCGGGCTCTGCATTGTAGCGGATCCGCACTGCGCTGCAAGCGGAAAACACGGGTGCTTTTCCGCCCCTGGGGACGCCCTCCAGGGTTACCCGCGGAAGCCTTCTTCGGAGGCGGCCTGCGCGAGCTTCCTGACCCGCTCCCCAGGGCCTTCGTCCAGCGCCTCGGGGCCCGCTTCGTGAAGGGCCTTCGCCAGCGGCCCCTTCTGGAATCCGACCGGGAGAATGCGGACGCGCCCGTGCGGAAGCTCTTCGATCAGCCAGGCGTACACCGCCTGAAGCTTTGGCTTCGCTCCGGCCCCGCCGATCGAGGCGCTCCAGGCGAGCCTGCGCGGGCGGCCCTCTGCCGGGGCTCGAATTCGATCCGGGCCCCGAGGCTTGTGAAGCTGAAGCGCAAGGCCTCTTTAAGCCTCCCCTGAGCCCCGGAGGCATCCTCGAGCCGCACCTCCGAGACGGCGCTGCATCACTCAGGCCAGAGCGCCGCTTCAAGGGGCAGCCCGAAGACCTGACCTGCGCCGGCGCCCTCTGCGGCGGCCTCGGCCGAGCCGAAGTTGTCAGGACACTGCGGGCCGAAGCCCTCGGGCCAGTTGATTTCGCCAGGCATGGGGAACTCCCGGCGGGCCTGCAGGCCCGGTGTGTGGATGGAATGAAAGGCGCTATTTGATGTGGAAAAGAAAAAGGAAAAGGGACTTTCTCTTTAAAGAAGGCCCGCGGTTCAAGGAAAACGTAAAAGCAGAAAAACGCATGGGGCCGGCGGGATACAGCCACCAAAAAGAGTAGAGTGGAATTTCCCGGGCTGCCGCCGGCAGTTTTCTCGGCCGCGGCCCCGCCTTCAACCCAATCCTCGCGGGACACCAAAAAGAAAATGCAGGCACGCAGCAGACCCGATCCGGCCACCGAGGCGCTTTTCCGAAGCGCTCCGGCGGGCCGCGCGATCCTCGAGCTCGCGCTGCCCACGATCGCGGCGCAGCTGATCACCGTGATCTACGCGGTCGTCGACATTTTCTACGTGGGGCAGCTGGGCGACCCCGCGCAGGTGGCGGCCGTGAGGATCGCGTTTCCTCCGTTTCTGTTTCTCACGGCGCTCGCGAACCTCTTCGGGATCGGGGCGTCGTCCGCGATCGGGCGCGCGCTCGGGGCGGGCAACACGGAAAAGGCGAGGCGCTGCGCCGCCTTCGCCTTCTGGTGCGGGATCGCGGTGGCCGTGCTCTACGCGGCTCTCATCTGGGAGGAGAGGGGAAGGCTCCTGCCGCTGCTAGGCGCGGCCGGGCCGACCTGGGAGCCCACGGTCGCGTACCTGTCCTGGATGATCGGGCTCGGGGCCCTGCCGCTTGTCGCCTCCAACGTGCTCGCACACCTCGTGCGGGCCGAGGGACATGCCCGGGTGGCGGGACGGGGGATCGCGCTCGGAGGGTTTCTCAATATCCTCATCGCGCCCTTCTTCATCTTCACGCTGGGGCTTGAAGTGCGCGGGGCGGCGATCGCGGGGTTCATCTCGAACGTGGTCTCGGCGCTCTACATCGGGCGCTTCGTGCTGATGCGCCAGGGGCGGGGCACCGTGGTGAGCCTCTCGCCGCGGCTTGCGCGCGAGGGCAGCGCCTGGGCCTTCGAGATTTTCTCCGTGGGCTTTGCCTCCTTCGTGATGACGGGGCTCGCGAGCTTCTCCAACGCGGTCCTCAACTTCCTCGCCTCGGGCTACGGGCCGGCCGCTGTGGCGGGCCTCGGGATCGCAAAGCAGGTCGACCAGATGATCTTCTCCTGCTCGATCGGTCTCGCGCAGGGGACGCTGCCGCTCATCGCCTACAACTTTTCTTCCGGCGACCACGGGCGGCTGCGCCGCGTCATGAAGACCGCGCTTTTAGGGGGCGTCTCCTGCTCGGCCGCGGCCACGCTGCTGCTCGTCGCCTTCTCCGAGCCCCTCACGCGCGCCTTCATCGCCGAGCCCGTGACCGCCGCCCACGCCTCGAAGTGCGTGCGGATCATCGCCATTGCCTGCCCCCTGTCCATCATCGGGCACCTGATGGTCTCGGGCTTCCAGGCCTGCGGGGCGCGCTGGCGGCCGCTTTTCCTCGCCTTCATCCGCAAGGGCTCGATTGACGCGCCCCTCATGTGGCTTTTCTCTTCTCTCTTTGGCTTTTACGGGATCGCGGCCGCAGTGCCCGTCTCCGAGCTCATCTCCTGCTCGATCGGCCTCGCGCTTTTCCTTCCCTTCATCGCGAGGCTGGACGGCCGCCCCGTCTCTGTTACAAATGCGACCGCCGCCAAAGAAAAGTAAATAAGATCGCCAATCCGTTGCCGTTTTCCCCGCGGGGGCCTTCCCGGGCCTAAATTGACTTCAGGCAGAGCGGTTCTCTGCCCGACCCAAGGTCTCCCAAATGAAAAAAATCCTTGTCTGCTTTCTCCTTGCGGCGACGCTTGCCTGGGCCGCCGGACTCTGGATTGATCCCCCCGCGCGCAACATGCGCTCGCTCATGCATGAGCTCTACTACCTGAACGGCGTCATCGCCTGGGGCCTCATGGCGCTCCCGATTCTGATCGCCGCGCGGCCCGCCTGGTTCATGCGGCTTGCGGCCGGCACGCCCGATCTGATGCTCTGGCACCGCCGGGTCGGCATCGCGGCGGTCGCGCTCTCCGTCGTCCACGCCTGCACGCGCCCGCTTTTTTCGCCGCTCGTCCAGCCCCTCGCGCGCGAGCCTGTGTCGAGAATCGTCCGCGGCGCAGCCTCGGGCGGCCTTCAGGGGCTCTGGGGGGCGCTGCGGCCTGCCGCTGTCACCTCTTCCGTCGCGGCGACGGTTCTGGCCTGCGTGCTGCTGGCCCTGGCGCTCCTGCCGGTCCTGAAGGCCCCGTGGTGGGGCCGGGCGCACAGGGTTTTCGCTCTCGTCTTCATCGTCCTCGCGCTGCACTGCGTGCGGCTTTTCGAGCCGGGCGACTGGCTGCTTCCGCTCGGGTGGGTGAACGCCGCCGTGACCGCGGCCGGGCTCTGGTACTCGGTGAAGCTGCTGCTGCCCCGGCGCGCAGCCCCCGCCTGAGGCTGTTTTTCTCCCCGCCGCCCCCCGGACGGGGCCTTCATATCAGCGCCTTGCAAGCAGCAGCGCCCCGGTGTCGGGGATGTAGTAGGTGCTGTGCAGGAAGTACGTGAGCCAGCGGGTGAGCGACTGCACGCGGAAGTAGGCGTCGCGGCAGCTGAAGTCCTGTTCAAGCACGCTTTTGATGAAGCCGAAGGCGAGCACGGGCTCGGGCGAGCCCGAGTGCTCGAAGAGCCGGTCGATCGTGCGCGCGATCCCGCTTTGCGAGAGGCAAGCCGCCGCCCAGGCGTTGAAGCCGAGGCGCGAAGAGAGGGCAGACTCGGGCGGCGCGAGCGCTCTCAAATCCTCCTCGCCCTCGAGCACGATCCGCCGCTCGTTTTCCTGCGGGCTCAGGTAGCGTCCCAGGGGCCGCCTCTCGATGATCTCAAAGAGGAGGTCGGGCCTCGTGCAAAGCGGCAGCCACCGCCCCGGAAGCCTTGTCACGCCCTCTTCGAGGAATCCCGAGACGCGGGCCCGGTAGTCTGCGGCCCGCGAGGCATCCTCCGTCTTGCGCCTGAGAAAGCGCCAGTCCTCCCCGGAGAGCGGCTCGGAGGCGCGAAGGATCAGCCGCTCGGCGCGCTCCGTCTCATCGCTTCGGCCCATCCTCGCGAGGACTTCCAGATTGCCGTGAAGGCCGAGCCCCGTGCCGTTTGCCGTGAGGTTGGCCGAGCCGATGTAGACCGTGTCGTCGAACCGGTAGTACTTGGCGTGCAGGCTCGGTTGCGTCATCACGCGCCCACCGAGCCGCGAGGCGAAGGAGAGGGCCTCGAGGTCTGAAAAGCCGTTGGCGAAGTCGCCGATCAGGGCGCGGGCGACGAGGGTGAGCCTGTAAAAAGGCGCCTCGGGGTCCAGCAGCGCGGCAAGCGCGCTTTTCTTCACGTAGGGGGAGACAAGCACGATGGTGCGGGCCTGTGCCGCGGCCTCGTGCAGCTCCCGGGCGATGCCCTCGACAAAGATCCGGTTCATGGCGGGGAAGGGGCGGTCAGCATCAAAGGGCCGCCCCTTTTTGAAGCAGAGAGGAAAGGAAACTTCAGCGCATCATAGCTCAGAGCGGCCTGAGGCTTCCGCGCCTCAGCGCGGCAAGCAGCGCGAGCGTGAAAAGCGCGAAGACCGCTCCCGCCAGAAAAGAGGCGCTGCTGCCGAAGCGGTCCCAGAGCGAGCCGGCCAGCAGGCCCGCGGCCAGCGCCGCGGCGCCGGAAGCGAGGTTGTAGAGCCCGAAGGCGGTGCCCCGGAGCGCCTCCGGCGCGAGGGCCGCGACCATCATCGAGAAGACGCCCTGCGTCGCCCCGAGTTGCAGCCCCCAGAGCGCGACGCCCGCGAGGATCCAGGCCGGTCCCGAGGCCGCGGCGAAGACGGCTTCGGAGGCCGCGAGAAGCGCGGCCCCGAAGGCAAGCAGCAGCGTCGGGCGCACCCGGTCGGCGAGCCGCCCGAAGGGGTAGGAGGAAAAGGCGAAGACCGCGTTCATCGCGACCATCACGAGCGGCACGTACATGGGCCTGATGCCGCAGGAGGCGGCCCGAAGCACGATGAAGGCGTTGGAAAAGCGCGCGAGCGAGAAGACCGCCGCAAGGGCGAGCAGCATCCAGAAGGAGCGCGGCAGCATCCGCGCGGCCTCCCGCGAGAGCGGGTTGACTTTCCGGCCGGCGCTGGGCTCCGGGGCCTTCACTTCGAACACAATGAGCGCGAGGCAGATGAGCCCGGGGATGAGGGCGCACCAGAAGATGAACCGGTAGCTTTCGGAAAAAGCGGCGAGCAGCAGGCTCGCGAGCGCGGGCCCGATGAAGGCCCCGGCCGAGTCGAGCGACTGCCGAAGCCCGTAGGCCGCCCCGAGGATCGGCCTCGGGGTGACCGAGGCGATGAGCGCGTCGCGTGGCGCTCCCCGCAGGCCTTTTCCCACCCGGTCTGTGAAGCGGCAGAGGAAAACCTGCTCCACGGTCGTCGCGAGGGCGAAGAAGGGCTTCGTGAAGACCGCGAGCGCGTAGCCCGCGAAGACGAGCAGCTTCGTGTGCCCGAAGCGGTCCGAGAGCATCCCGGAAAAGACTTTGGTGATGAGGGCCGCGGCCTCCGCAGCCCCCTCGGTGAGACCGATCGCAAGCGCCGAAGCGCCGAGTGTCGTGGCCATGAAAAGGGGGAGCACCGCGTGGATCATCTCCGAGGAGATGTCCATGAAAAGAGACACCGCGCCCAGAGCCCAGACGGTGCGCGGGATCGCCTCGCGCACCCCCTTGGGAGGCAGCTTCCGAAATTTCATCTCAGAGTTCGGGCGGCCTGCGGCCGCCCCCTCCCGTCTTGTGAAGGATTCTCAGCGCCTGCGGCAGGCTCCGAGCAGGTCGTCGGCCGGCTTGTAGGCCGAGGACTTCACCCCTGCGAGCCCGAGGATCGTGGACCAGAGGTTGTCGTGCGAGGAAGGCTTCAGGGCGCGCTGGGCGGCGCATTCCGCGTCAATGCCCTGGCGCTGCTTAAACCCGTCCGACATCCAGAGGATCATCGGGATGCGGGTCTGCTCGGAAGGAGCGATCGCCCAGGGGGCGCCGTGCAGATACATCCCCTTTTCGCCCAGGCTCTCGCCGTGGTCGGAGGCGTAGATAAGAACCGTGTCAGCGTCCTTCTTGTCCTTTAAGGCGCCGATGAGCTGCGCGAGCACATGGTCGGTGTAGAGGATCGAGTTGTCGTAGGCGTTTCGAAGCTCCTTGGGGTCGCAGTCGCTCAAGTTCACCTTGCTGCAGACCGGGCCCCACTTTTCGCGCTGCTGAGGATAGCGCCGGGCGTAGGCCGGTCCGTGGCTGCCCGCCATGTGCAGGAACAGCACCGTGACCGGGGTCTTGCCCACCGACGGGTCCTTCACGTAGGGAGTGAGGACCTCGTCGAAGCACAGCCCGTCCGGGCAGAGCCTCGCGCGGTCCGCGTCAGACAGATGATCCTTCGGCTTGTCCATGTCGACGCCCAGGCAGGCGCCCTTGCAGCCGCTCTGGTTTTCGATCCATTTCACGGAGGCTCCGGCGCGCTTGAGCAGCGGCGCGAGGGGCTCCTCGGCGAGGATCTGCCTGCGGTCGTAGTTGCGCCGGCCGATCCGGCTGAACATGCAGGGCACCGACACATCGGTGCTCGTGCCGCAGGAGGTGGCCTGGGCATAGTTGGTGACGCCGAGCGCTCGCAGCTCCGGGGTCGTGTCCCTCGCGTAGCCGTCAAGCCCCCAGTTCGCGGCCCTCGCGGTCTCGCCCACGGCCACAACGACGACAAGCGGCTTCGAGCCGGGAGCCGCGGCAAGGGCGGGCGAGGCGTCCACCACGGCGCGCGGCGCGTTCGAGTCCGGGCTCTTGTCGTGCGCCTGGGTGCGGACCGCGGAGTAGACGACGTTGAAGGGCGCGATCAGGTAGCGCGCTTCCCGGTGCCCGCGCATGAAGAAGGAAAAGTCCTGCATGCTGAAGTAAAGCGTGGCCCCGGCCGCGGCAAAGAGCACGACCGAGAGCCCGAGGCTTTTAAGCCTGAAGGACGCGCCCGAGAGCCCCGCGCGCGGGAAGAACCAGAGAAAGACGCAGACGGGAACCGCGCCCAGCGCGAAGTAGCCGAAAAGCGGCAGGGACATGAGCCCCATCACCTCGTGGGTGTCGGTCGCGAGCGCGTTTCGCAGCATGTCGGGCGACATGACGGCGTTGTAGAGCACAGAGAAGGCGAAGCCCCCGGCCCCGATCACCGACAGAATGAAAAGAAGCACTTTTGAGGCCCGCACGCCCAGCAACGCCTGCAGCAGCGCGATTACGGCCGCCACGGCACAGATGAAGACGACGAGGGCCTCGGAGAAAAAGGCGGCGTCCGCTCCCCGCGGCGTGCCCATGGAACTGATGGCGAGCCGCCAGAAGGGGTAGCTGTCGACGCAGATCCACCAGATGGCGCACACGAGCGGTATGGCCAGGATTTTGCTGACGGCGGGCTTTGCCGCGGCGAAAGAAAGTTTCTTGAGCATAAATTCGTTCAGAGAAGGCGAAAGCCTCAGTAAAACCCCTGCATTATGGCGGGGAAACCGTCAAAACGCTGTCAAGGGATCCGCGCCTGCTGAGAAGGCGGCAGCCCCTGCCTCAAACCCAGTATGATGGGGGCCGTTGCTTTTGTACAGAGGCTCGCATGGGAAATAAGATCCTGGTGGTGGACGACAACGACGATCTTCGGCTCAACGTGACGGAATATCTCCAGGCGAGGGGCTGGGCGACCGGAGAGGCCTCAACCGGACCCATGGCTCTCGCGCAGATCCGCACCGGGGCCTTCTCGCTTGTGGTGCTCGACATCGGTCTGCCGGGCATGGACGGCTACGCGGTCTGCCGCCGCGCCCGCGAGGAGGGGATTTCGACCCCGATCCTGATGCTCACGGCCCGCGACGAGCTGGACGACCGCATCACCGGCCTCACGAGCGGCGCGGACGACTACCTGGTGAAGCCCTTTTCCTTAAAGGAGCTCGAGGCGAGGATCATCGCCATTCTGAGGCGCACCGAGGGCAAAGTGGTGAAGGACCTCAGGGTGGGGGATCTCGTGCTGCACCTCACCACGGCCAGCGCCGAGCGCGAGGGCCGCAGCCTGCACCTCTCGCCCGTGGGATTCCAGATCCTGCGCATTCTCATGTCCAAGAGCCCGGCTGTCGTCTCGCGCAACGAGCTCGAGGAAGAACTCTGGGGAGACGACCGGCCCGACTCCGACAGCCTGCGCACGAACCTCTGGCTGCTGCGCAGCGTCGTGGACAAGCCCTTCGGCCGGGCGATGATCAAGACCCACCCGGGGTTCGGCTGGTCGATCGAGCCCTGAGGAAGGGAAAGGGAGGGGAGCCATGCTGAAGCTGAGGAGGCCTGGCGGCCTGCGGTTTCGCCTGATGGCGGCTTTCGGGATCTTCACCCTCGCGGTGATCGCGGCCAGCGTGATTCCGATCTCCTATGTCGTTCCGTTCACCGAGCAGCATCTGGTTGCGGAAAACCAGTACTACACCCTCAAGGGCATGATCGACTACGACATTGCGGAGGGCCGCAGCCCGCGGCTCATCCCGATCAAGCGCCTTTACGCGAGCCGAACCGAGGTGAACGGCGTGCGGCTCGATCCGATCCCCGAGATCTACCGGAATGTGCCCGAGGGATACTCCGAGTACGAGACCCCGCAGAAGGCCTCCTTCCTCTACCGGATGGACAGCGGCGGCGTCACCTACATCCTCGAGACCGACCAGACGGAGTTCGAGGAGATCGAGCACCGGCTCAATGTCGTGATCTATGTCTTTTCCGGCATCACGGTGCTGCTGAGCCTGCTGCTTGCCTGGGCGCTTGCGCGGACCGTCACGCGGCCGCTGCGCGAGCTCGCGCGGGAGGTGAGGCGCTGCGCGGAGTCGCCCAACTTTCGGCCGCTGTCGGTTCGCACCGACAACGACGAGGTGGGGTACCTCGCCCGAGTCTGCGAGAGCTCGCTTAAAAGGATGCATGAAACGCTCGAGCGCGAGAGGCTCTTCGCCTCCGACCTTTCCCACGAGCTGAGGACGGATCTCGCGGTGGTCTCCACCACCGCGGAGCTTCTCGAGGGGACCGGGGGGCTCGCGCCGCGCCAGAACGCGCAGATGCAGAAGATCACCCGCGCGGCCGCCCACATGCAGCTCGTGATCCGCGCCCTGCTGTCGCTCGTCCGCACGAAGGACATCCAGTCGGCCGAAGCCGACGCGGTGCCGCTCACCCGGGCCGCCCGGAAGGTGCTCGAGCGGGAGCGCAGCGGCCTTCACGACGGCCGCGTGAGGCTCGAGCTCCGCGACGGCACGACCTCCGGCGGCCCGCTCGCCCCGGAGGGGATGGTCACGCTCGTGCTCGACAACCTGGTGCGCAACGCCGTGCGCTACACCGACGAGGGGGCCGTGACGGTCGAGCTGAGCGACCGGGGCTTTCGCGTGACCGACGACGGCCGCGGGGTCGCCGAGGACGAGCTGAAGAAGATCTTTGAGCCCCACTACCGCGGCCGGGGCTGCCGCGGCGCGGGCATGGGCATCGGCCTGTCCATCGTCTCGCGCATCTGCGAGCGCGAGGGCTGGATAGTATCTGCGGGCCGGGCCCCGGGCCGGGGCGCCTGCTTCAGCGTCCTCATGCGCCCCGGGGACAAAAACCCTGAAGAGGGCCGGAAGGCGGCGTCCTAGAGGGGGCCTGGCGCCGAGGCCCTGGTTTTTTCCATCAGCCGCAGCGCGGCGCTGTAGATCTGGCCGATCACCTGCAGCAGCAGCTCGCTCTCCTTTTCCTGGCTCCAGACCGCGCAGAGCCGCACCTCGTGGCGCTCGCCCTTAAGCGGGATGAAGCGGATGTCGCGCGACCAGCCCTCGCGCCGCCGCCTCTCCTCGGAGCTGAAGCGCGGCACGATGGCAAAGCCGTTGCCGAGCGAGACGTTGATCAGGGCCGAGGTGAGGTCCGCCTCGGTGCCCCAGCTGGGCCGGGGGTCGTCCTCGAATTCGCCAGGCTTCGTCTCGGCGTCTTCGTAGAGGATGGGCCCTTCGGCGAAGTCCGCGCGCGTGAGGCTCTGCTTCTGCGCGAGCGGGTGCGAGGCGGGCACGGCCACGTTGAGCTCGAAGGTGCCGAAGACCTTCACCTTGAAGCCGAGCCGCAGCGGCACCGCGGGATCGGCGTAGACGAACACGAGGTCGGGCTGCCCGGAGGCGAGGTTCTCCCAGAGACTCTGGGCCTGGTTGCGCTCGAGCCTGATGCACACCCTCGGGTTCTCGCGCTTGATGTCGAGCAGCACGTCCCAGCCGGGCAGCAGCAGCCCCTGAGGGCTCGCGATCGAGACGTCCATCTGGGACTTGAGCGCGGCGGTGCGGGTCCTGCGGATCGACCCGTTCAGCTTGACGAGCAGCTCCCGGGCCTCGCGGCAGAAGACGCGCCCGGCCGGCGTGAGCGTGACCTTGCGCTTGCTCCGGTTGAAGAGCTCGGCCTGGATCTCGGTCTCAAGGTTCTTGATCTGCTGGGATACGGCCGACTGGGAAATGAAGTTCATTTCCGCGGTCTTCACGAAGCTCAGCGTGTCGCAGAGGCTCAGAAAATATTTAAGCTGTCTCGCGTTCATGGTCCAGGAGGCTGTTAGAAAATCAGATTTATAAGAATATACCTATTTTATGCGAAAATCATTGGAAGGCCGGACTTTGTCGCTATTTTATTCCAATGGATTGATCCTTTTGACTGAGTTGATTTATATAGTTTAAATCAGATTTGAACTTACTGTTCTTTACATAAGTGAAAACTTATTAAAAAGAGCGCTCGGTTTCCTTCTTTCGGATGATCTTTCCCCTTGCGGCCGGAATGCGAATTAAACTCATAGCCCTGAAGGCGGGGCAGCTGCGGGCTGTCCGCCCCCTGAAGCTTTACGCCACTGCGAGATGAGGAGCCGCGTATGAAATGGAGTCGACTGGCCGTTGCCGCCGCTGCGGCGGCAGTTTCCGCCGCCATGCTGTCAGCCTGCGGGGATGACCCGGTGAAGACCGTGAAGGACGGGACCCTGGAGGAGTTTTCAAAGACGGTGAAGGTAGGGCAGGCGCTCGACGGCTACGGCGGCTGCGAGGACAAGACGAAGAAGTGGAGCACGGCGGGCGAAGGCGCCGCGAAGACCGTGCGCTTTACCTGCACCCTCAAGGGCACGGAGGACTTCTACGCACCCTACCGCGGAGACCTCGCGCTCGCGCAGGCGGGGCTCGCGCTGATGCAGTCGCTTTCCGAGGCCTTCGGGCCTCTTTTCGGCGACGGGGGCGAGGCCGCTGACGCGGACGCCGAAATGCGGTTCATCGCGGCCGCCGCCCAGGTGACCCGCAACGACATCACGGTCGATTTCAGCATCGACTCCTCGGATCCGAAGCGCTTCACGCTCTCTTCCTTCAAGACGGAGTTCTACTGGGGGAAGGATCACGCCTCGGCCGAAAACGATCCGAAGACGCTCTCGGTCGTCTATGCGAACGAGCCCTACCTGAACGCCGTAGTGCAGGACCGCAGGGGATTCCTCGACGTCCTGCTCAAGCTCTACGGCTCGGCGCGTTCATCGAAGGGCCGCGGGGACGCTCCAGCCGTTCAGATGCCGACGCCCGGAGCGGCAGGCCAGGGCTCTGCCCCGGCCTCCGGGAAGTCCGCGGCGTCGGACGATGAGCCGGGCCCCAGCGCCTACGCGAAGTTCTGAGGGCTGTGTCCGGGTGCTGTCCGCCTTAGGGGTGCGCCCCTGAGGCGGGGCTTACTTTTTCTTCAGCGCGAGCAGGCACACGTTCGCGAGCACGAGCGCGATGCCCGCAGCCTCCCAGCGCCCCAGCACCTGGCCCAGCAGCAGGATGGAGAAGACAAAGGCCGACAGGGGCTCCAGGCAGTTGATGAGCCCGAGCAGCACGGGCGAGATGTACTTGAGGCTCGTGAGGTAGCTCCAGAAGGCGATGATGGTGCCGAAAACCACGATGAAGGCGAAGGCGAGCGCTTCGGTCGCGCCCCAGTGCAGCTGCACGTTCCAGGGGTGGTCGACGAGGCTGGCCGCAATGCTCCCGAAGAAGATGCCCCAGCTCACGACCGGCTTCACGCCGATTCGGCGGATCACATCCCGGGGCTGCATCGAGTAAAACGCCCCGAAAACCGCACAGACCACGCCCCAGAGGATGGCAAGGGGCGAGAACTGCAGCCGCGAGAAGTCTCCGTCGGTCACGATGAGCGCGACGCCCGAGACCGCGAGCAGAAAGCACACGGCCTCCGTCACGGAAATGGGCCTTCGCTCGGAGAAGGCGAGCCAGAGCGCGCAGATGAGCGGGACGGTCGCGATGAAGATCGCGCCGGTGCCGGCGTTCGAATAGCTGATCGCGAGAAAGAAGCTGTAGTGCGAGAGAAAGATGAGCAGGCCGCTTAAGGCGACGTCGAAAAGATCCCTGCGGTTGGAAAAGAGCGCGAAGGCCTTCCTGCCGTCAAGCAGGATGTAGAGCCCCACCATCAGGATGCCCGCCGCGAGCTGCCGCAGCGTGACGAGATCGAGCGCGGACATGCCGTTTCTCTGAAGCAGGAACTGGACGGCCACGCCCATCGCGCCCCAGCAGATGCCGGCAAAGACCGCGAGCGCGAGTCCGCGGGTAAAGTTTCGGTTCAGCATGGGAAAGCTACCAAGGCAGGGATGGCGGCGGCAAAAAAGTGTGCTGGCGGCTCTCCCCGGCCGAGACTGCGCAGTATAGAACATTCCGCCGCGGCAAAGAGCCGGGGGCGCCGGGCGGAAAATCTCTGAGGGCGTCGCTGCCGCGGCGGAGCCGTCTGGCTCAGGCGGACTCATTGCCCGAAGGCCCCGCCGCTGCGGCCCCGAGGAGCCGGCGGTCGTAGAGGCGGGCTCCGGGCGAGCCCCCGATGAGGCCTCCGCGGGCCCACTGCGAGAGCACGCGGCTCAGCACCGGGCGGCTGCTGTGCACGAGCCGGGCGAGCTCGGTCACCGTGACCTGTCGCGGCAGGGGGCGCGGCTCGCGGTCAAGGGGCTGCCCCAGGGCGGTGAAGATCGTTCCGATCATGAGCGCGAGCCGCGAGGGGAGATCGAGCGTGCCGTTGATGAGCAGCCCCTCGATCTTGCTGTCGTCGTGCCTGAGAAAGGCCCGCAGCGCGAGCTCCAGCAGATCCGGGCTATCGGCGAGCTCCCGGTTGAACTGCGCCGAGTCAAGCGCGAGCGCCCGCACCGGCAGCAGCGCCCGGGCCTCAAGCGGCTTGATCCTGAAGGCCTCCTTCAGGGATTTCTCGGCTCCGAGGATGGTGCCCGGCGGGAAAAGCGCGATCAGAAGCGGCGCTCCCTCGGGACTTCTCGCGTAGGTGCCCACCAGCCCTCGCTCGATGAGGTAGGCGCGGGGCTGCTCGCCGAAATTGAAGACGTGCCTTGCTCGGAAGGCGCACGGGCGGCCGCTGCGGGTAAAGAGCGCGGCCACCGGCCCGGGGTCGCGCGGGATGAGCCAGGGGCTGCTCGAATAGACGTGCTGCATGGACGCTCTCGGTTTGAGGGAGGTTGCGTCCATGTTAAGGCAAAAAAAGGGGGAGGCGGAACAAGGCCTCCCCCCTGGGGTGCGGAGATCATCCCGGACTGAAAGGGCCGGGCGTGCCGCTCTTATTTCCCGACGTACTTCGCCGCGTTCACGCCGGCGATGCGCCCGAAGGTCACGATGTCGGCCACGGCGTTGCCGCCGATGCGGTTGCCGCCGTGCACGCCGCCCGTCACCTCACCGGCCGCGAAAAGCCCGGGGATCGGCTTGCCGGTCGCCTTGGAGATCACCTCGGTCTTCGGGTCGATCGTGACGCCGCCCATCGTGTGGTGGATGCCCGGGGTCACTTCGGCCACATAGTAGGGGGCCTGGTCCATGCGGATCACCATCTCGGGACGCCCGAAGAGGTCGTCCTTCTTCTGGTCGTAGGCCTTCCAGTACTGCTCGAAGCTCGCCTTCACCACGGCCGGGTCGGCCTTGATGAGCTTCGCGACGTCATCGATCGTGTCGCAGCGGGTCATCAGCTTCTCGGAGACGTAGCTGCGCAGCATCTTGTTCTTCTTGTAGATCGAGTTGTCGACGATGAGGTAGGCGACGCCGCCGGGCTGCTTCAGCTCGTTGGCGGACACGACGTCGCGGGTGAGCAGCTCGTTGGTGAAGCGCTTGCCGTTCTTGTTGAGCAGGAACCCGCCGCGGGCGCGCATCGACTCGGAGATGAGCGCGCCGTTTCTCTTGATCACGGTCGGGTGGATCTGGATCTGATCAATGTCGGTGAGCGAGGCCCCCACCTTCTCGGCGAGCACAATGCCGTCGCCGGTCGCGCCCGGATGGTTCGTCGTGGAGAAGCCCTTGAGCTCAGGGCGGTACTTGGTCACCATGGCCTGGTTCGCGCCGAAGCCGCCGGTGGCGAGGATCACCGCCTTCGCGTCGATCGTCTTCATGCCCTCGGGCGTCTTCACCTTGACGCCGGCCACCTTCCCGTCCTTCATGACGATGTCGGTCACCTGGTTGAGGTTGCGCATGTCGATCTTGTCCTTGGCGGCTCGCTCGCCCAGCACGCGCATGAGCTCAATGCCCACCGGGGAGCCGTCGCACGGTCCGTGGCCGCGGGCCTTCGACTGGCCGCCGCCGCGCCCCATCCTGTGGCAGAACTTCGCGCCGAGCGACAGCAGCCACTCCTCGGCTCCGGCAGCGTTTTCGGTAAGCGTGCGCAGCAGCGCCGGGTTGTTGAGGTTGTGGCCGCCCTTCATCGTGTCCTTGTAGAAGATCTCGGGCGAGTCGTCGGTCACGCCGTCGGCGATCTGCTGCTTGGTGCCCGCGGCGTTCATGCCGCCTTCCGAGCGGTTGGAATTGCCGCCGAAGTAGGCCATCTTCTCAAGCACGATCACCTTCGCGCCAGCTTCCGTGGCCATGATGGCCGAGGACAGGCCGGCTCCGCCCGAGCCGATCACGACGATGTCGGTCGATTCCGCGAAGGCGGGAGCGGCCATCATGAGCGCAAGCGCGCTCGCAAGCAGGGACTTCTTCATTGTTTTCTCCTTTGGGTTTTGAGGCGGCGTGCGGCCCGCTCACAGGGGGCCCGCCGGTCACAAGGGGAAATTATTCCCGCGGGTTAGCCGAAAATCTGTAACCTGGGTTACGGGATTTGAAAATTATTCGAAAATTTTCCCCGTCTTAAGAGAAAAAGGAGAAGGGGCCGGCGCCCCTTTGGCCGCCGGCGTCCGCAGGCCGCGGCTGCTCTTCGGAAAGACCCGCCCGGCGCGGCTTTTCTAAGTTGTTTCTTTTTTCATTGCATCGTCACGGCAATGCTAAACTCGGCCCGGACAGCCCGCCTTTTCGGGGACTTTTTTCGGAGGGTTTCCTTATGGACTTCAATATCCTTCTGTTCGACGGCTTTCAGACGCTGGACGCCTTCGGGCCCGTCGATGTCCTCGCCCGGGTTCCCGGCGCGGCCCTCCGGTACTGCTCCCTGAAGGGCGGCGAGGTCGCAAGCGCGCAGGGCTGCCGCATCGGGACGGTCTCCACGCGCGAAATCAACCGCAGCGGCGTTCTGCTCCTTCCGGGTGGCATGGGCACGCGCCCCCTCTCGGAAGACAAGGCGTTCTTCGCCGAGCTTCGGGCTCTGGGCGAAGAGGCCGGCTGGGTCCTCTCGGTGTGCACCGGGGCGGTGCTCCTTGCCCGCACGGGGCTGCTTGACGGGCGGCGCGCGACCTCCAACAAGTATTCGTTTGACTGGGTGCTCGGCTTCAAGGGGCCGCTGTGGCAGCCGAAGGCGCGCTGGTGCGTGGACGGCAAGTTCTACACGGCCTCGGGGGTCGCGGCCGGGATCGACATGGCCCTGGGCTTTGTCTCCGACCGCCTGGGAGCCGGGGCGGCCGACTCGATCGCGCGGCGCATCGAGTACGTGAGGAACGCGGATCCGGAGGACGACCCGTTCGCGGTCCTCTGAGGCTGCTTCTTTATATTCTTTCAGCGGCCTGCGGCGTGAAGCAGCGTCGAGCATTCCGGCAGCGCCGCCCTGAAGGCGGCCACGAGGCCTTCCGGAACCTGGATGTCGTAGAGCACGGGGCAGGTCCCAAGCCCCAGGTCGCACCCCGCGCAGAGCCGCAGGAAGCTGCCTGAGAGCTTGAGCCGCCGCAGCGACCGGCACCCTCGGAACATGCGCCCGAGCCCTCCCTCGGAGACCGAGGAGAGATCCCAGCCCGAGCAGTCGAGGCTCGTGAGGCTCGCGCAGCCTTCGAACAGCCCGATCATGTTTTCAACCCGCGAGGTGTCCCAGCCTGAGACATTGAGGGCCCGCAGCCTGCGGCAGCCCTTGAACATCTCGCCCATGTTGTTCACGCGGGAGGTGTCCCAGCGCGATACGTCGAGCCGGCGCAGGCTCTGGCAGCCCCGGAACATGAGCAGCATGTCGGTCGCGTTCGAGGTGTCCCAGCGCGAGACGTCGACGGAGTTGAGCCGCCTGCAGTCGCAGAACAGCCCGCTCATGTCTGAAAAGCGCCGCGTGTCGAGGCCCGAGGCGGCAATGCTCGCCCAGCGCCGTCTCCGTGCGAAGAAATTGTTCATGGGACCTCAGATGCCGCGCGAGGCCGCGTATTCTTCCCAGCCCTTTTCCCTCAGCCTGCAGGCCGGGCAGCGGCCGCAGCCGTAGCCCCAGGGGTGCAGGTGCTCGTGGTCGCCCTCGTAGCAGGTGTGCGTTTCGGTCCGGATGAAGTCGACGAGCGCCTTTCCGCCCGTTTCCTCGGCCAGCTCCCAGGTCTCTTTTTTCGTGCGGTGCATGAGCGGCGCAACCAGCCGGAAGTCGGCCTGCATGCCGAGGTTGAGCGCCTTCTCGAGCGCCTCGAGCGTCTCCTCCCTGCAGTCCGGGTAGCCGCTGTAGTCGGCCTCGCCCACTCCGGTGATGATGTCGCGCGCGCCCGCCTTCCACGCGAGGGCTGCGGCATAGGTGAGGAAGACGAGGTTGCGGCCCGGCACGAAGGTGTTGGGCAGCTGCGTCCTTTCGTCAAAGGCGATCGGCACCTTCGGGTCGGTGAGCGAGCAGGCGGCGATCTCCCCGAAGCTCTTCATGTCCACGAGCAGGTCGGGGCCGAGCGAGCGGGTGCCGACGACGGACTCGATCGAGCGCAGGATGCGGCTGCGGCACTGCAGCTCCACCCCGTGCCGCTGGCCGTACTGGAAGCCAATGGTGTAGACGGTGCTGTAGCTTTTGAGCGCGAGGGCGAGGCAGGTGGTGGAGTCCTGACCGCCCGAGAGAACGACAACGCAGGATCGGCTGTTCATCGGGGTTCCTTTTCCATTGATACAGGCTGCAGAGTTTAAACCGGCCCGAGGCTGCCATGAGGACGGAGGGCAGCTCTGGTCTGTGTATATCAGCATGCAGATAAGAGCATGCGCCTATGCGCCTGCTTCGACCCGGGAGGACATTGAGGGGGAGCGGGCGGAGGGCGCGCGATTTTACAGGGCCCCGTGAAGCGCTTAGGATTGACCCCGCTCCTGCGCCCCGGGGCCGGCCGGTCCGGCTCCGCGGCGCGATTCAGACAGAGGAAAAAGATGCCAGAAATTTACAATTCGACTCAGCTTCGCCGCGAGCTTCACGGCCTGGCTGAACTCGGGCTTGATGTGAAGAACACCGCGGCTTTCGTGCTGCAGAAGCTGCGCGCCCTGGGCATTGAAGCCGATTACGTGCCGGGGACCTGCGGGGTGCTCGGCGTGATCCGCGGCAGCGAGCCCGGCGAGGTCGTGCTGATCCGCTCCGACATGGACGCGCTTCCTTTCAAGAACCCCGACGGCAGCGTGACCGCCGTCCACGCCTGCGGGCATGACGGCCACATGGGGATGCTGCTTGAGGCCGCCTCGAGGCTGGTCGGGAAAATCCGCCGCGGCACGCTGAAGATTCTCTTCCAGCCCGCCGAGGAAACCATGCAGGGAGCGCTCCTCATGGTGGAGAAGGGCGTGCTTGACGACGTCGACATCGCGGTGGGCGCCCATATCCGCCCGCTGCAGGACCTCAAGCCCGGCACGCTCTGCGCGGCCGTCATGTACAGCGGCTTTGCCTTCCCGATCGTCACCGTCCACGGCAAGCCCGCGCACGGCTCCCGCCCCCAGCTCGGCGTGAACGCGATCGACGGGGCGAACGCCATCATCACCGCGGTGAACTCGATCCACATGACCCCGGACGTGCACTGGACGATCAAGCCCACCCAGATCAAGGCCGACGGCGCGATGAACATCATTCCGCCCGTGTGCACGATGCGCTTTGACATCCGCGCGAAGAGCAACCAGGTGATGACCGGGCTGCTCGACAAGTTCAAGCAGGCCGTGAAGGGCGGCGCGGAGGCCGTGGGCTGCACCGCCGACATCGAGATGGGGAAGGTGGGGCCCGCCCCGGATTACGACCCCGAGATCACCCGTGAGCTCGCCGACTGCATCAACGAGGTCGCCCCCGGGCGCCTCGCGCCGAACTGCGGGGGCGGCGGCGAGGACTTCAATTTCTACAAGACCGCGATGCCGAAGCTGCGCACGGGCTTCTTCGGAGTGGGCGTGGGCGCGGCCCCCGGGCTGCACAACCGCGACATGCACTTTGACGACACGCAGCTGCCCGTGGGGGCCGCGGTGTTCACCGCCTTCGTGCTGAAGCACCTGGGCTGAGCCCTGCTGCTGCCGGCAGAATCTTCTGCCGGAACGAAAAACGGGCCGCTTCCCCTTAAAAAGGGAAGCGGCCCGCGTCTTTCCGCCTTCAGCTAACGGCGGGCGGGATCAGCCGCGCACCGGCAGTAGCGGCTTCGTGAGGCCCTTCACGCCCGCGAGCAGCAGCGCGGTGAAGCCCGCGAGCTGCGGCGACAGCCACGGCCTGTCGTGCTGCCACCACTCGTTGAGCGCATGGTTGTTGCCTTCCTTGCCGCCCACGCCAAGCGTGGTGGCCGGAATGCCCAGCGAGAGCGGGATGTTGTGGTCGGTCGAGGCCGAGGTGTACTTCTCCAGCTTGATGCCGAGCGCCTGCTGGCCCGCGCGGGCCGCAAGGATCACCGGACTCATGTCGTCGCCCGGGCCGGCCGGACGGTCGCCGATCTGCTTCTTCGAGAGCTTAAGCACCATGTCGCCCGAGGCGTTCACGCGGCGGTTTTCTTCTTCGAGCGCTTCGTCGAAGGCGGCGAGAACCGTCTTTTCAAGCTCGAGCAGGTGGCCGTTGTCGCCCGAGCGCAGGTCGAGCTGCGCCTCGCAGTGCGCGGCGATCGCGTTCACGGTCGAGCCGCCCTTGATCACGCCGAGATTGAAGGTGGTCTTCGGATCCTTGGGCGGGTTGAGGTCGGCGAACTTCGCGATCGCGCGGCCCATCGCGTGGATCGCCGAGGGGGCGATCCCGAACTTGTGGAAGGAGTGTCCGCCAGGGCCGTCGTAGGAGATGAGCCAGCGGTGGGATCCGGTCGCGCCGGCGAGAATGCGGCCGACGTTCGCGGCGTCAAGGCCGATGAAGCCGTCGACGTGGACCTTCTTCACATAGTGCATGTACTTCTGGCCGCGCAGGTCCCCGTTGCCTTCTTCGCCCACGCTCGCGGTGAAGAGCAGGTCGCCCTCGGTCTCGATCCCACTCGCCTCGAGGCAGCGCAGGAGGCTCAGCATCGAGGCAAGCCCCCGGGTGTCGTCCGAAATGCCAGGCGCGCGCAGGATGTCGCCCTCGCGCTTGACGGTGACGTCGGTGCCTTCCGGGAATACCGTGTCCTGATGGGCTGCGATCTGCACCACGGGCCCGCGGCCGCTGCCTTTTCTGCGGCCCACGACATTGCCCTCTTCGTCCATGTAGGCGTCCTTCAGCCCGTACTGCCGGAAGAGACCGAGCAGATATTCGCCGCGCTTCTTCTCCTTGAAGGGCGGGGCGGGAATCTCGCAGATCTTGATCTGCTCTTCCATGGTGCGCTCGTCGTCTGCGCGTATCGCTTCGAGAAGCGCCTGCACGCCCGCGTCCGACTTGAGCTTGTCGGTTGCTGCGACAAACTCCTCAGGCAGCGCCGGCAGCTTGTCAATCTCGGTTATAGGCATCTTTTCTCCTTTTCGTAACAGGGGAGGGCGGCCCGCCGCAGTTTTACGAAGGGGGCCGGGCCTCCTTTTAAAGCACCCCCGAATATTACCCCGGGAGGCGCCAGAGGAGTAAGCCTTTTGGTGAAAGGCCGGCCCCGCCCCTCTTTTTTGAATATGTCCGGCTGCGGCCGGGGCGAGGCCGCGGACCGGAGCCCCGCCCGGCGGCCTTTTCCGTCTTATGTCCGGTCTTTTGACGGACGGACATAAGGGATTGATGAAATTTTCCCTCTCAAAAACAGGGGGTAAGGACGCACGGCCTCCCCGCCTCAGACGGGTTGGGTCAGGACAAAAGAAGAGAGTTTTTGTACGGACATTAAAAGCAGGGCAGATTGCCTTCAGAGCCCCGCGCGCCGGTACCGGACAGGGGGCCTCCCGCAAGTCCTTTAAGAGAAGACAAAATGACAACTGCAGCTTCCTCTCCCGCCAGAAAGCCAGAGTACTGGCGCTGGATCGTGCCCGTCGCGGTCGGCCTCGCGATCTGGTTCCTGCCTCCGCCCTCCGGGCTTGACCCGAAGGCGATTCACATGCTGGGCCTTTTCGTGGGCACGATCGTGGGGATCCTCTGCGCACCGCTGCCCTCGGGCGCGATCATGATGATCGCGCTCGCCCTGTCGTATTTCTCCGGCACGCTCACCCTGGGGCAGGCGCTCTCGGGCCTGTCCTCCGGCACGGTCTGGATGATCTTCTCGGCCTACGTGCTCTCGCTGGGCTTCGTGCAGTCCGGGCTCGGGCGGCGCATCGCCTACCTGATGCTCTCGAAATTCGGGGGCTCGACCACCGGCATCGCCTACTCGCTGGGGGTCGCCGATCTCCTGATGGCCCCGGCGATGCCTTCGGTCACGGCCCGCTCGGGCGGCATCATCCTGCCGGTGGCGAAGTCGATCCTCTCGGTCATGGGCTCGGGGCCCGGGCCCACGGGACGAAAGATCGGCGACTATCTCATCATGACCTGCTTCCAGTTCACGCCGATCACCGGCGCGCTCTTTCTCACCGGCATGGCGGCCAACCCCCTTTGCGCGAAGCTCGCCCATGACGCCCTGGGCATCGACATCAGCTGGGGGATGTGGCTCTGGGCCGCGCTGCTGCCCGCGCTCATCTGCTTTGCGATCCTTCCGCACGTCACGCGGCTGCTGCTGCGCCCCACGCTCAACAAGACCCCTGAGGCGAAGCAGCTCGGCCGCGACAAGCTCTCCGAGCTCGGGCCGATGACCAGGCAGGAGAAGCTCGTGGGAATCGGCTTTGTCATTGCGCTGATCGGCTGGGCGACCACGATGGTGACCGGCTACAACGCCAACGCGATCGGCCTGGGCGTGGTGGCCTACCTCCTCATCGTGGGCGCCATCGCCTGGAAGGACGTCCTCGCCGAGAAGGCGGCCTGGGACACCGTGATCTGGTTCGGCGTGATCATCTCGCTTGCCGGCGGCCTCACGAAGCTCGGGTTCATCAAGTGGATGTCGGCCTCGGTGGCCGCGCAGCTGGTCGGCGCGGACTGGCTTGCTGCCTTCGTCATTCTGGGCTTTGCCTACATTTATCTCCACTATATCTTCGCCACGGCCTCGGGCCACGTGGCCGCCATGTACGTGCCGTTCTGCGCCGTTGCGATCGGCTGCGGCGCGCCCGCGCTCATGGTCGCGGTCTGCTTCGGCATCTTCTCGAACTTCATGTGGGGCATCACGGAGTACGCGGGCGGCCCCGGCCCGATTTACTTCGGCCAGGGCTATTTCGAGCGCCCCCGCTTCTACAGGATCAATTTCCTCATCGTGACGCTCAATGTCCTGCTCGTCTTCGTCACGGGCCTGGGCTGGTGGAAGGTGATCGGCCTGTACTAGGCGGGCTTCGGAGCGCCGTGGGCGGAGAGCCACCGGTGCTTTAGAATTGAACCGGACGGGCCGGGCGGCCCGTCCGGTTTGGCGCCGGAAGCTGGCCACCGCGAGGGCGGGGGCGCAGCGCCGGGGATGCACGCTCCGACTGAGTTTCAGGTTCTCAAAATGGCGAAAAAGGAACTGCTTTGGGTTCAACTTGCGCGGGACATCGCTCACAGCATTGCCGTCGGCCGCTATCCGGTGGGCAGCTTCCTTCCGAAAGAGCTTGACATCTGCAGAGAGCGGGGGCTCTCGCGCCATACGGTGCGCGCCGCCCTCGACCAGCTTCAGCGCTCCGGCATCATCGAGCGCACGCCGCACGTGGGCACCCGGGTGATCTCCCAGGGAGCGAGCCGGGGCTTTGCCTACCACCTGTCCTCCTTCAGGGACATCGACAAGCTGAGCAACACCCACAGCCGCGAAATCTGCCAGGCCCGGCGCATCATCGTGAACCGGGAGCTTGCCGCGCATACGGGGGCGGAGATCGGCTCGCGCTGGATCAGGCTCACCAACATCCGCCACGGCGCGAAGGCCGACGAACCGCCCATTGTCTGCACGCAGGTCTACATCCCGGAGAAGTGGGAGGACATTCTCGCCGTGGCGCAGCGCGAGCCCAACACCCTGGTCGCGGCTCTGATCAACCGCCTGCACGGCGTCGTCTGCAAGGAGGTGAAGCAGGACATTTCCGCCGTTGAGATGCCGGCCGAGCAGGCGATGTGGCTGCGCTGTCCCGCGGGCTGTCCCGCGCTGAGGATCCGCCGCCTCTATCTCGATGAGATGGGCAGGCCCCTGGAGATTTCCGTTTCCTGGCATCCGGGCGACCGCTACAGCTTCTCGCTCAATTTCAACCAGAACGAGCTCTGACGGGCCGCTTCCTTTCTGCAGGCTGGACGCCGATGAAGGTTCTGCGAAGCACTGACAGCTGGAGGGCGCTCCTCGAAATCGGGCGCCAGGGCTCGGCCGGCGCCGCGGCCGGGCGGCTGGGGCTTGATCCCAGCGCACTTTCCAGGATGATCCGGCAGATGGAAAAGGAACTGGGCTTTGAGCTGCTCGACCGCAGCCGAAAGCCCGCGGTGCTCTCCGCCCGCGCGAGGCTTCTTCTTCCCTACGCCCGCGAGTTCCTCCGCGCCGGGGAGCAGCTCCTTCAGGCAGCCCGCAGCGAAGGGCGCTCCGGCGGGGAGTGCTCCCGGAGGCTTCGCATCAGCATCCCGACCAACGCGGGCAGGACGGTCTTCTACAGCTTTCTCATGCGCTTTGAGGACACGCACCCGGGGCTGAGGCTTGAGATCTGCGCCGACGTCGGCAGCCAGGGGCTGCTCGAGGGGCGGGCCGACCTCGCCTTTCTCGGCTATACGCCGCAGGATGCGGCGCTCGCCGCGCTGCCCGCGGCTCCGAGCGTGACGATGCTGCTCGCCTCCCGCGGCTATGTCGCCGGGCACGGCGCCCCCGCCCGGATCGAGGAGCTTTCGGACAGAACCGTGCTGCTGCGCAGCTCCTCCAACCCGTCCTTTTCGACGCGTCTCGAAAAAGGGCCGAAGACTTACTACCTTGCCCCCGGCCAGGACTGCCGTCAGGGAGACGCCGTCTTCTGCCGGGAAGCGCTTCTCGCGGGCCGCGGGATCGCCGTGGACGTGGCGCTCGGCATGGTCGAGGAGGAGCTCTCCCGGGGCGAGGTAGTGCCGGTGCTGCCCGGCTGGCACCGCGAGCCCTGGAGAAACTGCATCGCGTTCCGGGCCGCGGACGCCGCCGATCCCCTGTTCGGGGAGCTCGCCAGGCTTCTGCGCCAGGTCTGCGACGAGGCCGAGACGGGCCTGTGGCAGCACTGGTACCGGCATTTCGGCATCCCGGTGTCCGACGTGAGGCTGCCCCCGCGCTGAAGGCCCCGCGCGCGTCCGGCCGCTTCAGCGCCAGTCTTTTTTACAGGGAAAAGAAAAAGCCCTTTCAGAGCTTCGCTCCGAAAGGACCTTTCCATGCCATGAATCCGGGCTTTCCCTTTGGGACGCGCCCGGGCGGCTCCTCACGGCACCTTGTAGACGTAGCTGTGGCACTGGGCGCAGTAGTTGACGCCCGCCTTGTGCCCCTTGTGGCACTCCGTGCAGGGCAGGGCGCCGTCGTGCTGGTTGTGGGGGTTGGGCTGGCCCGAGTCCTTGTACTTGGCTTCGGTCCTGGCCGCCACTTTCTGATAATCGCCGTGGCAGGTCGCGCACACGCCGTAGTCCGATTTCTCGGCCTTGAGCTTTCCGCCCTGTGCCGACACGTGGCAGGCGTCGCACTTCATCCCCCGTGCGACATGCCGGTCAGCCAGAAATTTCCCCGATGCCGGAGCGTCAGCGGCAAAGGCCTGGGCGCAGGGTGCAGAGGCTAGAAACAGGGCCAGAGCGGCGGCGGCAGCCACCCGCTGAACAGTTGGAAAACGTGACATGGGGTCTTTCTCCTTATTGAAACAGCAGACAGCCGAAAACGGGAGATCTCCCGTTTCCGGCCGTTTGGCGGGCGGGGGCGGTCAGGGAAAAAGCCCGCAGCCCCCGCTCAGACAAGAGACGCCTCAGGCCTTCAGATTCGGCAGTCCGGCCACTTCCTTGCCGACGCTGCGCCCATAGACCAGGCACTCCGTGAGGTTGCCGCCGCCCTGGTACACGAACTTCAGGACAGAGGCCATTTCACCCACCGTGTAGAGGCGCGGAATCGGCTTGCGCTCCCAGGTGAGGACGCGGTGACGGTCGTCGATCAGCAGGCCGCCCTTGGTGTTCGGGCCGCCGGCCACGAGCGGCATGGCGTAGAACGGGCCTTTTTCGATCTTGCCCAGAGTGACCGGGCGGCGGCCGAATTCCTCGTCCTTCTTCTCGTCGCAGAACTTGTTGAACTTCTTCACTTCCTCGACGAGGTTCGCCGGGACCATGCGCTTCTTGTTGTCCGGA
The DNA here is from genome assembly GCF_022809315.2 of Mesosutterella faecium. NCBI lineage: Bacteria > Pseudomonadati > Pseudomonadota > Betaproteobacteria > Burkholderiales > Sutterellaceae > Mesosutterella > Mesosutterella faecium. Next base: position 1,743,873 of record NZ_JAKZJU020000001.1, on the reverse strand, counting down.
TGGTTCTTGATCTTCTCGGCGAGCTCTTCGATCGTGTCAGCCTTGAGGACCAGCCCGGAGTTGATCGCGGACATGTTGTCCTTGCTCCACTTCGTGAGGCCGAAGCCCACGACCGAGATGCCCAGGGCGACCAGAGGCTTCGAGGCGCGCAGCGTCTCGTCGAAAATCATCCACGAGGGCGTGCGCGGATAGGCGAGCGTGTTGATGTCGAACTGCACGGCCGCCTTGTAGAAGAAGTAGCGGCTCGGGTTGTCGGTCACCTTCGTTTCAGCCTCGTAGCGCTTGCCGAAGTTGTCGACCACCATGGAGTGCGGCGAGCCCACCGACGGAGTGATCGAGCCGATCCTCATGCCGTTGCAGGTGTCGAGCGTCGGGACAATCACGCGGGCCGCAGCCTTGCCGACCTTGCACAGGCCGGCGCCGGCCGCCATGCCCATCGAGATGCCGTCGCCCGTATTGGAGGTCGTGCCGTAGAAGGCCCAGCCGGTGACGCCCGGGCCTTCTAGGAAGGCCTGGCGCATCGCCTTGTTGTACTCGTAGCCGCCGGCGCAGAGCACCACGGCCTTGCGGGCGCGCACGGCGACCTTCCTGCCCTTGTGCAGGCCGATCACGCCGATCACCTCGCCGCGGTCGTTCTTCACGAGCTGGTTGCCCGGGGTCTCCCAGAGCACGCGGATCTTCTTGCCCTGCTTCTTCACGCCGGTCGCGAGGCACTGCCAGAAGGCTTCGCCCGAGCTCGTCTCCTCCTTCGGACGTCCGTAGGAGACGTCATTGAAGGACTTCATGCGCTTCAGGTAAGTGGCGCGGTAGGCGTTGTACTTGCACTCCTTCGCGCCCGGGAAGTTGGGGAAGGAGGCCTTGTTGAATCCAGGCTGCGAGCCGCCGATGAAGGCCGGGTCGAGGCTCTGCAGGAAGTCGAGGTTCGTGGGCGAGAGGTCGGCCCAGAGCTTGGCGAGTCCAACCGAGCTTTCCGGGATTTCGCCCTCTTCCTTCCAGGGGATGTTCTCGCCGGAGAACATGGCCTGCGCGTAATCCTGCAGCGCCTTCTTGTCGCCGTCCTTGAACGGGCAGTGGAAGATGCCGCCGGACATGCGGGTGTTGGAGATGTGGTGGTTTTCCGGATTCTTTTCGAGGACGACCACCTGGGCGCCGTTCTGGGCGGCGGAGATGGCGGTCGTGGCGCCGGCGCCGCCGAAGCCTACAACGACGACGTCAGTGGTGATGTCCCACTTCTTGGGGGCGCGGGCCGCTTCGGCCGGAATGGAAGCCATTGTGCCTGCAGCAAGAGCAGCAGTGCCGAGGGCGCCTTTCAGAAAACTACGACGTGAAGCCTGCATAATTCTCTCCTAATCAAGTCACCGGGCGGCATCAGAACCGCTCTGCCGCCGGTTTGAATCGGTATGCGGAAGGATCTTCGATCCCTCTTTTTGCATACGCCTTCAGTCTAGGTAAGATGCCTGATCTTCACGTCGGCGGTTAGGCCGTTGACAAAATAAATAATTTGTGATCCGGAAAAGAACAGCCGGGCGCCAGGGCCGGGGCTGCGGCCCCGGGGTGCTACGCCCGGGCCGCGTCCTCTCCGGCGGCGCGGCCGAATACCACGGCGGTGTTGATGCCGTTGCCTCCCAGGCGGTTGGCGCCGTGCACGTTGCCGGTGGCCGCGCCCGCGGCCCACAGCCCCGGGATGGGAAGGTCCGAGGCGTCGAGGCACCGGCCGCGGCTGTCGATCTTGAGGCCCCCCAGGGTCGCGTGGACGCGGAGGTTCACGGGCGCGGCCCAGAAGGGCGGGGTGCGCAGGCCGCGCGCGAGCCTCATCTCGCTCATGGTCCGTCCGAGGGCCCGCGGCGGGACCCCGATCAGATCGGCCAGCTCTCCGGGCGTCCGTGCCCTGAAGATCGTGCCGGCATGCAGCCCCCTGTGCAGGCTCTTCTGGGTGGCGAGGTCGTAGGAGGCGACGGTGTCGGAGTCAGCGATGGACCAGCAGCGCCGAGGCGAGAGCTTCAAAATGGCCTGCGTGATCCGCGTCCGGTAGTCGGTTTCGTCCACAAAGCGCCGTCCGCGGCTGTCGACCATGATCATCCGCGTGGGGGCGATGTCGAGCCGGATCTGCCCGTCGCTGCCCTGGCCGCTGCCGGGGATGCACTCGACGAGATTCATGTTCATCACCGCGGCCCCGGCCTGGCGGCCCGCGAGAATCATCTCGCCGGTTGCCCCCGGGGCGTTGTCATGAGGCAGGTCGGCGAAGTCCGGGGCATAGGTCTTCAGCATGTCCCGGCTCGCCCCGTAGCCGCCCGAAGCGATGATGACGCCGCATCGGGCCCGGATGAGCTTCGGCGCGCCGTTGTCGGTCACCGCGACGCCGAGGACCCGCCCGCCCTGCGCGCGGATGAGCGAGCGCACGGGCGAGGAGAGGCGGATCTGCACCTTGCGCCGCTCGCACTCGGCCAGAAGCGCCCTGATGTAGCCTTCCCCGCGCGGCAGCACCGGCTTGTGGGTTCTCGGGAAGCGCCCTCCGTAGATTTCCCTCACCCCGGGCAGGAACCGCATGCCGAGGCTTTTGAGCCAGGCGAGGGCGCCGGTGGCGCCGGTGGCCAGAGCCGCGGCGACGTCAGGCGAGTTGAGGCCCGCCCCGGAGTCGAGGATCTGGGAGAGAAAGAGCGCTTCAGAATCGGGCTGCAGGCCGTTTTGAGCCGAGGCGGGGTCGACCGCGTTGAAGTTCCCGCCGGAAATCAGGGTGTCGCCCCCGAGCTGCGGCTCCTTTTCAAGCAGCAGCACCGAGGCGCCTGCCGCCGCGGAGGTCGCCGCGGCCGACAGCCCCGCCGCGCCTCCTCCCACGGCGATCACGTCGAAGTCTTCGTCCCAGCCGGAGGAGGGCCGGACGGCGCGCCAGGCCGCAAGGCCCGCGCCCGCCGCTGCAACGGCCGCCCCCGCGATAAGAATCGTGCGCCGCTTCATGGCCGCTTCTCCGCGCTCGCCTCCATGTCCCGGATGAAGTCCGCGGTCTCCACGGCGTTGGCGACGTCCAGCTTGCCGTAGATCTCCGCCTTGTGGGAGCGCACGGTGCGCTCGGAAATGTTGAGGATGGAGCCTATCGTGCTGTTGGGCAGCCCCTTGGCCACCAGTCGCGCCACTTCCTGCTCCGCGGCAGTGAGCGTGTTCCAGAGCCGCTCGAGGCTCTCGCCGTAGGCCTCGATTTTCCGCCGCTCGATGTCGGCGCTGCACGCGCTCTCGATCTCGGAAAGGAGCTTGCCTGGCTTCGGGGGCTTCACGAGAAAGGTGCGGGCTCCGCGCTTGACGGCGTCCACGGCGAGTTCGATGTCGCCGTGGGCCGACAGGAAGATGATCGGGAGCCGCTCGCCCCGGCGGATCATCTCCTCCTGCACCTCGATGCCCGTCATCCCGGGCATGCGCATATCGAGCACGAGGCAGCCCGGGGCCTCCAGGCTGGAGGCGAGGAAGTCCTTTCCCGACTCGTAGCACTCGACCTGCCAGTCATCCATCGTGAGGAAGGCCCGCAGCGCCCGCAGCACCGAGGGATCGTCGTCCACCAGCCGGATGATGCAGCGGCCTTTGGCCTCTGGGGAGATTTTTGGGATTTCTGCGGTCACGGTATTTCCTCTTTGTCGCAGCGCTTCAGGATCAGGGCGGCCTGCAGCCCGCCTTCCGGGCGCTTCCGAAACTCCAGGTGGCCGCGGTTGCGCTCGGCGATCGCCACGGCGATCGCGAGCCCGAACCCCAGCCCGTCCTTTTTCGAACTCGTGCCGGCCGTCCCGAGGTTCTCAAACACCTCGTCGGAAATGGCCGGCCCGTTGTCGCTCACGGTGAGCCGCCAGCTTCGGCCTTCGGGGCGGATGCTGATCCGGACCTCGGGTTTTTTCACCGTCTGGACGGCGCTCAGCGCGTTTTTGACGAAATTGGCGACGATGAACTGGATCTCGAAGGGATCCACCCAGACGGGGGCCGAAGGCAGGTCGTCGCAGCGCACAAACTCCGGAAGACTGGAAAACGTGCGCAGCGCCGCCTCGGTGATCGTCCTCAGGTCTGAAGCCTGGGGCCTCGCCTCGCGCTTTTTCGCGTAGGAGCGGACGTGCTCGACGATTTCCGAGGAGCGCTCCACCTCGCTTTCAAGGGATTCGAGCAGGTCGAGGGCCTTCTCCGAGAGCTCTCCCTTTTTCTTCAGGTACAGCCGCAGCGCCCCGGCATAAAGCGAGATGTTCATGATCGGCTGCTTGATCTCGTGGGCGAACATCGAGGAGAGCTGCGAGACGATGCTCTCGCGCTCGAGCCTCGCGAGCTTCATGTGGGTCTTCTGGGCCTCGTCGTGCAGCTTTTCGGTCGCCTTCACCGCAAGCGAGAGCTGCCTCGTGCGGCGGCGCACGAGCAGGTTGACCGACACCAGGTGGAAGATCACGGCCAGCAGCAGCGCGGCTCCCAGGAGCATTTCCGTGTGGTAGCGGCGCCACAGCGCCTGCGGGCTCATGTCCTTCATGTGGCTGAAGGGGCCGAGCCCGAGCGCCTTGATGAGCTCCCAGGTCGGCTGGAAGTTGCTTTCGACCACCCAGCGGAAGTCCCGGCCTTTGGCCGGCATCGACAGCAGCGCGATCGTGAAGTCGCTCACCGTTTCCGCGGGGCACCAGGGCAGGGAGGAGATCACGGCGTCGGGGTACCGTTCTGTGCTTCTCACGCAGCTTTCCCCCTGTTGCTTCCCGCGCTCGTCGAGTATCCTGAGCTCGCCCTCGCGCAGCTGCCCGCTCTCGATCAGCTTTTCGTACTCGCAGGTCGAAAGCACACCGGCGTCGGCCGCGCCGAGCGTCACAAGCTCGGCCACTCCCGGAATGCCGTAGTGCGTCTCCGTCACCGAGGAGAAAAAGCGGTTCGGGTCGTAATTGAGCCGGGCGATTTCGCCCTGGGCGATGAGCCACCCGTCAAAGCTTCTGGAATCGGCGATCGCGACCGAGCGGCCGCGCAGGCCGGCCACGGACCTGATGGGGCTGGCGGACGGGACGACGAAGGCCGAGGCGAGGGTGTGGGCCGCGTCGACGGACCCCGCGGGCCGCCGCGTGGCGATCTGGTGGGCGCCGGGGCTGTCGAGCAGCGTGACGTAGGTGGAGGCCGTCGAGACGATGAAGTCGGGCTTCTTGCGCGCGATCTCCCCGGGGACATCCCTGTAGTCGATCTCGGTGTAGCGGAACCGGTAGCGCGGAAGAGCCTGAGCCAGGTAGTCGAGCGTGGGCGAGTAGGTGTGGACGTAGAAGTCGGGCGAAAAGGTGTCCACCAGCCCGATCGTAATCGTCTTTGCGGGGGCGCCCTCCGGCGCGCCCGAAGCCTGGGCGCAGGCGAGCGCGAGCGCCGAGATCGCCGCAGCGGCCGCTTTCCTGACGGCTCCCGCCCCCATGGCCCCGAGCCTCAGGAGCGAAGGCGGCTGATCTGCACCCAGCCGCTGTCCACCGCGATTCTGTAGAGCCGCTCGTCTTCGAGGATCGCGCGGGTGAGTGCGCTGGAGCGCAGGTGCTGGGACCACAGGTGCAGCGCGAGGAAGGCCGCCAGCCCCGCGAGGACCCACCACCAGCCGTAGAAAAAGGTGAGAAGGCAGCCCGCGGGGACGCACAGCGCCCCCAGGCACCAGACGGCCTGGGCGGAGGTGTGGATGAGGCCGTCTTTCCAGGCCTTCATGGCCTGGTAGGGGTCGACCGAGACGACGATGGCTTTTTCAGACCACGCTTTCTTGAAATCTGCCCAGCTGAGCTTTTCTTTTTTGGAACTCATGACTCTGGTTTCTCCCGGTGCTGAAGAGCCTTTCTATCACGGGGACTGCTCCCGCGCAAGGCGCCGCTACGTGTGGCGCGCGGCCTGCGTGAAGCGTTCAGCGGACCGGCGGCTGCGGCGCAGGCCTTATCTCCGGGCGGCAAAGCCTGCCGCCTCCGAGGGGGAGGTGAGCTCGCAGAGAACTTTTTTCCTTTTCGGACTGTCCATTCCCCCTTCGGGGCGGCGCTTTACGGCGCCCGCAGCGCCTGCCGGAGCTCGCCTGTTTGCGGTATGGGGCTTAGTGTTTGTTCTCAAGCTGAGGTCAGGCCGCAAGCCTAATATTCGCTCCGTGGACAGCCCGAATATAAGAAGAGGCTGGAGACCACACAGATTACAAAATATTTGGAGTGATTCAAAATGTTCAAGAAGGTTCTCGTTCTTGCTTCCATTCTCGCCGCTGGCGCTGCTTTCGCCGCTCCGGCTCCCTCTGCCGCTGCTTCCGCTGCTGCTGACGCTGCCGCTTCTCCGGCCGCTGCTGCTCCCGCTCCCGCTGCCAAGAAGGCTGTGAAGAAGGCCACCAAGAAGGCCGCCCCGAAGGCCAAGGCTGCCAAGAAGGCCCCGAAGAAGGCTGCCAAGAAGGCTGCCAAGATGGCTGAGGAAGCCGCTCCGGCTGCTTCTGCCGCCGCTGCCAAGTAATCTCTGCTTAAGTCAGAGGTTTCTTCAGACCGCCGTTTGTCCTTCAGGGGACAGCGGCGGTTTTTGTATGCGCTTTGGGGAGCCGGGCGGCGCAGGCGGCGAGGGGCCCCGGAGTCAGCCCTCTGAAAAAGATAAAATAGAGCCGCCCCGCCGGCTATTTTCCAGAAGCGGGAAAGTGCCAGCGGCTTTGAGTTTCCCTTAAGAAGCTGATATGAAAATTCTCCTTCCCACCGACGGCAGCGCCTGCAGCACCAACGCCGTTGAGTTCTTTGTATCGCGCACCTCTCCCGTCTTTTTCAGCTAAAAATTGAGTAAAGCCCCGTCGGCATTGGGTCGGCGGGGCAAAAATTTTACACTCTACGTAGTTACAATGTAGTCCATTGGTGGTATAATGCTGGTATCCAGAGTCAGTTACCGGGAGCTCTCCATGTCCAAACACGTTGCCATCGTCACGACCCAGGGGCGCAAGTACGTCCGCGTTGTCGAGAGCTACCGCAATGCGGACGGCAAGCCCCGGTCGCGGCTCTTGGAGAATCACGGCAACCTCGACGTCCTTGAGCAAGAAGATCCCGACTATCTCAAGAACCTGCGTGCCCGCGTGGCAGCCGAGAACGAGGCGGTCAGGAAGGCCAGGCTGGAGGAGCTAGACAACTCGGCCCAGACAAGAATCCGCAAGCTCGAGCAGTCCCAAAAAGGCGCTGACTATTCGTGCGCCGCAAGGCTGAAGCTCGGCGCTGCCGTCATTCGGCAGGTATGGAAGGACGATCTGAATCTGCCGCAGGTGTTCCGCTATCTGCAGAGCAAGCGCAAAATCGAGTATTCGTACGACAAGGCAGCGTTCCTGCTGTGCTCGCAAAGGATCGTCAGTCCGGGCAGCAAGAAAAAAGCCTTCGAGGAGCGCGGCTCAAGCATCGTGCCGTTCGACGGCATCGCAGACAACAATGTCGTGTACCGGGTGCTCGACCGGCTTGCGGAGGACAAGGAAGCGATTGTCAAACACCTTAACCGCGAGATCAGCAGCAGGCTGAACCGCACGGTCTCAGCCGCCTTTTATGACGTGACGACATATGCCTTTGAGAGCCGGAAAGAAGGCGAGCTGCGCCAGTTCGGGCTGAGCAAGGACCACAAGGTCAACGAGGTCCAGGTAGTTCTCGGACTCGTGATGGATGCGTTCGGCATCCCCATTGATTACGAGCTTTTCCCCGGCAGCACCTCAGAGTTCGGCACGATGCTCCCCATGATCAGGCGGATCAAAACGGCTTATGACCTGCAGACGCTCATTGTCGTTGCCGACAGGGGGCTCAATTCAAACGAGAACCTGCTCGGGCTCAAGGACATCGGCTGCGACTTTGTCCTCGCGCAGAAGGTTAAGAACAGCACGAAGGAGCTGCGCAAACAGATCCTTGACGACGGAAATTGGGATGAGACCGTCATGGACGGCGACGAGATTGTCTGCCGCTACAAGACAATGGATCTGTCAAAGACGGTTTTCGTAACCAAAATCAGCAAAACCACAGGGCGCAAGTATCAGTCGTCGAAGAAAGTGGATTCTCTGGATGTCCGCTGGATCGTCTCGCATTCGCAGTCCCGGGCCAACAAGGACAATAGCGACATCGACCGTGCCGTTGAGAAGGCGAAAAAAGCCCTGCGCAGCAGGGGATCGCTGACCTCCAGCCGCGGATACAGGTCTTTGATCAAGGTGCCGAAAGGCGAAGGCGAGCCGTCACTGGATATGAAGAAAATCGAAGAGGCGAGGCGGTGGGCCGGCTATTACGCCGTCTGCACGAATCTGAAGACGAAGTCCTCTCAGGACATCATGAAGATTTACCGCAATCTCTGGCGCATCGAGGATTGCTTCTGGGTAAGCAAGACCACGCTCGAAGCCCGCCCCTGCTTTGTCTGGACAGACAGTCATGTCAGAGGACATTTTGCGAGTTGCTTCATCAGCCTCGTGATCGAAAAGTACATGCAGCATGTCCTCAAACAGAAGATCAGGGACATCACCTGTGACGAAATCAACGCGGCGCTGCGCGGTGCCGAAGTTGCCCTCGATGACGGCAATCCCCAAATGCCCCTGTACCTGAGGCTTTATCCAAAGGAGGGCCGCTTTGACTCGATCCTCAGGGCATTCAGCCTGGAGCCGCCCTGCCACTATGAGACGGCACAGTCACTATGCAAGAAGCTGCGGCTCAAAGACATTGCCCGACCGAAAAGTTGTACTACCAGAGATGAAAAATAATTAATGAATAAGCCCTTGCAATACAAGGGTTTATTCATTTTTAAGCTGATAAACTCGGGAAAAAGATAAAATAGAGCCGCCCCGCCGGCTATTTTCCAGAAGCGGGAAAGTGCCAGCGGCTTTGAGTTTCCCTTAAGAAGCTGATATGAAAATTCTCCTTCCCACCGACGGCAGCGCCTGCAGCACCAACGCCGTTGAGTTCTTTGTATCGCGCACCTCTCTGCGCGGGGCCCACCCGCAGCTTGTCCTCCTTACTGTTCAGCAACCCCTGTCGGCCATCCGCAGGCTTCTGGTGAGGGGCGACGAGCAGGCATACTACGACGCCGAGGCCGAGCGCGCGCTTGCCCCGGCGCGCCGGGTGCTGCGGGCCGAGGGCGTCGACTTCACCGAGCAAAAGGCTGTGGGGGACCCCGCCGAGCAGATCGCCGAGGCCGTCGCCCGCGAGAAGCCGGACCTCATCCTGATGGGCTCGCGCGGCCTTTCGGCTTTCGCCGGCCTGATCCTCGGCTCGGTGACCACGGAAGTCCTCGCGCGCACACGCACCCCCGTTCTCATCGTGAGGGGCAAGGAGGAGCCGCGCAAGGACGCGCTCCGCGTGGCGATCGCCGTGGACGGTTCGGAGTACGGCCAGGCCGCGGCCCGCTACGTGGTCGGTCATCTCGAGCTTTTCGGACAGGGCGCGAAGTTCCACGCGATCAATGTCGTCACCACGCTCGACAAGGAGTACTACTCGGTCGTCGCCGCGGTTTCAAACGAGAAGCTTACGAAAAAGGACATGAAGCTCATCCAGTACGAGGACTTTGTCGACTCGATGAAGACGGTCCGCCCGATCTTCAAGGCCGCCGGCCTCAAGGTGAAGGAAGTGTGCCTCACGGGAGATCCCGCCGACCAGATCGCGGACTACGCCGAGGAGAACCGGCTCGACCTCATCGTCATGGGCTCTCACGGCTACGGCAACTTCAAGTCGGCGGTCATGGGCTCCGTGGCCACGCACGTGGCCGCCCAGGGCAACGTGCCGATTCTGCTCATCCGCACCGAAACTCATATTCCCCCGATGATCGAATAGCGGGGAACTGGAATAGAAGGGACGAAAAAACGGAGCCCGGGGATGTGAATCCCCGGGCTCCGGCTTTTGGCGGGGGCCGCCCCCTTTCAGGGCGGGCGGTTACTTCTTCAGAATCAGCTCGTTCATGATCTTCACGAACGAGCTCGGGTCCTTCAGGGACCCCTGGTCGGCGAGCAGCGCCTGCCCGTAGATGAAGTCAGCCCATTTGCCGAAGCGAGCCTCGTCGGTTTCGGCCGCGGCCTGGCGGATCAGCGGGTGCTCGGGGTTGATTTCGAGGGTGAACTTCTCCTCCGGAACGCTCTGGCCCGCGGCCTCAAGCATGCGGCGCATCTGCGGCGTGAGCATCTGATCCTGCTCGCCCACGATGCAGGAGGGGGAGTCCACGAGCCGGGTTGAAATCCGCACGTTGGTCACCTTCCCCTCGAGGGCCTTCTTCAGGCGCTCCACGACGCCCTTGTTGTCCTTTTCGGCCTCGTCCTTCTTCTTCTGGTCGTCCTTGTCGGCCAGGTCTCCCAGCTGCAGGTCAGAGGCCGTGGCGGGCACGAAGCTGTGGCCTTCAAAGTCGCGCACGTTGCCCATCAGCCACTCGTCGACGCGGTCGGTGAGCAGCAGCACTTCGATCCCCTTCTTCCGGAGCGTCTCGAGGTACGGGGAGTTGGCCGCCGCCTCGTAGCTGCCCGCGGTGAGGTAATAGATGTTCTTCTGCTTTTCAGGCATCCGGGCGATGTAGTTCTCGAGGCTCACCGTCTGGGCCGCAGTCCCGGACTTCGTGGAGGCGAAGCGCAGCAGCTTCATCACCTGCTCGCGGTCCGAGGGATCCTCGATCGGGCCCTCCTTCATGACGCGGCCGTACTGGCTCCAGAAGATCTGATACTTGTCCTTGTCGGCGGCGAGCTTCTCAATCATCGACAGGGCCCGCTTCGTGAGGGCGCGCTTCAGCTTCCTCGTGACGGGGCTCTTTTGCAGCAGCTCGCGCGAGACGTTGAGGTCGAGCGCCGTGGTGTCCACCAGGCCCTTCACAAAGCGCAGGTAGTTCGGCAGGAACTCCTCGCTGTTGTCCATGATGAAGACGCGCTGGACGTAGAGCTTGAGGCCGTGCTTTTCATCGCGCGAATACAGGTCCCAGGGCGCTTCCTTCGGGATGTAGAGCAGAGAAATGTATTCGAGGTCTCCCTCGACCCGGTTGTGCGCCCAGGTGAGGGGATCGCCGTAGTCATGCGTGAGATGCTTGTAGAAGGCGATGTACTGCTCGTCCTTCACGTCCTTGGGGGCGAGGGTCCAGAGCGCCTTCGCATCGTTCACCTGCTCCCAGCCCCAGACGGGCTTGTCTTCCTTCTTTTCCCCGTCCTTTTCCGAGGCCGGCTCGTGCTTTTCGCACCAGAGCAGCACCGGCGTGGAGATGTGGTCGGAGTAGCGCGTGATCGTCTCGCGCAGCGTCCATTCGTTCAGGAACTCCTTTTCCGAGTCCTTCAGGTGCAGCACGACGTCGGTGCCGCGCTGCTCGCGGGTGATGTTCTCGGACTCATAGGTGCCGCTGCCGTCCGAGCTCCAGCGCACGCCCTCTTCGGGCTTTGAGCCAGCCGCACGCGAGAGCACCGTGACGCGGTCGGCCACGATGAAGGCGCTGTAGAAGCCCACGCCGAACTGGCCGATGAGCTGCGAGGCCTTGGCCTGGTCCTTCGAAAGATTCTTGAAGAACTCCTCGGTGCCCGACTTCGCGATCGTCCCGAGATGCTCGTTCGCTTCGGCAAGCGTCATGCCGATGCCGTTGTCGGAGATCGTGAGAGTGCCTGCCTTTTCATCGGCCCGGACCCGGATCCAGAAACTGGGGTCGTCCTTTGTGAGCTCCGGGTGCGTGATGGAAAGAAAGCGCAGCTTGTCGACGGCGTCCGAGGCGTTCGAGATCAGCTCCCGCAGGAAGACTTCCTTGTTGGAGTAAAGCGAATTGGCGAGCAGCTTCAGCAGCTTGGTGACTTCAGTCTGAAAACCGTGAACCTGTGCAGTCATGAATCGATGTCCTTTCTTTGAAGCGGAAGACGCCCGAGCGTCTTCATGAGATAAGTGTTTACATGGGGGCGGAAGAGCGTTTTTTCAAGGGAGCGGCGCGGGGCCTCCCGGGGCGCAGGCTTAAAAAACGGGAAAAGGAAGATGCGTGCACCATAAACGGGCAGGTGCTGCTTTTTCTGCACTCGTTTGACGCATGCGGGCGGCCGGCAGCCGGTATTGGTGCGCAGCATCCCAAGAAGAGGGGAATGGGCAAACAGCCTAGAAGAGCCGGTTTGGGGCGCTCCATGCGCCGCCCAGGGTGCATAATGGCTGAAAGGAACAATTTAAAGCGGTAACTTTTACCGTAAAAATACTGTGAAGCCCTGGCTCTCTGCCCGCCTTCTGCGCTGTGGGCGCAGCCGCAGGCCTCGCAAAGACCGCCGGCAGAAGCGGGAAGCTCCTGGCATGCTTTATGCATGTCTGGACAGAATAATCACTGGAGATAGGCAATGGCTTTAAAGATTCGCATGAAAACCCGCGACTGGGATTTCTGGACTCCGATTCTTCTGAAGGACGTGAAGTCCGACCAGATCGACCTGGAGCTCACGCGCGTCATGTCTCTGATTGACAACGTCGCGGAAGACCCGGACTGCGAGGCGGCCGAGATGAGCCTGTCGCGCTATGCCATGCGACGGAACACCGGCAATGACCGCAATCTGATCGGCATTCCCTTTTTCATCATGCGCGGCTTCCGCAACCGCTGCATTCTCACGCTCGAGGACTCGCCGCTTACCACGCTGAAGCAGCTCGAGGGGAAGCGAATCGGACTTTCGGGCTGGCAGGACAGCGGCAACACCTGGACGCGCGCGCTGCTCATCGAGCAGGGCGTGCCGGTCGACTCGATCCGCTGGACGCTCTCACGCATGACTTCGGCCGACAAGATCGACATGAACCGCGGCCGCGAGTTCTGGGACAACCGGGTCGTGTTCCACGATCCCGAGGAGACGCCGCTCGTGGAGCTGCTCAAGGCGGGGAAAATCGACGCCATCTTCCAGGCCTTCATGCCCGCCGGCTTCTATGAAAAGGGCTACGGCCTGCGCCAGCTCCAGCCCGATTTCGTGGAGCAGGAAAAAGCCTGGTACGGCCGCTGGGGCTTCGTGCCCGGCATCCACATCCTCGCGATGAAGAAGGATTTCGTCGACGCGCATCCCGAGGCCCCCGGGCAGCTCGCCGAGCTGCTGCGCCGCTCCCAGGACATGTGGCTTGCCAAGCGCCGCAAGTACTTCGAGTCGACGCCCTGGCTGATCGCGAGCCTGCTTGAGATGGCCCGTGCGCTACCGAAGGACTGGGATCCGGTCGGGCTCGAGCCCAACCGCGAGATGCTCAATGAGTTCGCGCGCCAGCAGTACCTGCAGAAGCTCACCGGAGAGCTGCGCGACGCCGATTTCCTTTTCCCCTACAAGACGCTCTGAGAGCGCCAGGCCGAAGGAGCAGCCATGTCCGATACCTTCAAAATCGCCCTGGGGCAGATCACCGTCGAGAAAAGCTCGCAGGAGAACCTCAGCAAGTGCACCGCCTGGATGGAGCGCGCCAGTGCTTCCGGAGCCCGCCTGATCGTCTTCCCCGAAGGCGTGATCGCGAGGAACCCGGCCGACTCGGCCTGGAGCCGCAAGCATGCCGAGCCCCTGGACGGGCCCTTCGTGAGCGGGATCCTTGAGGCGACCCGCAGGCTTCCGATCGCCGTGTCCTGCACCGTGCACGTGCCTTCGGGCTCGTCCGACGGCAGGGTCTGGAACATCCACATCGTGGCCGACCAGGGCAGGCTTCTCGGCTGCTACCGAAAGCTGCACCTCTACGACGCCTTTTCCGGGCTTGAGAGCGACAACGTCTGCCCGGGCTCCGAAGTGCCGCCGCTGGTCGAGATCGACGGCTGGAAGTTCGGCCTCATGACCTGCTACGACGTGCGCTTTCCGGAGCTTGCGCGGCGGCTCGCCCTCGACGGGGCCGATGCGCTCCTGCTGCCGGCGGCCTGGGTCCGCGGCTCCCTGAAGGAGTCGCACTGGGAGATCATGGGCCGCGCCCGCGCGCTCGAGAACACGGTCTACGTCGCGGCGCTCTCCGAGATTTCCGCGAAGAACATCGGCTGCTCGATGGTGGTCGACCCCCTCGGGGTGCCGGTGGCCCGGGCAGGAGCCGAAGAGGCCCTGGTTTTCGCAGAGATGAGCCGCGGCGCGATCGAGCGCGCCCGCAGGGCCCTTCCGGTTCTCGAAAACATGCGCTTCGGGCGGCCCGAGCTCAAGGCGCAGTAATCGCATCGCTTTAACCGACTGACAAAAGCCCCGGGCACCGCCGGGGCCGAAATAATGGGAGAAAAAACATGAAATTCCAGAAAATCGCCGCCGCTCTGGCCCTGGCCGGCTTTGCAGCCTGCGCGCTGGCCGCCGGGATCCCCGCCCAGAAGTTCAACAAGGCCCTTCACGATCAGCTGCCCGCCTCGATCCAGAAATCGGGCGTGATCCGCGACGTCGTGAACGGCTCCTTCCCTCCCTACAGCGTCGTTTCCCCTGACAAGAAGGTGACCGGCGCCGTTCAGGATTTCTCCAAGGCGCTCTCTGAGATTCTCGGCGTGAAGATCGAGCACACGAACGTGTCCTCGCTTTCGGCCACCCTGATCGGCCTGCAGTCCGGGCGCTACGACATGGCGCTCGCGCCGATCGGCGACTACCCGAACCGCCAGGCGAAGAACGACTTCGTCGACTATGTCCAGGAGTACGTGGTCTTTGCCGTGAAGAAGGGCAATCCGCTCAAGATCAACGGGCTTGAGGACACCTGCGGCCACCGCATCTCGGTGATGGCGGGCGGCTCGGCCGAGCGCGTGATCCGCAAGGCCTCGGAAGTCTGCGTCAAGGCGAAGAAGCCGCCGGTCACGGTGCTGTCCTTCGACACTCAGACCACTTCGGCTCTGGCGGTGCGCTCCGGGCGCGCCGACGCCTTCTTCTCCTCGCAGGCCCCGCTCACGTATTTCGTCTCCAAGAACCGCCAGTATCTGGAGCTCGCCGCCGTGGGCAAGAAAAACGGCTTCAACGACATTTACCAGGGCGCGGTGTTCGCCAAGAACTCGCCTCTGACGCCGGTCGTGCTCGCCGCCTTCCAGGAGCTCTTCAAGAACGGCACCTACAAGGCGATCATGATGAAGTACGACCTGAAGAACAACATGACGGCCAAGCCCGGCAAGAACCTCGGCGTCGACGTGAAGTGACGAAGCGGGCGGCTCCGCGCGAGCCGCCCGGGATTGGGAAGCGGCCCGGGGCCTGAGGTGCTTCGCCCCCGGGCCGCTTTCAGCAGTGCCTAGCAAAATGGTTGAAGAACATGACGGAAAACAAAAACCAGCCGGCTGATGTTTCCAGGGCGCGCCGCAGAGTCCCCCTGGTCCGCTGGATCATCTACGCGATCCTCACGGTTGTCATCGGCTACTTCCTCTGGATCTGCTCGCAGAATCCCAATTTCGAGTGGGATGTCGTCGCCAAGTATTTCACCGATGAGTCCATTCTCCACGGCATCAAGATGACGCTGGGGCTCACGGTGATCTCGATGACGCTGGGCATTCTGATCGGCCTGGTCTGCGCGATCGGCAAGCTTTCGGACAGTCCGTACTACAACGCGCTTGCCAACGTCTATCTCTGGTTTTTCCGCTCGACGCCGCTGCTCGTGCAGCTGCTGTTCTGGTACAACCTGGCCGCCCTGTTCCCGACCCTGTCCTTCCCGGGGCTGGGGAGCGTGAACACCAACGAAGTGATCACGCCGCTTACGGCCGCCATCGTGGGCCTGTCGCTTAACGAAGGCGCCTTCATGGGAGAGATCATCCGCGCCGGACTCCTTTCCGTGGACCCCAACCAGAAGGAGACCGCGCAGGCCTTCGGCATGAGCCGGGCGCAGATCATGTTCCGGATCCTGATCCCGCAGGCGATGACGGCCATCATCCCGCCCACCGGCAATCAGGTGATTTCCATGGTGAAGGCGACCGCCATGGTCTCCATCATCGCCATGGACGACCTGCTCTACTCGGTGCAGACGATTTACAACGTCACCTTCCAGATCATTCCGCTGCTGATCGTGGCCGTGATCTGGTACCTCATCATCACCTCCGTCCTGTCGGTCTTCCAGTGGCTGATCGAGCGCCACTTCTCCAAGGGACGCAGCCGCAAGGCCGATATTGTTGAAGAAACGCTCGCCGAGCAGGGGATCCAGTCATGAGTGAAGCAGAAAAGAAAGACGAGGCTTTCGTGCGTTGCGTCAACGTGAGGAAGAGCTTCGGATCGAACGAGGTCCTCAAGGGCATCAACCTCGAGGTGAAGAAGGGCGAGGTGCTGGTGATCCTGGGCCCCTCGGGCTCCGGGAAATCCACCCTGCTGCGCTGCATCAACCATCTCGAGAGCATGGACTCCGGGCTCATCACGGTCGGCGGCGAGGCGATCGGCTACGAGTGGAGGAACGGCGAGCTCTGGGAGGCCCCCTACGCGAAGGTGGCCAGGCAGCGCCGCAAGATCGGGATGGTCTTCCAGGCCTTCAACCTCTTTCCCCACCTCACGGTGCTTCAGAACGTGATGGAGTTTCCGGTCCACGTTCACGGGGTGCCCAAGGATGTGGCACAGAAAAAAGCACTCGAGATTCTTGACCGGGTGGGGCTCGCGGACAAGGCCTACCAGTATCCGAGAAGGCTCTCGGGCGGGCAGCAGCAGCGCGTCTCGATCGCCCGGGCGCTTGCGATCGAGCCCGAGCTCCTGCTCTTTGACGAGCCGACCTCGGCACTGGACCCTGAGCTCGTGGGCGAAGTGCTCAACACGATGAAGGACCTCGCAGGGCAGGGCTACACGATGATCATCGTGACCCACGAAATTCCGTTTACCCGCGAGGTGGCCGACCGGGTCGTGTTCATGGCAGGCGGAGTCGTGGTGGAGGAGGGAAAGCCCTCCGACGTGATGGTTCACCCGAAGACCGAGCGCTTCCGCACTTTCCTGTCGCGCTATCTCTGACGGGCGTCTCACCCCGCAGCCCCCGCCGGCCACCGTTTTCGATGGCCGGCTTATTTTCAATTTCTGTGCGGTATTACCTGCACCGGCTCCCGCCCCAGGCGTTAAAGTAGGGGCATCAGTTCCCGGCAGGGACGGAGGCGTCCTCGGCCCTCCTGCCGGAACAGTGAACAAAAAAAGGAATAAAGAACATGCAGAAACGTCAGCTACTCAAGGCCTTTGCCGCCGTCCCGCTTCTTTCGGCTCTTGCGCTTACAGGCTGCAGCAAGAAGGAAACGGTCGTGAAAGTCGGGGCCACAGCCGGTCCGCACGCCGAGGTGGTCGAAGCCGCGGCCAAGGAAGCCGCCAAGGACGGCCTCAAGGTGCAGGTGGTCGAGTTCTCCGATTATCTCGGACCGGACAAGGCGCTGGCCGAAAAGTCGCTGGATCTGAACGTCTATCAGCATGAGCCGTTCCTCAAGAATTTCAACGCGAACCAGAAGACGGACCTGGTGTCGGTCGGGCCGGCCATCCTGATGAGGATGGGCATCTACTCCAACAAGGTGAAGTCGCCCGCCGAGCTCAGGAACGGAGCCCTCGTCGGCATTCCGAACGATCCGACCAACGGCGGCCGCGGCCTGCAGCTGCTTGAAGCGGCCGGCCTGATCAAGCTCAGGGAAGGCGCGGGCTTCAAGGCGACGGTCGCAGACGTGGTGGATAATCCGAAGAAGCTCGTTTTGAAGGAGCTCGAGGCGGCGCAGCTGCCCCGCTCCCTCGATGACCTCGACGCGGCCGCGATCACGATGAACTACGTGATGTCGGCAGGACTCGATCCCGCGAAGCAGGGCATCTTCCTTGAGGGCAAGGACGCGCCGCTTGCCGTCATGGTGATCGCGGCCCGCCCCGACAACAAGGACAGCGAGGCTGTCAAGAAATTTGTAAAGGCCTATCATTCAGAGGCCGTGCAGAAGTTCATCGCCGACAAGTACAAGGGCACAATCGTTCCGGCCTGGTAAAAAGACCGGCTCTGTCCTTCTCAGGCAAGAAAATCTCAGCCGCTCCGGCCCGCCGGAGCGGCGAATGTTTTTTAGGGCATTCGTCATGCTTTTCCGTTTTTCCCGTCCTTTCCGGGGCCCGAGGCTGCTGCGGGCCGCGGTCCTTGCGCTTGCAGCCGGTGCCGCAGTCCTGAGCTCGGGGTGCTCGACCATCGGGACGATCAAGCACAACCGGGGCATGGACGAGTCCTGGAGCGAGGGCGTGGACGGGAGGCTGCTGGCCGGTCTGCCCTTCAAGCCCGGAGCGGGCGGCCGCATGGACGTCTGCCTGCCGGAAAAACTCGACCCGGGCCGCGGCAACGGCGTGATTTTCTTCCTGCACGGCGGCAGCTGGATGCGCGGCTCCCGCGCCTTCGAGCGGCACAACTGCTACCGCTATGCAAAGCGCGGCTACATCGCAGTGGACCTGGACTACACGCTGCACATCCCGTCGGCTCCGGTCACCATGGGCCGCATGCTCGATGACGTCGACGAGGCCGTGCGGGAGGTCCGGCGGCTGTCCGATGCGCGGGGCTGGAATGTCACGCAGATGGCGGTGGCGGGCACCTCCGCCGGAGGCCAGCTCGCGCTGCTCTACGCCTACGCGCGGCCCCACAGCCTCCCGGTGAAGTTCGCAGCCGCCAACGTGGCCCCGATTGATTTCCACTGGAGCGCCTGGGACTTTCCGACGGCGCATTTCAGCCCCCGCGTGTCCCTGATGATTGTGAACGCGGGCACTGGAAGCAGCTTTTCCGAAAAGGAATTCAGATCAGGAGCGGCCGAGGCGGCGATCCGCTCGGTCTCCCCGCTTTATGCGGTGACGCCCTCCGCGCCTCCCACGCTGCTCGCCTACGGAGAGAAGGATTCCATCCAGAACCCAGAAAACGGCCGGATCCTCGCCTCCAGGCTCAGGAAGGCCGGCGTCCGGGCGGATCTCATCATGATGCCGCACTCCGGGCACCTGCTCTCAGACGACCGCGAGCTTGCCGACCTCTACCACGACAGGCTCGCGCAGTTCGCCTGCGAGTATTTCGGCTACTGAGAGGGGGGAGGGACCTCGCTTCGGGCGCAGCGGCCCGAATACCGTGTTTGCGGGGGTCAGGCGGCCGAAGATCCCCGGAAACTGGACAAAGCGCCAAATATTTGTATAATTCATAACTCGTTGTGAGTGAGGAGTTGTAGCTCAGTTTGGTTAGAGCGACGGCCTGTCACGCCGTAGGTCGAGGGTTCGAGCCCCTTCAACTCCGCCATTCATTGTTCTTCTGGACAGGGAAGAACTCAACGATATAATTTCTGTCAGGGAGTTGTAGCTCAGTTTGGTTAGAGCGACGGCCTGTCACGCCGTAGGTCGAGGGTTCGAGCCCCTTCAACTCCGCCACTATTCCTGAAAAGGCGAACATATAATATGTTCGCCTTTTTTTATTCCCGGGAGGCCGGGTGATCATCCGGCTTTCCTGCCAAGTATCGAGGGACGAATGCTTCAGGGTTTCCGCAATCATAAGCGCTGGATGATGGCGATCATCATCGGCCCGATTTCCATAGCCTTCGTGGCGACCGGCGTCTACAGCTACTCCCGCAGCAACGCGGAGGACAATGCGCTCGCTGTGGTGGACGGCTCAAAGATCCTGCCCGAACAGTTCGACCAGGCCAAGCGCGAGCAGCTCGAGCGGCTGCGCCAGCAGATGGGCGACTCCTTCAAGTCTGACATCCTTGACAACCAGGAAGCCCGCGCCGCGATCCTCGGCCGTCTGATCGCCGAGCGCGCGCTCGGCGTCGAGGTGGCCAAGGAGGGCATCGTGGTGTCCCGCGACACGGCGATCAGCGTCATCAAGAGCGCAGGAGCCTTCCAGATCAACGGGAAGTTCGACCCCGAGCTCTACAAGCGCTTCCTCGCGAGCCAGGGCAAGACCGACGAGGGCTTTGTGGCCGAGCTGCAGAGAAGCCTCGCCAACGAGATCATGGTCGACAACCTGCAGGCCACCTCGCCCATCGGCCGCGCCACGGCCGAGCAGCTCAACCGCCTCTTCCGCGAACGGCGCGAGGTGAGGCTTTATGCTTTCCCGGCCGCCCAGTTCCTCTCGCAGGTGAAGGTCTCGGACGCCGAGGCCCAGTCCTACTACGACGGCCACAAGAAGGAATTCGTGAGCCCGGAGTCGGAGAAAGTCCAGTACGTCGTTCTCACGCCGGATCAGTTCAAGACCGCAAAGCCCTCGGAGCAGGATCTGAAAACCTACTACGAGCAGAACGCCAAGAAGTTCGCCGCTCCCGAGGAGCGCCGGGCGAGCCATATCCTGATCGGCTTCGGCTCTGACGAAAAAGCGGCCCAGAAGAAGGCCGAGGACCTTGTGGCCGAACTGAAGGCCCATCCCGAGAAGTTCGCCGAGGAGGCCAAGTCGCTTTCAACCGACAAGGGCAGCGCGGCAAACGGCGGCGACCTCGGCTGGTTCGGGCGCGGCGCCATGGTGCCCGAGTTTGAAAAAGCGGTCTTTGCGGCCAAGAAGGGCGATATCGTGGGGCCTGTGAAGACTCAGTACGGCTTCCACATCATCCGCGTCACCGACACCCGGGGCGGGGAGGT
Source organism: Mesosutterella faecium (assembly GCF_022809315.2). Classification (NCBI taxonomy): domain Bacteria; kingdom Pseudomonadati; phylum Pseudomonadota; class Betaproteobacteria; order Burkholderiales; family Sutterellaceae; genus Mesosutterella; species Mesosutterella faecium. The sequence continues at coordinate 1,723,520 of NZ_JAKZJU020000001.1, read as the reverse complement.
GCCGCCGCTTGAAAAGGTGCGCTCGAAAATCGAGGCCGAGTACGGCCAGCAGATGGCGCAGAAGAAATTCGCCGAGGCGGCCGACAATTTCACCAATACGGTCTATGAGCAGCCCGACTCGCTGCAGCCTGTGATTGACCGCTACGGCCTCAAGCCCGTGGAGGTGGACAACGTCACCAAGAACGGGTTCAATCCGCAGTCCGAGCAGGGCAAGTACCTGAACGCGCACGTGATTGACCTGCTGTTCTCGAGCGAGGCGGTGAACGAGAAGAAGAACATTCAGGCGATCGAAGTCTCGCCCAACGTGCTCGTGTCGGCGCGCGTGCTCGAGCACCGGCCTTCCGCTCAGATTCCTTTTGAGCAGGTGAAGGACAAGATCGTCTCGAAGTTGAAGAGCGAGGCGGCGCTGGCCGCCGCGAAGAGCGCCGGCGAGAAGAAGCTGGCCGAGCTGAAGAAGGCTCCGTCGGACGCGGGCTTCACCCCCGCCGTCTGGGTCTCGCGCCAGGAGCCCATGGGGCTGCCGCCTGAGCTCGTGAACGCGCAGCTGCGGGTCCCGGCCGGCAAGCTGCCGGTCTTCATCGGCACCCAGGTGGCGGGCGGCTACGTGGTTTCCCGCATCAACGCCTCCAAGGTGCCCGAGTTTACGGACGACGAGCGCAAGAGCGCCTCCGCGCAGCTCGCGAAGCTGCACGGTGCGGCCGAAACCCAGGCTTATCTCGAAGCGCTGGAGCAGAAGCTGGGCACCAAGATCAACAACAAGGACTACCTGCCCCCGAAGAAGGCCGAAGCGGCGGCTTCTTCAAAGGCCGCGAAGTAAAGCGGCGGGTTGGTTTCTTCCAGTCCGAGGGGAAAGGCCTTCAGAGGTCCTTCCCCTTTTTCTTCGCCTGAAGATCCGGGGCGAAGAGGCCGCCCCCTGGCTCTGCAGCGGCTTTCCGGGGTGAAGGGGCGGAAAAATTTGAGGCCCCGGGATTTTGTTCCCGGGGCCTCAGGCTTGAGGTGCGGCCGGAAACGTTTAATGGCGGACTTTCCCGATCATTTCGACGGGAGCTGGGACCAGCTGCCCGGGCTGCAGGGCAAGGGACCCGAAGGGATCGAGCGGATCGGTCTTAGCCTCGGCCCAGGACAGCTTCGCTCGGCGCAGCATCGAAAGCGCCCGGGCGGCCCGCTCCGAGAGCTCATCGGCCGGAACCGGCATGGTGGCCGCCTCGGCCGCGGCCCCGTGCAGCCAGACCGCGCCCAGCGTCGCGCTGGTGAGGTCGAACCCCTGCGCGAGGAAGGCGCCGATCATGCCGGCCAGGACGTCGCCTGTTCCGGCGGTGGCCAGAGCCGCCGAACCCGTCGGATTTACCCAGGCGCGGCCCGAGCGAAGGGCGACCACGGTGCCGGTGCCCTTGAGCACAACGACGGCGTTGGTCTGCAGCGCGAGCTCGCGGGCCCAGAAAATGCGGTTGGACTGGACCTCGTCGACCTTCACCTTGAGGATTCTCGCGGCCTCAAGCGGGTGCGGCGTGATCACCGTGCCCGCGCGGCGCGCGAGCAGCCGGTCCTGCAGCTCCGGATGTTCGGCCAGCGCCCTGAGGCCGCCGGCGTCGATGACAAGCGGCGTCTCCCTGCAGTCGATCGCCTCCGCGAGCCGGCCGACCGCCGCTTCGTCTTCGCCCAGCCCCGGGCCTGCGACAATCGTCGTGAAGCAGGGGAGGTCGAGCTTTCCTGCGGCGATCATCAGCTCCGGGCTCATGGGAATCACCTTCGGGGCGTCCTTGGCGAGGAACTCGAGCGTGACGCGCCCGGCGCCTAGCCTCAGCCCCGCTCTGGCCGCCATCAGGGCGGCGCCGAGGTAGCCGTCGCTGCCTCCCACCACGGCGAGGCTGCCCCAGGTGCCTTTGTGGCAGAAGTGCCGGCGCGGCTCGAGAATGTGGCTGAAGTCGTCCTCGTCGATGATGCCCGTGAGGGCGAGCGGGATGGAGACATCGAGCTCGGAGAGGCAGATGTGGCCGGCGGCGTCCCGCCCCTGGTTCATCAGCAGCCCTGCGTGAACCGAGAGCAGGCAGATCGTCATGTCGGAGGAGCAGCCCGGGATGCGGCCGTTCCAGCAGCCGGTTTCGGCGTTAAGTCCCGTCGGGACGTCGATGGAGACCTTGAGCGAGTTCTGGACGTTGTACCAGATGGTGGCGTCGAGCATTTCGCCCCTTAAGGGGCCGGTGCCTCCGACGCCCAGCAGCGCGTCGACCACCAGGTCGGCCCGCGGCAGCGTCTCGGGATCGCGCACGACCGTGCCGCCGGCCCGCTTCCAGGCCTCGAAGGCGGCCTTCGCCTCCTGCGCGTGCGGCGCCTCATCGCCCACCATCACGCAGGTGACGCGGTAGCCGCGCGCCTTGAGGCAGCGCGCCGCGGTGAAGCCGTCGCCGCCGTTGTTGCCGGTGCCGCACAGAATCGTGACAGACCCCTTCTCCGGGAGCTCTCTGGCGAGGCGGTCCGCTATATCGCGGCCGGCCCGCTCCATCAGCGTGTTCGGCTCGAGTACCGAGGCCTGGCGGCGTTCGACTTCGCTCAGGTCTTCAAGCGGCAGGAGGGTGATTGACATGTTTATCTCCTTTCTTGCAGTGCGCCCCTGATTCTATGCTCCTCGCAGGAAGCGCCCCTGCTTGTGATCATTTCAGTTCAGTTTTCAAAGCGGTCCGGGCTGCAGGCCTTCCGCAGCGCTTCTGCGGCCGGGGATCCGCCGGAGTCTCCCGAGAGGGCCGCCCCGCAGATCGCAGCCGCGCCCCAGGCGCCCGAGAGCCCCCCGTCGGCGTGCGCGACGGAAAGGGCGAGGCCTTCAAGGGCCCGGGTCGTCCCCGCCGCCGGCAGTCCGTCGGGCAGGGCGTCGGCCTCTGCGCTCCAGAAGCGGACGGATTCGGGAACGAGCCTGATGTTGACAAGGCTGCCGAGCACCGAATCGTAAAGACGGTTGCATTCGGCCTTTTTCTCCTTTTCGGTCTGCGTCCCCAGAAAGAAACGGCCGCAGGCCCGGATGCGGGAGTCGGTCCGGCACAGGACGAAGGGCGAAGAGGGAAGCGCGATGCTGCAGGCGGGCAGGCACTCCTCGTTTTGGACCTCTGCCGTAAAGGTGACGCCCGTGAGCCCTGCGGCGGGCAGCTCCAGCCCGAGCGGCTTTAAAAGCTCCGCGGCTCCCAGCGCGTTGGCGAGAACCAGCGCGTCGCAGGGGAGCTCCCCGCCTTTTTCGAGCCTCACGCCGGCGACTCTTCCGCCCTTTTGCAGTATTTCGGTTACGCGGCTGCCGGGGCGGAAGGCAAAGCGCCCGTCCTCTGCGGTCAGAAGCTGCTCGAGGAGCCTCCGCGACAGATAGGTGCCGTTGCTCGAGCCCGCATCCGGCATGAAAAGGGCGGCGGAAAAGGGCGCCTCCTCCGAGAGGGCCGGCTCGCGCTCGAGCGCTTCCAGCCGGCTGAGGACGTCGACGCCTTCGGGCGGCTCCGAGAGCTTTCGCTCCTCACGCTCTCCGAGCAGGACCCAGAGTCCGTCAATGCGCTCGTCATCGATCCCGAAGCGCTCGAGCGTGGATTTGTGCATGCTGCAGGAAAACTTGAAGAAGTCCTCTGTAACCTTCTTATTTTCAACCGCTTTATTTTTTACTGCCTTTAAAGCCTTCAGGAACCGCCTGTTCTGCAGCCTGGAGGAAAAGGTGTCTTCAAACGGCACTCCGGGCGTCTGTCCCAGACTCCGCAGCAGCGCGACCGCCCGGCCCTGGAGGAGCCCCGGCGCGAAGGAGAGCCTCTGGTTCGGGCCCTTTTCCTGTTCGAGCAGCGTGACGCTCCAGCCTTTGGAGACGAGTACCGCGCTTGCGGCAATGCCGGAAATGCCTGCTCCCACGACTGCAGCATGCATGGTGAATGTCCAAAGCAGATAAAAAACCAAAAACAGAAGACATTCTAAAGGCAGAGGGCGGCGCGAGATGAACCCGGGGCGGTGCCGGAATAAAGCAGGGGGCCGGAGCTGACCCGCAGAACCCGGGCCGCCCGGCCGGCATCGCCCAAAGGCACTAGGAGATCCGCGGGCCGGCAATCTATAATGGAGCGTCTCTGATTTTCCCTCACTTGCACGCCGGCCGCCTGATTTTCTGCTCAGGCGCCGGCATAAGGCTTTGTCGATGACTACATCCGGCTGCATGTTTAAGCTCGAAGCCTCGAGCGCTCTTTCTGACTTCCGCGCCAAGCGGCTTCTGACGGCGATTCAGGGCGTCTGCCCTGAGGCCTCGGCCGTGAGCGGCCGCTACGTCCACTTCATCCACGCCTCCGAGCCCATGAATGAAGCCGACAGGGGCCGCCTTTCGCAGCTTCTCACCTACGGCTTTGAGTCTCCCGACGTGCGGGCGGACGCCTCCTTTCTCGTGATTCCCCGCCTGGGAACGATCAGCCCGTGGGCCTCGAAAGCGACGGATATCGCCCATAACTGCGGCTTTGAGCGCGTGCTGCGCATCGAGCGCGGCATCCGCTACAGCATCAGCTTCTCGGGAGCCGTCCCGGACGAGGCCGCGCTCACGCGGCTCACGGCCGTTCTCCACGACCGGATGACCGAGTCCGTCGTTCCCGCCGACTTCCCGCCCGAGAAGCTCTTCACCGAGCTTCCCGGCAAGCCGATGAGCGTGATTGACGCCTCGACCCCCGAGGAGGTGCACAGGGAGCTGCGGCGTGCGAACAAGGAAATGGGGCTCGCCCTTTCCGAGGGAGAAATCGACTATCTCGCCCGGGCCTTCGCGGCCGAGGGCAGGGGGCCGACCGACACCGAGCTCATGATGTTCGCGCAGGCGAACTCCGAGCACTGCCGGCACAAGATTTTCAACGCGACCTGGACGATCGACGGCAAGCCGATGGACCAGACCCTTTTCGGCTACATCCGCGAGACCCACAAGGCCCATCCGCAGGGCACCATCACGGCGTACTCCGACAACGCCGCCATTTATGAGGGCTCGCAGGTTCCGCGCCTTTACACGAGGCCGGGCGAGGCCACGCCCTTCGGCCAGTACTTCACCGAAAAAAACGAGCTTACGCACACGGTCTTCAAGGTGGAGACCCACAACCACCCGACGGCGATCTCCCCCTTCCCGGGCGCGGCCACCGGCTCCGGCGGAGAGATCAGGGACGAGGGCGCCACGGGGCGCGGAGGCCGCCCGAAGGCGGGGCTGTGCGGCTTCACGGTTTCGGCGCTTCATCTGAAGGATGCGCCTCAGCGCTGGGAAAACGACTCCGATGTGGTGAGCGGCGAGAAGACAAGCCGCGTCTACGGAGCGCCCTCGCGCATCGCCTCGCCCCTTTCCATCATGACCGAGGGGCCGATCGGGGCTGCGGCCTTCAACAATGAATTCGGACGCCCGAACATCGCGGGCTACTTCCGCGTCTTCGAGGCGAACGTGGGCGGCATCCGCTACGGGTACCACAAGCCCATCATGCTCGCGGGCGGCATCGGCAACATCCGCGACGATGAGACGAAAAAGCTGCCGGTGCCCGAAGGCGCCCTGCTCATCGTGCTGGGCGGCCCGGGCATGCGCATCGGCCTGGGAGGCGGGGCCGCGTCCTCCATGACGACCGGCTCCAACTCCGCGGCTCTCGACTTCGACTCGGTGCAGCGCGGCAACCCCGAAATGGAGCGGCGCGCTCAGGAAGTGATCGACCGCTGCTGGGCCTGCGGGGAGAGCAACCCGATTCTCGCCATTCACGACGTCGGCGCGGGCGGGCTCTCGAACGCGATGCCGGAGCTCGCCGAGATGTCGGGCCGCGGCGCGCGCTTCGACATGAGGAAGATTCCGGTCGAAGAGTCCGGGATGAGCCCGCTTGAAATCTGGTGCAACGAGTCTCAGGAGCGCTATGTCATCGCGGTCCTGCCGGAGGATCTGGAGCGGTTCGATTCGTTCTGCCGCCGCGAGCGCTGCCCTTACGCCGTCATCGGCCATATTTCTTCCGACCAGCGCCTTGTCGTTTCGCGCGGCGACGGAACCCAGGATCCGGTCAACATGCCGATGGATGTGCTGCTGGGCAAGCCGCCCCGCATGCACAGGGATGTCCGCCACGTGAACCGCGCCCTCGCTCCGGTTTCCCTCAAGGGAGTCACCCTGGCCGGGGTGATGAAGGACGTGCTGCGTCATCCGACCGTCGCCTCCAAGTCTTTCCTGATCACGATCGGCGACAGGGCCGTGGGCGGCCTCACCTGCCGCGACCAGATGGTCGGGCCCTGGCAGGTCCCGGTGTCCGATGTCGCTGTGACCGCGCTTTCCTTCCAGAGCAACAGGGGCGAGGCGATGGCGATCGGCGAGCGCACGCCGCTGGCCGTGATCAGCGCGCCGGCGGCCTGCCGCATGGCCTTCAGCGAGGCCATTACGAATGCCGCGGCGGCCGACATCGATATCTCCACGCTGAAGTTCTCCGCCAACTGGATGGCCTCCTGCGGCAGCGAGGGAGAAGACGCCAAGCTCTATGACGCGGTGAAGGCGACGAGCGAATTCTGCCGCACCCTGGGCGTTTCCATCCCTGTGGGCAAGGACTCCTGCTCGATGAAGACGGGCTGGACCGACGAGAAGGGCGAGGCTAAGTCCGTGACCTCCCCGGTTTCCATGATCGCCTCGGTCTCGGGTCCCGTCGGCGACATCCGGCTCACGCTCACCCCGCAGCTGCATCCCGAGACGGCCTCAAAGCTGATCGCCGTGGACCTGTCCGAAGGGCGCGACCGGCTGGGCGGCTCCATCCTCGCCCAGGTCGTCCAGAGCTTCGGCGACGACTGCCCCGACATGGAGGATCCGGAAAAACTGCGGGCTTTCGTCGGCGTGATCCGCTCCCTCGCCGCCGAGGGCCGCATCCTCGCCTACCATGACCGTTCTGACGGCGGCTTTGCCGCGGCCGCCGCCGAAATGATGTTCGCGGGCCACTGCGGACTGTCCTTTGACGTCGCACCGCTGCTTCGCGGCGGAGACCGCTCCGAGGAGTCGGTGCTGCGCACGCTCTTCAACGAAGAGGCGGGCGCTCTGCTGCAGGTGAGGGAGGAGGACGCCGAGATCGCAATGGAGCGCTTCCGCGCGGCCGGCCTCGACCACGCGGCCGTGTTCGTCGGGGCGCCGAAGAACGATGACCGCCTCAGCATTCTGGCCAACGGCAAGGAACTCTACTCGGACTCCCGCGCCGACCTCCAGAAGGCCTGGAGCGAGGTGTCCTGGCAGATCGCCCGCAACCGCGACAACCCGGCCTGCGCCGACGCCGAGTACGAGCGCATTGACAATCCGGCCGACAGCGGCCTTTACATCGAGACGCACTTCGATCCGCAGAACAATGTCGCCGCTCCGATGATCAATACCGGCGCGAAGCCCAGGATGGCGGTGCTGCGCGAGCAGGGCGTCAACTCTCAGCATGAGATGGCCGCGGCCTTCATGCACGCGGGCTTCGAGGTCTGCGACCTGCACATGACCGACCTGCTCACCGGGCGCGTCCAGCTCGACGGGCTCAAGGGCATCGCCGCGGCGGGCGGCTTCTCCTACGGCGACGTCCTCGGCGCGGGCGGCGGCTGGTCCCGCTCGATCCTCTTCAACGAAAAGCTGGCCGAGCAGTTCGCCCGCTTCTTCGAGCGCAGGGACACCTTCGGGCTGGGCATCTGCAACGGCTGCCAGATGTTCTCCGAGCTTCGCTCCCTGATCCCGGGGGCCGAGCACTGGCCGAGGTTCGTGCGAAACCTCTCCGAGCAGTTCGAGGCGAGGCTCGTTCAGGTGAAGGTCGAGAAGAGCCCCTCCATTTTCTTTGAGGGAATGGAAGGCTCCTCGATGCCGGTCGTGAACGCGCACGGCGAAGGCCGCGTGCTCTGGCGCGCCGCAGAAGACGCCTCGAAGGCCCTGGTGGCGGCGCGCTACGTCGATCCCAAGGGCGAGCCCACCGAAGTCTATCCGTTCAACCCGAACGGGTCCCAGGCCGGCGTCACGGCGGTTACGACCCCCGACGGCCGCTTCATGGCGATGATGCCGCACCCGGAGCGCTCGCACAGGGCCGTGCAGCTGTCCTGGGGAGCCTCCGAGCTCGACGGCGAGTGGAGTCCCTGGATGCGCATGTTCTGGAACGCCCGCCGCTGGGTGGGGTAGAATAAACGCCCTTCAGAACCGAAGCTGACGGTTCAGCCTTCCCCTCCTTGAAGAGGGGAAGGCCGTCATTAAGAGGTGAATCCAGCGACCTCCCTTTTTAAGGAGATCCAGATGGATTTCTCTTTGTGGCTTGCGTTTCTGTCCGCAAGCATTTTCCTGAGTTTCGTCCCTGGCCCGGACAATATTTTTGTGCTGACGCAGTCCGCGGCCTTCGGCTTCCGGGCTGGCTTCTATGTGGTGACCGGGCTCTGCACGGGGCTTGTGTTCCAGACCCTGTGCGCCTCGCTGGGACTTGCCGCGGTCGTGGCCGCGAGCCCCTGGCTTTTCGGCGTGATCTGCGCGGCCGGCGCCTTGTATCTCCTCTGGCTCGCCTGGGGCGCCTGGCACGCTCCGGTGTCCTCCGCGGGCTCCGGCTCTTCGCCCCGCTCGGTGTCTCTCACGCCCGCAGGGGCCTGGCGGCGCGGCACGATCATGAACATCACCAATCCGAAGGTCCAGATTTTTTTCCTCGCCTTCTTCCCGCAGTTCCTCTCTCAGGGCTCGAAGGCCTGGCCCGTCTGGGGCCAGATGGCGGTCCTGGGCGTCACCTTCATCGCCTGCACCCTGGCGGTGTTTTCGATCATCGCCTTTTTCGCCGGGTCCCTCACCGCGAAGCTCAACAATCCCCGCCGGCAGAAGCTCATGAACCGCGGCACTGCGCTGGTTTTCGTTCTCCTCGCCTCTTCGGCCCTCTGGGAGATGGTTCAGCGGGTCGCCTGAGATAAGGCGCGCGCAGCAGGGAGCTTTCCTTCCGGCCGGTTTGGAGCGGGCAGAAAAAGGGCCGGGACTTCTTTTCCCTTCAGGAAAAAGCCCCGGCCCTCAAGCTTTTAAGGCGGGAGGCCCTGCAGCCTCTGCCCTTGGCCAGATCAGAAGGCGCAGCGCAGGCCCGCGTTCACCTGCCACTTGGTCTTGATGTCGCCCGCCGAGCTCTTTTCGAGATCCGCGTAGAGGAAGACGTTCCGGCTCAGCGTGAAGTCCGCGCCGATGCCGTAGCTCACCCAGGTGTCGCCGCCGTCAGCCTCGCGGCGGTACACCGCGTCGCGGCCCGTGAGCACCACGCTGCGGTCGCCCGAGAATTCGTGGTAGAGGTCGAACTTGAGGTAGACCTTCGAGGGCGCGAGCGACTCGGAGAACCGGAAGTCGCGCCCGAAGCGCACCCCGAGCCTTCCGATCACGCTGTCGGTGGAGTCCTGATGGACCCGGATGCCGTTGCTCAGCCTGTAGCTCGCGCTGTCGAGATAGGTGTAGACCAGCTGCGCCTGGGGCTCGATCATCAGGCCGTGCGGGAGGTCAAAGCGTTTCCCGCCCTCGAGCGAGAAAGACCACGCGTTGTTGCTGTAGGAAGCGTCGGCTTTCTGGCCGCCGCTCGTGATCGTGTAGTCGTCCTTGAGGTGCGTGTATTTTCCGATGACATCGGCGTAGCAGCCCGCGTCATTGCTCCAGGAGAGATAGAGCGAGGCGCCCACCGAGTCGAGGTCGCCCGAGCCGTTCGTGAACTTCGGGTCGTTGTCGGTCGTGTGCACGGCCCCGCCCAGGATGAAGGTTCCGGAGCTGTTCTTCGGGCGGAAGGCGTAGTCCGCGCCCAGCTGGTAGAACTGGTAGTTGTTGCGGAAGCTGCCGTTCGCGTTCGAGGTCATGCGGCCGGCCTTGGTCCGCACCCAGACGCCCGCGGTGCCGGCGCCGTAGCGGCGGATCTCGCCCATGCGCTTGTTGAGCGTGTCGAGCTCCAGGAACGAGGTGGCCGCGGCGTAGTTAAGCGAGGCGTCGGCGATCACAACATCGGCGGCCGGAGTGGGATCCTTCTGCAGCCCCACGATGTACCAGTTGGTGCCGTATTTGTTTTCGTCCGTGCTGTTGACGTCCTGGCTGACGACCGGCGTGTAGTCGTAGACGAAGCCGTCGGAGAGCTCGGCTTTTTCGGTGTAGGCGCTGAAGGCGACGCCTGCGGGCGTGTTGGCAAACCAGATCGGGCTCTCGCGGCTCACCCCGTCAAGCTTCAGCCGGTCCACCGGAAGGACCTTGAATGAGCCGCTGCCGGACTTCACGTAAAGGAAGTCGTTGTGCCCTTCCGCCGCCGTGTGGCTTGAATCCTTTCCCTCCCAGTCGCTGTCTGAGACCTCGTAGCCCGGCTCCTGGAGCGGGCCGCTCTTGTTCGAGGCCGTGAGGTCCATGAGGAAAACGCCGCCTTCGCCCGAGAGGCTCGCGATGGAGAGCTGCTGGGTGAGGCCGGATTTTCCGGTGTGGCGGTTGAAGCCGTGCAGGTTGACGATGCCGCCGTCCTTGAGCTCGAGGTTCTGCATCACTTCAATCGGCAGATCCGGGACCCACTGTGCGCCGTTGGAAAGCGAAACCGTGAGGCTGCTCTTGTCCGAAAGGTTTGTGCCGTGGCCGTGCCAGTAGGACTCGGCGGTGTCGAGGTTCACGTTCATCGTGCCTTTCTTCACGTCGAGGTTGCCGAGCAGCTGCACGGTGTGGCCGCCCGCCTGGTTCACGCTGACGGTGCCGCCGTATTTGGCCGACAGTGCGTCGTTCTTGCTCATGCCGGGGCCGTAGTCGGAGCTGTAGGCTTCCGTCAGGCCGTCGACCAGATTGGTGTTGACGTAGGTGTTCCCGTTGAGGTTGACGAAAACGCCGGTGCCGGAGGCGTACACGCCGTTGTTGGCCACCTCGGCCTTGTCCTGCCAGTCGCTGTCGACGCGGACGATGCTGCGGATGCTGAGGTCGCCCACATTGACGGTGACCGGAGCATAGCCTCCGTCATTGATGACGGCGAGCGCATTGGGGTTGATGTGGTAGCCCTTGAGCGAAACATCCAGGTTCGCGCTGTATTTGTCGATGTTGAAGACCGCCTGCTTCAGGTCGCTTTCATGCCAGTAGTAGCGGATGTACAGGCCTCCGGTGCGCACAGGCGTCACGCGGCCGTTTTCGTCCTCAACGCCGTTCGTCCACTTCTTGTCGTTCACAATGTCGCCGGTGAGGCTCAGGTTCATTTCCGAGAAATGAAAGGTCCCGTCGCTGCCCGGCTGGAGATTGCCTTTGATGAAGTTCGCGAGGTAATAGGTTGTTTCTTCGTATTTGTCGACGAAGCCGTTCTTGATCTTCAGGTCCACCAGATAGCTGCCGTTCTCCGCCGCGAGCTGGTAGTTCGCGCCGGGCAGGTATCCGAAATAGGAATGCCCGGGAAGATCCGTGGGCTTGGAGACGGTGTTCGAATAGGAGAAATCGGCCGAGGCCGGCGCGGAGAGAAGGCAGAGCGCCGAAGCAAGCGCCGCCGCAAGCAGGGGCTTGCCTAGGGTCGTCTTTTGTACGTTGTATTTGTTCATAATCAATCTTTTATCTTGTAAGAGGTTGGTTAGAGGCGACTTGGTGTTGGAGCCTGGGATCTCCTCACTGCCCCGGCCGGACAGTTCCGAAGGCAGCCTGTAAAGCGAGGGGCCCGGGCGCGGTTTCCTTGTCCCCCTGGGCATGGGGAAAGGGGGCGCAGAGGTCTTCCGTTTGTAAACCAGTCCTTACAATCGTAAATTCTTATAAGTCAATATCCCATCCGGGTTAACGATCATGCGGCAAAGCGGACGAGGAGCCGCGAAAGAGGGAGGGAGGGCTTGAAAGGCTGAAAGAGGGGAAAGCCAGGCAGCTGAGGCGCCGGGGGAAGAGGAGGGGGGGAAAGAAAAAGCAGCAGTTCAAGGGCCGCCGGAGAAGGCGGAGGCTGCTCAGGGGGCACGGGGCGTGTAAGCAACGTGAGGCGGCAGGGCCCCCGTACCTGGGCTTTCCCTGCTCCGGGGCCCGCGGGCCGGCCTGTCCCGCTGCCGGACGCGAGGGCTAAGAAAAAGCAGCGGGCGCGTTTCCCGCTGCTTTCGGCCCCGCTTCTCCCGCCTGAACTCCCGGGTCCCGGGGGAGAACGCTGAGGCTTGACCCCGGGCGCTTCGAGAAGCGCTCAGGGCAGGTTCTTTACCGCAAGGGAGTTAATGGATGCTCGCCTTGCTGCGAAGCGACTCGATGTATTCGAACACCTTTTTCTGGACGAGCTCCTGGCGCAGGGTCGGCTTGGCGTGCTCATAGGCCGGGAAAAGCTCGGCGGGGCGCGTCGCCTCAACCAGCAGGATGTGGTACCCGAACTCGCTCTTTACGGGATGGCTCGAGACTTCGCCCACCTTCTGCGCCTTCATCGCATCGGCGAAGGGCTTCACCATCGAGGAGGGCGCGGCCCAGTCGAGGTCTCCGCCGTTGTCCTTGGTGCCGTTGTCGATCGACACCTCGCGGGCCACCTTGGCGAAGTCCTCGCCCGCGCGGATGCGCTTCAGGGCGTCTTCGGCCTCTTTCTCAGTGTGCGTGAGGATGTGGCGGACATGGTATTCGGTGGCGCCGTACTGCGCTTTCTTCTGGTCGTAGTCGGCGCGGATTTCCGCTTCCGCCACAGGATGATCCTTCAGGTAGCGGTTGAGCGCGGCGCCGGCCAGGATGCGGCTGCGGCTCTGGGCGAGCAGCTCGACGACGTTCTGATCACGGTCGAGCTTCTGGCTGAGAGCGGCGTCCACCAGAAGCTGTTCGCCGATCAGGCGCTCGCGGACGTCCTTTTCGAGCTGGGGCGTGCGCTCCTGCCCCTGGGCCATGGCGGCCTGGATGATTTTTTCCTGGGCCGCGGCAGAGATCTTCGTGCCGTTGACCGTGACGTCGGTCACGGCGGCCAGGGCGCTGTGTGCGGCCAGGACGCCTGCCGCGGCGAGAACTACCAGTTTCATGTTCATGATTGAGTTTCCCATCAGTCAGTTGTTGTCTTGGACAGGCTTTTTAGCACCCTGCGCGGCTTCCTCCGGCGCGTGCTTGGCCATATAGATTCCCATGACGAGCGCAAACCCGAAGGTGAGGCCCAGAAGTCCGAACAGCTTGAAATTGACCCAGGTTTCAGTCGAGAAGCTGTAGGCGACGAGAAGGTTGATGACGCCCACGACGGCGAAGAAGCCGATCCAGGCCCTCTGGAGCGTTTCCCAGACATTGGCGGGCAGCTCGATCTGCCGGCCCATGATTTTTTCCATGAAGTTGCGCCGCGTGAGGCTGCCGAAGGTGAGGATCGCAGCGAAGACCCAGTAGAGGATGGTGGGCTTCCATTTGATGAAAAGGGGATTGTGCAGCCAGAGCGTGAGGCCGCCGAAAATGGTGACGATGCTCAGGGAGAGCCACAGCATCATCTCGACCCTGCGGCCGCGCAGCAGCACCGTGGCGACCTGAATGACGGAGGCCGCGATGGCGATCGTTGTTGCGCACAGCACCGGGGCCTGGGCCGGATCAATGCCGCCCCCGAGCAGCGCGTTTGTGACCGACATGGCGGTGTCGATCTTGATCTGCGCCACCTTGAAGGTGAGGAAAAAAAGGATGACCGGAAAAAGGTCAAATAAAAGCTTCACGACAGTCCTTTCATTTGGGCAGGCGGAAAAAAACGCCCGGACTTGATTTGAGATTTTTGAAAGTTAGCACAATCAGTGCGCGGCTGCATGGGCGAGGGGAGCCCCGCAGCTGCGCCTCCCGTGCGCCGGGCAGCCGGGGCCCCCGGCCCTGTTTTCAGGCCTCCCGGGAGCTTTTCAAGGGCTGCTGCCGCTCATGGCGCGGTAAAACTTGCGGTAACATTTTCAACTTCCGGATACACGTCTTCACACTTAAAATTCCAGAAGTTTTCTGTGCCCGCGGCCGAACTGCGCGCCGCAGAGGCGGTCCGCCGGGCCCCGGCTGCACGGAATCCGCAGGCTGAATTTACACCGATGAGGCGTGATTAACAGTGAAGAATTCATTTTTAAAAATCATCATGGTTACAGGAACAGTGGCTGCGGGACTCGCCGCAGCACCCGCAGAGGCGGCTCCCGCCTCTGCCGCAGTCAAGGTGGCGACCGTTGAGGGCATTACGGAATACCGCCTTCCCAACGGGCTTTCAGTGCTTCTTTTCCCTGATCAGTCCAAGCCCACGGCGACGGTCAATATGACCTACAAGGTCGGGTCGCGCAACGAGTCCTACGGCGAGACGGGCATGGCCCATCTGCTCGAGCACCTGATGTTCAAGGGCTCCAAGAATTTCCCCACGCCCACGGCGGAGTTTTCCCGGCGCGGCTTCCGCATGAACGGATCGACCTGGCTCGACCGCACCAACTACCACGTGTCGTTCACGGCAAACGACGACAACATGGACTGGGCGCTGCGCTGGACGGCCGACGCCATGGTGAACTCCTTCATCTCGCGCAAGGACCTCGACTCTGAGATGACCGTGGTCAGGAACGAGTATGAGATGGGCGAGAACAGCCCCGTGTCCGTAGTGCTCAAGCGCATGCAGTGCCTGCTTTTCGACTGGCACAACTACGGCAAGCCCACGATCGGCGCGAGAAGCGACATCGAGAACGTGGAGATCGAGAATCTCCAGGCCTTCTATCACCGCTACTACCAGCCGGACAACGCGTTCCTGACGGTGTCCGGAAAATTCGAGCCCAAGGCCGTTCTCTCCGAGATCGAGCGGATTTTCGGGGCGATCCCGAAGCCCACGCGGAAGCTGCCTCGCGAGTGGACCGTGGAGCCCACCGCGGACGGGGAGCGCTTTTTCACCGTCCGCCGCCCGGGCGAGGCTAAGCTGGTCGCCGTGGGGTACCGGGTCCCGGCAGCGAGCAGCCCCGACTTCGTCAAGGTCGACCTGGGGCTGTCCATTCTGACCGACAGCCCCAAGGGGCGCCTCTACAAGGCGCTCGTCGACACGGGGCTCGCGGGGCAGGTCTTCGGATTTTCCATTGCTGCCAAGGACCCCGGCTTCGTCTTCATCGGCGCCAAGCTGAAGAAGGACGGCGACGAGCAGAAGGTGAAGCAGGTGATGCTGAAGGTGCTCGAGTCCTCGTTTGCCGAAAAGCCGATCACCAGGCAGGAGCTTCAGACCGCCGTTCAGGATGAGCGTACGGGCTACGACAGGCTCTTCTCCGATCCCGAGAATTTCGGCGTCGAGCTGTCCGAGTACATCGGCATGGGCGACTGGCGGCTGTTTTTTGTGAACCGCGACGAGCTCGCGAAGTTGAACGAAAAGAACGTGGCTGAGGCGGTTCAGCGCTATTTCGTGCGCGACAACCGCGTGGTCGGGATGTTCCTGCCTGAAGACAAGCCGCAGCGCGCCCAGATGCCCGCCCCGGTCTCCATCCCGAAGCTGATCGCCTCGCACACCTTCAAGTCCGAGGGCCAGGCGGTCGATGCTTTCGACTCCTCCCAGGACAACATCAATGCGAAAACCCAGGTCGTCCGCGCCGGGGCGCTTCGCATGGCGCTTCTGCCGAAGAAAACCCGCGGCGGCGTTGTGACGGTTGAAATCAAGCCGCGCTGCGGAGACCTGAAATCCCTGGAAGGCCGGCAGGTGCCCAAGCTTTTCATGGAGTCGATGCTCACCCGCGGCACCCGCGATCTCACCTATGAGCAGATCACGGATGAATTTGCGAGGCTCAAGATCGACGGCGACGTCACGTCCTTCACCACGGACCGGGAGCACATCGCCGAGGCGCTCAGGTTTGTGGCCCGGGTGATGAACGGCGCCGCGATCCCGCAGTCCGAGTTCGACAAGCTGAAGCGCGTCATCAGCACGTCGCTGCAGTCGAAGCTCGACGATCCCACCAGCATGGCGGTCGATGCGCTGCAGAAGCACTTCAGGACTTATCCGCTCGGAGACCCGCGCACCCGTCTCACGAAGAAGGAGACGCTCGAAGCGATCCCGAAGCTCACGCGCTCTGAAGTGGAGTCCCTCTATCAGCAGATCTTCCAGACCGCTCAGGCCGATATCGCCGTGGTCGGCGACTTCGACCCCGAGGAGGTCAGGCGCGTGATTGAGAGCTCCTTCACCCGTAAGGCTCCGGTGCAGTACAAGAGGATCGACGCCGAGTACCGGCCGGTCGCCGCGGCCCGCATCGTGATGGATGCGCCGCAGAAGGAGAACGCCTTCATCATCGCCCGCCGGGACTTCGCCGCGAACATGGACGATCCGGATGCGGCCGCGCTCATCACGGCCGACTGGATCATGGGAGGCGGCTCGGGACTGTCCAACCGTCTGGCGACGAGGCTGCGCCAGAAGGACGGCCTGTCCTACAGCGTGTACAGCTCCGTGTCGCTGCATCCGTTCGGCAACCGGGCTTCCTGGATCGCCCTTGCGATCACGGCGCCTCAGAACCTCTCGCACGCAGAAAAAGACATGCGCGAGGAGATGGACCGGATCGTGCGCGAGGGGGTGACGGCCAAGGAGGTTGAAGAGGCGAAGAAAGGCCTGCTTCAGTCCCGCGCCGTCAACCGTTCGCAGGACGACATGATCGCCGGCGGCTGGGTCTCCTACCTGGAGGAGGGCGCCGACTGGAGCAAGAGCAAGAAGCTCGACGAGGCGATTGCAAAGCTCACGCCTGAGGACGTTAACCGTGCCGTGCGGCGCATGATCGTCCCCTCGGAAATGACTTTCGTCCTTGCGGGCGACAAGGACAAGGCAAAGAAGGCCGGCAAGCCTTTTGACGCCATGCCCTGAACGCGTTTCCTTTTCAAGGGGGCGGCCGCGCGCCGCCCCCTTGTGGAAAGCGGACCCCGCGGAAGACGCTCTGCAAAAGGGCGTCTTTTTTTGTTCTTTAAAAGCCGCCGGCCGTAAAAGATAGTGCAGGCCCGCGCCTTCAATCCCTGGCAGCAGCTCCTGCCGGACGGGCTCGCTTTTGGGGAGGCAGCGCCCCGGCGTAGGGGCTCCTCAAGGGAAAATCCGCGTTAAAAGCCGGCTCAACGCCCGCACGGCGGAAAAATCGCCGCGCTCCTGGACCCCAAGGCGGCGCGCTTCAATTAAGGACTCCTAAAGCGGCAGGGGGAGCAGGGCACCTGGTTTCCCTTCCCGATGGCAAGAGGCTGCTTTAAGGTGCGGAGGCAGCAAAGTACGGAGGCAAAAAAAAGGGCTGCACCCGGACCGGGTCCGGGTGCAGCCGCTTCTATTCTTTTGAGCACGCAGTCAGCGGCTTTCAGCCGTTTGTTTTCGGCTGATCGGCCGGGGCGGCCTGGGCTTCGGCCGCGGGCTTGACCGCCGGCAGCTTTGTCACCAGCAGCTGGTCGACCCTGTTCTTGTCGATGTCCATCACTTCGAAGCGGTAGCCGTTGAAGAGCACTTTATCGGCCCGCTTCGGGATCCGGCGCAGCAGGTACATGATGAGGCCGCCCGCCGTCTCATAGGGCGGGTTGTCCTCGATCTGGTCCAGGTCGAAGTAGTTCTGCAGATCGTAGATTGGCGTCGAGCCTTCCACGAGCCAGGAGGACTCGTCGCGCTGGATGATCTGGGAGTCCTCGTCCATGCCGACCATTTCGCCCATCACGGTGTTCATGACGTCGTTCAGGGTGATGAGGCCCGCCACTTCGCCGTACTCGTTGATGACCACGACGAAGTCGGCGGAGGTGTTGCGGATCACCTCGATCACTTCCGACATGGAAAGGGTTTCCGGGATGAGCTTCACCGGCGAGAGGATGCCTTTTTCTCCAAGGTCCAGCTTCTTGTCCTCGACCAGGTAGCGCAGCAGCTGCTTGCTGTCGATGTAGCCCACGACGTTGTCGAGCGTCTTGTCGCACACGAGGAACTGGTGGTGGGGATGCTCGGCCAGCTTGCGGCGGATGCTCTCGTCGGAGTCGCTGCGCAGGAAGTAGACGATGTCCTCGCGGTCGGTCATCACGGTGCCCGCGGTCCGGTCTTCAAGCGAAAAGATGTTTTCAATCACCGAGCGTTCGGTGGGATCGATGAGTCCTTCGCGCACGCCGGCGTTGACGGTGGCCATCACGTCGGCGGTGGTGACGTGGTCGTTCGCGTGGATCGGCAGCCCCGTGCGCTTCATCACCTGGGTGGTGATGGTGTTCAGAAACCAGACGATGGGGCGCAGCACCTGGTTGAGCCACGAGATCGGCCGCACGATGAGAACCGCGCAGGACTCGGGGATCGCCATGGCCATGCGGCGCGGGATCAGATCAGCAAAGAGCACGAAAAGCAGCGTGGCAAGGAGGTAGGCGCTCCAGAAGGCGAGGGTGTGCGTGGCCTCGGGGGAAGCCACCATGCTGTAGAGCCTTGTGAAGGGAGGAATGAAGGCCGCCTGGCCCAGAATGCCGCCCGCGAGCGCGAGGGCGTTGACGCCGATCTCGACAATGGAGAACATGGCTCCGGGCTTTGCCTTCAGAGCGATGACCTCGCGGGCCCGGGAATCTCCTTCTTCCGCCAACGCCTGAAGCCGCATCTTCTTCGAAGCGGCCAGTGAAATTTCAGAAATTGAAAAAAACGCTGAAAGAAGGATAAGGACCAGCAGCCCGAAAATCTGCAGTACGGTATCCATAGCGAACATCCATGAAAAGGCCGCCGTGCCGTCTGAGGGAGGCAGGGCAGCTTGTTTTTAAATTTATATTTAATTCTTTTATATTTTAAATTTATTTTGGCTGCCCTGCGGGCCGCGGCGCCCGCAGCAGGCTCTTTTCATGAGGCGCTGCGGGCGATGAGGCTGCGCACCGCGGCCGCGGCTTTCTCGAGCGACGGGACCGGCAGGCACTCGTAGATGCCGTGGTAGTTGAGGCCGCCGGTGAAGAGATTCGGACAGGGCAGCCCCGCGCGGCTGAGAAACGCGCCGTCCGTGCCGCCCCTCACGGGCAGCTCGACGGGCTCCACCCCGGTGCTTCGGATGGCCGCCCGGGCCCGCTCGAGGACATCGCTGCGGCGCTCGATGTAGCGCTTCATGTTGTAGTACTGGTCCCGGATCGTGATGTCAGGGCGGGGAGCCCGGCCGCAGTCAAAGCCCTCGGCGAGCTGCCGCAGGCGGCTCTTCCTCTCTTCAAAGGCCTGGTCGTCATGGTCTCGGATGATGATCCGCAGCTTCGCCCGCTCCACCGTTCCGGAAATTGAAACGGGGTGGAAGAACCCCTCGCGCCCCTTCGTGCGCTCGGGCGACTCGGCCTGGGGCAGCTCGAGCACAAAGCGCGAGGCGAGCTTCACGGCGTTCACCATCTTTCCGCAGGCGCTGCCCGGGTGGACGGAGATGCCCGTGAAGGTGATTTCGGCCTCGGCCGCATTGAAGGTCTCGCTGTCGAGCCCTCCCACTTCGCCGCCGTCGACCGTGAATCCGTAGGAAGCGCCGATGTCAGTCACCGAGAGATGTTCGGTTCCGCGGCCGATCTCCTCATCGGGGGTGAAGAAGACGCGGACCGCTGCGTGGGGCTGCTGCGGGTGGCGCCTGAACCAGTCCAGGGCGTCCATGATGGCGGCGATGCCGGCCTTGTCGTCGGCGCCCAGCAGCGTCGTCCCGTCCGTGCAGAGAATGTCCTCGCCCCGGTGGGCGTCAAGTTCCGGAAAGAGCGCGGGCGAAAGCATGACGCGGCCCTGCGGGTCAAGCTCTATCGGCTCACCGCTCCAGTGCTCCGCAACCTGGGGGCGGAGACCCTCGTCCGAGGCCTCGGGCGAGGTGTCCATGTGGGCGATGAGGGCGAGGACGGGAGTCCTCTCCGCGCCCGGCGTGGCAGGCAGGGTGGCCGAGACGACACCGAAAGGAGAGAGTGCTGCGTCGGCGAGTCCCAGCTCCAGCAGCTCGCTGCGCAGAAGCCGGGCCAGACGCAGCTGCTTGGCCGTGCTGGGCGAGGTGCTGCTGTCGGGGTCGGAGGCGGTGGGAATGAGGGCGTAGCGGATGAAGCGGTCCAGAAGGGGCGTTTTGCGCTCGTAGAGCTCATAAGGGATGGGGCGGACCATGCGTTTCCTCCTAGGGAAAGATCGACAATGAGGCGCCTGGCTCTGGCGCCTTGAGGCTCAGGCGGCTCTGTGCTTTTTGCTGCCGGAGCGTCCCGCAGTCTGCTTCGCCGCGGGCTTTCGGGCGGAGGAGCGGGCGCTCTTGGCCGAGCGGCTCCGCGCCGAGGCGGTCTTCACCCGCGGGGAAGCCTTTGCAGCGGCGGCCGCTTTCGCCTTTGCCTTGCCGTGAGCCCTGCGGGCGGAAGCCGTTTCATGGCTCTTCGTCTTTTTGCCGGAGGCGGCAGGCAGCGCCCGGGCGCTGCCGAGCGTCACTCTCCTGCGGCCCGTCTGCTCGGGCTCCATGGCGTTCAGCCTCAGAGGCGCGGCTTCGCTGTCCTGAACCACGGAATAAAGCGGGTCGGCCTGATCAAAGCCGTCCGAAGAGGCTATGCCGTAGGTCGCCTTCTCCTCTTCGCTCATCGACTCGAGCGTCCGGCTGATCTCGTCGGCGTTGAGGAGGTTTTCGCGCAGCTTCAGGCCGCGCACATGGCGGACGGTGTAGAGGCGGTTGCTCCAGTAGCCCTTGATTTCGGTCTCCTGGACGAGCTTGCCGCTGCGCGGCGCATGGATGAAGTGGCCCGGAGAGGTGATGATGCCGCTGTGGAATCCGTTCGGGCCCCGGCCGGTTTTAAAGACCACGATGTCTCCGGGATGGGCCTGCGAGAGATCCACTTCGTCGCCCACCTTCGCCTGCAGCGTGGAGACCCGGGGCAGCTCGATGCCGTACTGGCGGTACACCCACCAGACCAGGCCCGAGCAGTCGAATCCTTCGCCGGGTTTGCTGCGGCCGACGCGGTAGGGCGTGCCGATCTGGGAGCGGGCGGAGTCGGCGAGCCGCAGCCCGAAGCGATGGCGTTCCGTTCCGGAGGGGCCGAGTTCCAGAGGGGAGTCCTGGGGGAGGCCGGCCAGGCTGTCCGCTCCGTCAGAGAAAACGGAGGCAAGAGGGTCCGGCTCTGCGGGATCGGCAAAAGCCGCAGGGCAGCAGGCGGCGGTTCCCGCCGCGAAAAGCAGCGCGGCGCGGATCAGCGCCCGGCGGAAAGCCGGGAGAACGAAAGGGATTCGGGATGACATAACCCGGCTATTCTAACGGCTTCTAGGGGAAAATACGACCCTGCCGCGCCGCCGGATTGTGAATTTGAGGCGGTGAATTTGTAAAAAAAATTAAAAGCGGTGAAAGGGAGGGGGCTCCGGCGGCGCGCCGGCAGCCCCCGGATCAGGCAAGGAGCCTGTCGTCGGACGGGGAGGCGGCCTGGATGCGGACCCTGAGCCTGCAGCCGTCGTCCTTGGGCTCGCAGACGAGGACTTCAGCCCGCAGAGGGGCTTTCCGGACCGCGGCCGCGAGCTGCCCGTCCTCTTCGACGTTCAGGAGTGCCGCGGCGTGGTAGTGCCCGTGCATGAGCGAGATCACCGAGCCCCGGCTCTTTTTTTCGCGCCCCATGAGCCGCAGCGTGAGCTCGTCGCCGGGTTTCACGTGCGCGAGGGCGTAGGGCGCGTCCACGATCGCGGGCTCGGCCTCGACAAAAGGCCTTGAAGCGTCCGCGGTGAAGCGCCGCGCGATGAGATAGCTGTAGCGGCCGGATAGCCAGGCGTACATCAGGATCACGGGAATGGCGATCGCGAGGCACACCCAGGCTTCGCCCGTGAGCCCGCCGGCTATGCCGGCCCCGAGCAGGAAGAAGCAGGTGACGAACTGCAGATGGCGGATGATGAAGGCAAGCATCGCTTTTTCTGCCCCCGGGTGAAGCGCGAATCGGCCGCGCCCCGCCCAGGGGCTCTCCTTTTTTATGCCCCCTCAGCGGGTCTCAGGCCTTCTTCAGCTTCACGCGGGCGTCGACGGCGATGGGCTCGCCGTCGCGGTCTGAGACGATGAGCGGATTGATGTCAAGCTCGGAGATCTCCGGGAAGTCCGCGACGAGCTGCGAGATCCTCAGCAGCGTCTCTTCGATCCGGCCGGTCTGGGCGGGCTTGAGGCCGCGGGCGCCCTCGAGCAGCTTCCAGGCCTTCACCGAGCGGATCATTTCCGCGGCGTCCTGGTCGGTGAGAGGCGCGAGCCTGAAGCAGACGTCCTTCATCACTTCCACGAACACGCCTCCGAGGCCGAACATGATCATCGGCCCGTACTGGGGGTCGGTGGCGAGTCCGCAGACCATCTCGCGCTTGCCGCTCACCATCTCCTGGATGAGCACGCCTTCGAGCCCCTGCTCGAGCCCGCGCTCGGCGAGCTTCGCGAGAAGGTCCCTGTACTGCGCGCGCAGCTCCTCTTCGGAGCGGATGCCGACCCTCACGCCGCCCACATCGGTCTTGTGGGAGGTGGTCTTCGAGGTCATCTTCATCACGACCGGGTAGCCGATCTGGTTGGCGAACGCGGCCGCCTCGTCCTCGCTGCGGGCGAGCTTCGAGCGGCAGGTGCGTATGCCGTAGGCCTCGAGCAGCGCGATGCTCTCGCGCGTGGTGAGGGTGTCGCGGGATTCGCCGCGCGCGGCATCAAGCAGCGCGCGAACCGCGGCCCGGTCCGCTTCATAGGAAGGAATCTTCCCTTCGGGTCTTTCAAGCCACTTTCTCTGGCGGTTGAGGCGGTCGAACGCCGCAATGCCCTCTTCGGAGTACATGTAGAAGGGCACGGTGACCTCGCGCTCGGACAGCGCTGTGAAGAACTCCTGCGTCGTCATGAACACGCCGGCAATGGGTTTTTCGGGGTGCTTGGCCCGGATGTCCATGACGGCCTGGGCGACGTCGGTGTCCTTCAGGCCGAGGAACGGCAGGTAGATCACGAGCACCATGTCCACGCCGGGGTCGGCAAGCACCGTCTCGAGCGTGCGCCTGTAGTGCTCGAGCGGGGCCGAGGCGATCATGTCGACCGGGTTCTTGACGGAGGCGGCCGGAGGCAGGAACGAGCGTAGCTGCTCCTTGGTCTCCTCGGAGAGCTTCGCCATCTGCATCCCGTAGTCTTCCACGGCATCGGTCGCCATGATGGCCGGGCCGCCGGAGTTGGTCACGATGGCGATGCGGTCGCCCCTGGGGATCGGGCACAGGGAGAACGCCTTCGCGGAGGAGAAGAGGTCCTTGAGCGAGCGCTCGCGGATCACGCCGGACTGATGCAGGAGGGCGTCGGCCGCCCGGTCGGCGCCGGCCAGAGACCCGGTGTGCGAAGAGGCCGCGCTCGCCCCGGCCGCGGAGCGTCCTGCCTTGAGCGCGAGAATGGGCTTGCGGCGGCTCGTGCGGGTCGCAAGCCTCCTGAACTCCTGGGGCTGCAGTATCGATTCCATATAAAGGAGGATCTGCCGGACGTCGTCCTCGTTTTCCCAGTAGGCGATCGCGGAGGCCGCGTTCACGTCGGCCTGGTTGCCGATCGAGATGAACTGGGCGAAGCCGATCCCCAGGTCCTTCAGGATGTTGAGGATGCCGCCGCCCAGAGCGCCGGACTGCGACACAAAGCCGATGTCGCCGCGCCGAGGCAGCGATTCGGCAAAGCAGCCGTCCATCCGGACTGCGGGATGCGTGTTCACAACGCCCAGGCAGTTCGGGCCGACGAGGGTCATGCCGTATTCCTTCACCTTTGCGGCGAGGGCCGCCTCGAGCTCGCGGCCGGCGGGCCCCGTCTCCTTGAAGCCCGCAGAAATCACGACCAGTCCCTGAATGCCCTTCTCATGGCACTGATCCACCGTGTCCAGCACGAACTTCGCGTTGATCGCAATGATCGCGAGGTCTATCCCCTGGGGAAGCTCCCGCACGCTTTTATAGACGGGGCGCCCGCCGATTTCTCCTCCCTTGGGATTGACAAGAAAGAGTTCGCCCTTGTAGCCGTAGTCGGTCAGCCGGCAGAACAGGTCGTGGCCGATCGTGTGTTCACGGGCGGAGGCCCCGATCAGGGCAATGGCCCGAGGTTTCATGACAGCAGATAAATTCATGTTGCTCCTCAGTAGGGAAAACGGATGGATTGGTTCGCTTTTCAGCCCGCGGCCGACCCTTTAAGGGCGCAGTCAGTTCATTATCCCCCGAGCCGCTCTTTTCGGCGAGGTTTAGACTTCGCTGCTGAGTGGCGGAATCCGCGGGGGCTGCCTGACGGGGGAGGGGCTGTGTTGTCAGAAAAAAAACGAGCGACGCTTGTGGGGCTGCTGGCTCCGGTGCTGTGGGGGCTCTCCGTCGGCATGATCCGGCTCGTCGAAGAGACGGCGGGCATGGCCCGGGGGCTCGCGCTCTGCTACGTGATCGGGGCGGTGTTCGCGCTTGCCGTTTTCGGCAGGCCGCGGATCGACCGGATGCCGCTCAGGTATCTTCTGTGCGGCATTCCCTGTGCGGTCGCCTGTTCCCTGTGCTTTACCTTCTCCCTGCAGATCTCTGACGGAGGCCGCCAGACGCTCGAGGTGGGGATGGTGAACTACCTCTGGCCGAGCCTTACGATCATCGCAGCGATCCTGTTCAACGGGCAGCGCGCGCGCTGGTACGTCGTGATCGGCTTTCTGCTCGCCCTTTTCGGGCTGGGCGAGGTCATTTCGGGTTCGGCGGGCTTTCACCCGGCGGAGATGCTCCAGCACATGAGGGACAACCCCCTGAGCTACCTGCTCGCGCTGTGCGGAGCCCTCGCCTGGGCGCTCTACAGCTCGGCCACCCGGGCCTGGGGCGGGGGCGAGAACCCGACGGCCCTGATCTTCATGATTGACGCCGCCATTTTCGGCACGCTCGCCCTCACTGGCGGGGTCCCGGCCCCGGCGTCATTCACGCCTTCGGGACTGCTCGTCTGCCTGGCCGCCGGCTGCGTCATGGACGGCTCCTACGCGGTGTGGACCGTGGGCGTGCAGAAAGGCAGCATCACCATACTGGCGATTGCCTCTTACTTCACGCCCGTGCTCTCCTGCCTGTTCGGCGCGGTCCTGCTCGATGCGTCGCTGCCGGCGGGATTCTGGGGCGGAGTCCTCGTCGTAGTCGCAGGGTCCCTTGTCTGCTGGGCCTCGACGCTTCAGGAGGGCTTCCTGCGGCGCCTCTGGGACAGGCGCCGCTTTCAAGTCCGCGGAAAATAGGGCGCCGGGGAGCGGGCCCGTGGCAGTTTCATGGGACCGGCTTTCTCCGATTTCTTCAGAAGGATCCTTTCTGGCCCTTTGCGGCGTCGGGGGCGGCCGCAGGAGTCCCGTCCGAGCGGACGCAGGAGATGGCGGTGCTGTCTCCCTGAGGAGTGAAAACGGCGATGCAGGTGAGGTCTCCGTCGGTGATGCGGTAAATGGGTGAGCCCACGGCGGTGCCGATGCGCTTCACGTTGCGGCTGTCGTTTTCATAGGGCGAGAAGATCCGGGTGACGGCGCGGTCGCATCCGGTGAGAAGAACCGCAGCGGCGAGGGCTGCGGCAAAAATTTTCGTGGCTGTCATAATTCTTAACTGGACGAAAGACCCGTTCATTGTGGCACACTGCGCTCCCTGAGGGGCAGGACGGTGGTTTGAAAAGGCAAAGGCAGGCATGAGGAGAATACCCTACAGGCTCGAGGAATCGGAAGCAAGCTGGAGCGCGGTCCGCAGCCAGGGCGCGGGCGGCCAGAACGTGAACAAGGTGGCCACGGCGGTGAGGCTTGTGTTCGATATCCGGGCGAGCTCTCTGCCCGAGCGGATCAAGCAGAGGCTGCTCGCGCTTCGCGACCGCCGGATCAGCTCCGAGGGCGTGATCGCCATTAAAAGCGAGGTCCACCGGACCCAGGAGCAGAATCTTGAGGATGCCCTGCAGCGCCTGAGAGCCCTGGTCGAGGAAGCCTCTCTCGTGCCGGAGCCCCGCATTCCGACCCGGCCCACGAAAGGCAGCCGCGTGCGCCGCCGCCGCGCCAAGGCCGCGCGCAGCGCGATCAAGCAGAGCCGGCGCCGCGTGACGGATTTCTAAGGCCTGCCGCGCGGGGCGCGTCTTCCGGATATGACAATCCCCGGAAAGCACTCCGCCTTCCGGGGACGCCTGAGGCCAGGGGAAGAGTCCTGCCCGGTCCTTAAAGCTTCAGATTCTTCTGCTCCAGGCTGCTGCTGCGGACGCCGTCGGCGAGGGTGGGGTGACCGCTCACCTCCGTCTTGCTGCCCAGCGTCTGCGCCACGCCGTTGGAGCGCATGCGGTTGGCATAGTCGTGGATGGAGCTCAGCCCCAGGGCGACCTTCAGGATGGCTTTCCGGTCGCTGGGCGAGGAGGGCTGCGTGAGCTCGTACCAGTTGAGGCCGCCGTCGAGCGAGCCGTAGAAGCGGGTGCGGAACCCCTCCTTGTCGGAGCCGTAGCAGTCGACGATGATGTCGTCGGGGTCCACCGCCTTCATCACCATGTCCATCGGGTGGATCTTCACCTTGCAGACGTGTCCCTCCGGGTACATGTGCATGCCTTTTCTCGCCCGGTCGTGCATGGCGTGCACCTTGGCGTCGAACAGGCTGTTTTCAGAGAACGGGCGGTCCGTTGTCCCGGAATGAGCGGCTTTGTTGATTTCTCTTTTGACATCGATCATGTTCACCAGGAACGCGATGACCGCGAGCACGATGAGGCCTGCGGCTATGAAGGTGAGGTCCTTGGCGATGGATTTCTGGATGCTGGGGTCCGAGACGAAGAAAGGCCCGGCCAGAAGCCCGACCACGACGAGAAGGAGAATCCCGATGGTCGCTTTCAGCAGAAAGACACTGGTATTGTTGCGCACGTTCAGCTCCTTATGAATAGGACAGCAGCCATAGTTATGGCCTGTCCATAGGATTCTTTTCTTTATTTTATCAGCTAAGCCTCCGGGAAAGCTGCCCTGAGGGGCCTGCGGACCGGCACTGTTTTAAGCTCGCTTTAAGGCTCGCGGCGCAATATACGCAACAGATGAGTTGAGTTGCTGAGAACTCTCCTTTTGCAGAGCCGGACTAATAAGAAGTCCGGCTTTTTTTTCGCCGGGTGCTAGGATAGAGTGCTTCGGACGGGGCCACGCAGGCAGGAGCTTGGAACTTTGAGCGGAACATTCTTAATAGACATCGGCAACTCGGCTCTCAAGTGGGCTGCGATTTCAACGCCTCAGAACACCGGGGTCATGGTCTACAGCGACCCCATCGAGCTCGCCGAGCAGGTGCGCGACTTCTACAAAAAGCAGCGCCCTGAGCTCATCTACGCCTGCACCGTCGCAGACGCACGGATCGCTGAAACCCTCAATGCCGTGTGCCATCGGACGCGGGTCGAGTGGCTGGGGAGCCAGAGGATTTTCCGCGGCCGCTTCACGCTTGAAAACCGCTACGAGGACTACTCGAAGCTCGGGGCGGACCGCTGGTACGCGGCGATCGGCGCGGCGGCCAAGCATCCGGGCACGAGCCTGCTCGTGATTCAGATGGGCACGGCGCTCACCGCCGACTCCATCCACTGCCTGGGGGAGTCCCGCTACGAGTATCTCGGAGGGCGCATCGCCCCCGGGCCCACCATGATGTACACGATGCTCATGGGCGGGGCGGCGCGCCTTAAGTCGATTGCGCCCGGCAGCCTCAGCCGTTTTCCGCTCAACACGAACGATGCGGTGACCACGGGCATCTTCGACTGCATCGAGGGGTTCATGCGCGGGGGCCTCGCCTCGCTGTCCGAGGATGCCTCGGTGAAGCTCGTGGTGACCGGCGGCGCGGCCAGGTTTTTCGAGTTTGAGATTAAGGAAAGGTTCCCGCGGGCGGTTTTCGACGACAACCTCGTGATCACCGGGCTGGCGGCCCGGGTGGCGAGCGAGGCGGAAAAGGAGCACTAGGCCATGGGACGTGTTTTCGAGGTGCCTTTCGAGGTGCATTTCTCCCACAGCGACTCCACGGGGCTCGCCTTCCATCCCTATTTTTTCGGCTGGGCGGTGGACACGGAGGAGGCGTTCTTCCGCCGCGTGCTTCATGAACCGGTCTTCGGGCCGGGGGTGACCGACGGGCTTTTCACGCCCATGGCCGGGGCGAAGGCGGAGTTCGCGGCGCCGGTGCGCCCGGGCGACCGGCTCGTCTTCAGGCTCTGGATCGAGCGGCTCGGCCGCACTTCGATTCGCTTTGCCTTTGAGCTCACCAAGGAAGGCCGCCCCCTGGTCTGGATTGCGGAGACGCTCGTGTTCTGCAGGCCCAGAGGCGACGGCAGCTTCGAACCGGTCGCGATACCGGAGCGCTTTCGGCCGCTGCTCGCCCCCTATGTCCGCGACCCCGGCACTCCGGAGCTGAAGTTCCGCTCCTGAAAAAAGCGGGGGCGGGCCGCGGCGCGGCTCTCAGGCTCCGGCCTCCTGGGCGTTCATTCTGTCGGCGGCCCGCTTCATGGCTCCGATGAACGAATGCCCCGCCTTCGAGAGATACCGGGTGTCGCTGTATATGGCGCAGATCCGGATCGGGTCGACGGCGGGCCGGATGGTGAAGAACTCAAGCGGAGCCTTCTCCCGGAACTGCCTTGCCATCATTTCCGTCACGAGCGACGGGCCGAGCCCTGAGATCGTATGCGAAAGGGCGGTCGTGAGGTCTCCGCACTCCACGGCGATGCGCGGCTGGGTTTTGGTTCTGGCGCACAGGCTGTTGTACACGCCGCGGAGCCTTACCGTGGGCTTCACGACGACAAAAGGCCTGCGGTCGAATTTCGCGAAGTCGATCGAACCGTCAGGATTCGCCCCGGCGCAGACCGGGTCGTCCTTGCGCACGGCGATCAGGCACGGCTCGCAGAACAGCAGCTCCGAGGCGATCCCGGGATCCTCGCGGGGCGCGGGAACGATCGCGAGGTCGATCCTCGAGGCCGCCACAAGCTCCTCGAGCTTCTGGTCGTCTTTCTCCTCGATGGAGATTTCGACCTCGGGATAGGACTCCAGGAAGGAGGGCAGGACGTTTGACAGGAAGTAGCTCTCGAAGTAGTAGGGCGTGCCAACGCTGAGCTTGCCCACGATCCCTTCGCCCATGTCCCGGATCTGGATTCGGCAGAGCTCGCGGATCTTGCTCACGTTTTTCTCCGCCTCGCACCAGCACATGCCTGCGGGCGTGAGCTTCAGCGGTCTGGCGAGCCGGTCTATGAGCACTGCGCCGGCGTCTTTTTCCAGCCTCATGATGAACTGCGAGAGGGAGGGCTGGGAGATGTTGAGCCGCTTGGCAGCCTTCGAGAAGCTGCCGGCACTCAGCAGCGCCTGAACATATTGATAAGGCTTTTCATTCATAGTCACAGTTGATTCCTTAAAAAGCAACTGCAGACAGGCAGCTGTTATGCGACTGCGCTTATTGGTATTATAGCGAGACCTTATAAATTTATAAAACAAAAGTTATTTCAAATTGAAATTATAAATCTTTTACCCTAATTAGACCGATGCCCTGCCCCGGGGATTCCGCCTTTTCGGCGCCCTCCGACAGGAGGGCGCGCTCTTGGCGGGGTAAACTTTGATACGCTTCAAATTTCAGCAATCCACTTCGTTTCAGGGGATCTAGAGATGCAAAGACGTCAGTTATTCAGCGCGGCCGCCGCAGCGGCGTTCGCGGCAGTGCTTTCCGCCTGCGGCAAAAAGGGCGGTTCGGACGCAGCGTCGGCCGCTGCCTCCTCGGGCGCCGTCGCAGCCGCCGGCACGGTGACGATCAAGGTGGGCGCGACGCCGGTTCCGCACGGCGACCTGCTCAAAGTGGCCGCCCCGCTGCTTGAGAAGCAGGGCGTCAAGCTTCAGATCGTCGAGTTCAACGACTACGTGCAGCCCAACATGGCCCTCGAGTCCAAGGACCTGGACGCGAATTTCTTCCAGCACAAGCCCTACCTGGATGACTTCCAGAAAAATCACAAGACGCACCTCGCGGCGCTTGCCCCCATCCACATCGAGCCGATGGGCATTTACGGCGGCAAGTCCAAGGATCTGAAGTCGATCCCGAAGGGAGCGAAGATCGCGATCCCGAACGACCCGACCAACGGCGGCAGGGCGCTTCTGCTTCTGCAGTCCGCGGGCGTGCTGAAGCTGAAGAACGGGGGCTCGATCGCCTCGACTCCGGCCGACATCGTTGAGAATCCGCATTCGATCAAGCTGCAGGAGCTTGAGGCCGCGCAGGTGCCCCGCAGCCTGAAGGACGTGGATTTTGCCGTGATCAATTCGAACTTCGCACTCACGGTGAACCTGAATCCGGTCAAGGACTCGCTCTTCATTGAGAAGGATTCGCCCTATGCGAACTACGTCGTCGTCCGCCAGGGCGATGAAAACCGGCCCGAGCTGCAAAAGCTCGTGCGGGCGCTGCAGTCTCCCGAGGTGAAGAAATACATCGAGGACAATCTGAAGGGCGCCGTGGTTCCGGCCTTCTGATCTCAGTCGGGCGCGGGGCGGCCCCCGCCCGCGGCCTGATTCCGGCGTGATCAGGCCGCGGGCTTTCTGACTCCTCCAGCCCGGGCCGGCCCCGCTTTTCCAGCCGTTTAAAGGCGCCCGGGTTCTGATCCCTCGGGGGGCGCAGGCCCTCTTTCCGGAACGTCTGCCCCGCGTGCCGTTTGAAGGCCTCCTAGGGCGGATCGAATCGGAGGCCCCGGTCATATAGATGGCTTTTCCCTTGAGAGGACGAGGGAAGGGCCGCCGTTAAGGAAACATCAGAGAATGCCTCGAAGAACCAGGCCCAAAGCGCTCGCCTCGCTCCTGGACCGGGCCGCTGAGAGTTTCGGCAGCCTTTCGGGCTTCGGCGAAAAGCCGATGCCGGATGCAAAGCCCGTTTCCGTGGAGGAAGCTCCGGCAGCTGCGGCCCGCAGGGACTCGATGCCCCCTGAGGCGCGCCGGAGGTTTGCCGAGCTTGAAGGCGTGCTGCAGGACTTCGACCGGGCGGTGCGGGAGGACCGCGATGAAGGAAAGAGCGGTGCGTCCCATGCTCCCAAAAGGCGAAGGAAAAGCAAAACCCCGGCTGGGAAAAAGTCGTCCTGAGCCGCTTCACAGGCCGGCGCTCAAGGGAAGCGCCTTCTAGGCGCCGCCCCTCAGATGAACAGTCAGGCCCAAAAAAACGCGCCTGCAGAAAATCAAGCTTCTGCAGGCGCGGTTCTTCACACGGGGACGGGCTTTCAGGCCGCGGCCTTCAGCAGCACGTCGACCGCTTTTTTAAGCTGCCGGTCGGTGATCGTGAGCGGCGGCAGCAGCCGCACCATTCCGCCGTGGGCGGTGAGGGCCAGCACGCCGTGCTTCATCATCTCGGCGACGACCTCATTTTCGTTTTTCCTCGTCTTCACGCCGAGCATGAGCCCGAGGCCCGTCACGCGCTCGATGCCGGGCTGCCCTTCAAGCCTGCTGCGGATGTACTCGCCCTTGCGGGCGACCTCTGAGAGCAGCTTGTCGTTAAGCCGCTTGAGGATGCTGATCGCGCCGGCGCACACCACCGGGTTCCCGCCGAAGGTCGAGCCGTTCATGCCGGGCGTGAAGACGTCCTTCACGCGCTCGCCGAGGAACGTCGCCCCGATCGGCAGCCCGCCGCCCAGGCCCTTGGCGGTGGTGACCACATCGGGCAGCACCCCGTAGTTCTCATAGGCGTAGAGGCGGCCGGTGCGGCCGTTGCCGCACTGCACCTCATCGGTCATGAAGACGATGTCCTTTTCCTTGCAGAGCTTCGCCACGCCCTGAACGAAGGCCTTGGAGAGCGCGCGCACGCCGCCCTCGCCCTGGACGCATTCGATCAGGATGCCCGCGACCTTCTTTTCGCGGCAGATCCGCTCGACGTCCTTCAGGTTGTCGGGCTCGGCGTATTCAAACCCCGGGGTGAGCGGCGTGAAGTCCTTGTGGAACATGTCCTGGCCGGTCGCGGCAAGCGTCGTGAGCGTGCGGCCGTGGAAAGAGTCCTTCAGCGTCACGATCGTGTAGCAGTCGCGGCCGCGGCGCTTCGCGGCGTAGGCGCGGGCGGCCTTGATCGCGCACTCGTTGGCCTCGGCGCCGGAATTGCAGAAGAAGACGCGCTTCAGGCCCGTCTTTTTGCAGATCAGCTCGGCAAGCCGCGCATCAGGGGCGCTGTAGTAAAGGTTCGAGGTGTGCTGGAAGCTGTGCAGCTGCTCGGTCACGGCCTTCACCCATTTCTTGTCCTTCTGGCCGTAGATGTTCACGCCGATCCCGGAGCCGAGGTCGATGTAGCGGCGGCCGTCCGCGCCCACGAGTTCGGCGCCCTTCCCGTCGACGATCTCAACGGGATAGCGCGAGTAGGTGTGCGCGATGTACTGCTGGTCAAGCTTTTTCGTGTTCTTTTTAGTCATGGTGTTCGTTTCCTTTCTGGGCGGAGGCCTTGGGGGCCTTTTTCTTCTTTGTGATCATGGTGCCGGCGCCGGAGTCCGTAAAGAGCTCGATCAGCACCGAGTGGGGAATCCTCCCGTCCATAATGATCGCCTTGGAGACATTGTTCTTGAGCGCGCTGATGCAGCACTCGATCTTCGGGATCATTCCTCCGGAAATAATCCCTGTCTTGATGAGGCATTCGGTCTCTTCGAGATCCAGCTGGGGAATGAGCGAGGAGGGGTCGTCCTTGTCGCGCAGCAGCCCCGGGATGTTCGTCATCAGGATCAGGCGTTGGGCGTGCAGCGCCGAGGCGATCTTGGAGGCGGCCGTGTCCGCATTGATGTTGTAGACGTTGCCCTCCTTGTCGCACCCGAGCGAGGAGACGACCGGAATGTAGCCCTTCTGCATGATGTCGATGATGGGGCCCGGGTTCACCTTGGTGATTTCGCCCACGTACCCGAGCGACTCGTCCTTCACCTTTGCCATCAGCATCCGGCCGTCCATGCCCGACAGCCCGATCGCGTCGCCCCCGAGCGCCTCCAGGAACGACACGAGGTTCTTGTTGATCTTGCCGGCGAGCACCATCTGGGCGATTTCGACCGTCTCGCGGTCGGTAACCCTCAGCCCGTTCACGAACTGCGACTCCTTGCCGAGGCGCTTGAGCATGCCGGTGATCTCGGGGCCGCCGCCGTGCACCAGCACGACCTTGATGCCGACCAGGTGCAGCAGCACGACGTCCTGCATCACCTGGTGCTGCAGCTCCTCGGTGAGCATCGCGTTGCCGCCGTACTTGATGACGATCGTCTTGCCGTTGAACTTCTTGATGTAGGGCAGGGCCTGCGTGAGGACCTCGGCCCGGTCCGTATTCGAAAATATCGCGTTCATTGCTGTCTGTCCTCTGTCCGTGCGGCTCATGTGCGGTAATCGCCGTTGATCTTCACATAGTCGTAGGTGAGGTCGCAGCCCCAGGCGGTCGCGCCGGCCTCGCCGTCGTGCAGGTCGATCAGGATGTCGATTTCCTTTTCAAGGAGCACCTTCTTGGCGGTTTCCTCCGAGAAGTCGACCCCGGCGCCGTCGCGGCAGACGAGAACTTCTCCGGCCTTTGAGCGGAAGGAAAGCTCGACCTTGTTCACGTCGACGTCGGCCCCGCTGTAGCCGATCGCGCAGAGCACGCGGCCCCAGTTGGCGTCGGAGCCGAACATCGCGGTCTTCACGAGCGAGGAGGTGATGACGGACTTCGCGCAGATGCGGGCGTCGCGTTCGGTCTTCGCGTGCGAGACGCGGCATTCGAGCATCTTCGTGGCGCCTTCGCCATCGCCCGCGATCTTCCGGCAGATCGAAACCGTGATCGTGTTGAGCGCCTGCATGAAGGCGGTGAAGTCCTCGCCTTCGGCCGTGATCTCGGGGTTGCCGGCCAGGCCGTTTGCGAGCAGCACCACGTTGTCGTTCGTGGAGGTGTCGCCGTCCACCGAGGTCATGTTGAAGGTTTTCTGCACGTCGTGCGAAAGCGCCTTCTGCAGCATCGCGGGGGAAATCGCGCAGTCTGTCGTGATGAAGACGAGCATCGTGGCGAGGTCGGGGTGGATCATTCCGGAGCCCTTGCCGATCGCGCCCATGCGGCAGGTGCGGCCGCCTGCGGTGAACTCGACCGCCGCTTCCTTTCGGACCGTGTCGGTCGTCATGATGCCTTCGGCCGCGCGCACCGAGGCTTCCTCGTCGGCTCCGAGCCCCGCGACGAGCGAGGGCAGGCCCTGCTCGATCGGGGCGGGGTCGAGCCTCTGGCCGATCACGCCCGTGGAGGCGACGAGAACGTCGTTCGGGGCGAGGCCGAGCGCCCGGCCCGCGAACGAGGCGATTTTCTCCGCCACCTCGACGCCGTCGGCGTTGCAGGTGTTGGCGTTGCCGCTGTTTACGATGACGGCCTGCGCCCGGCCGTCCTCAAGATGCTTGCGGGTGACGAGAAGGGGCGCGCCCTTCACCTTGTTGCGCGTGTAGACCGCGGCGCCCGCGCAGGGCGCCTCGCTCACGATCAATGAGAGGTCGCGCTTCGACTTGTTCCTGCGGATGCCGCAGTGGATGCCGTTTGCGCGGAAGCCCTTGGGGGCGCATACGCCGCCGCTGATGATCTTCATGGTGTTGTTCTCCGGGCCGCAGAGAGCAGTCTCTGCGGCCTTCACTCAGTGTTGGTTCGGAATGGGGGCGGGGGCTGAGGCGCGGTCCTCGCGCGCCTGCTGTTGTCCCCCGCGGTCTTTTAGTCTGCGAGCCTCAGGCCTCGCACCGGGTCTTCGCCCAGCACGAGGTTGAGGCACTCGATGGCGGCCCCGGAGGCTCCCTTGCCGAGGTTGTCGTAGCGGGCCGCGAGCACGAAGCGCTCCTCGCAGCCGAAGACGCTTACCTGCATGGAGTCGAATCCCGAGAGCGCGGACGCGGCCATGAACCCGGCCTCGTCGGGCGCTTCAACGTATCGGACCACGGGGCCCTGGTAGGCCTGCCGGTAGGCCAGGCGCACATCCTCGAGGCTGCGTCCGGGCGCGAGGTCAGCCGCGGTGAGTGGCACGGTGACGAGCATGCCCGAGTAGAAGTCGCCCACGACCGGAAGAAAGACCGGCGCGCTGTCCAGGCCGGAGTACGCCTGCATTTCCGGAAGGTGCTTGTGGTGCTGGCCGAGCGCGTAGATGCGCGGCGAGTCAAGCAGGGGGCTTCGCGGGCTGGACTCGTACTGGGCGATCATTTTGCGGCCGCCTCCCGAATAGCCCGTGAGCGAATAGCACGACAGGCGCGCGCTGCGGGGCAGAAGCCCCGCGGCCGTCAGGGGCTCGGTGAGCGCGATGAAGCCGCTCGCATGGCAGCCCGGAACCGCGATTCTGCGGCCCGTGCGGACGCGCCGCTCGAATTCCGGGGAAAGCTCCGGAAAGCCGTAGGCCCAGCCGGGAGCCGTCCTGTGGGCTGTGCTCGCGTCGAGCACGACGGTGTTCGGATTGGTGATGAGGGAGACTGATTCGCGTGCCGCTTCATCGGGCAGGCACAGAATTGCGGCATCGGCCGCGTTTAGGGCCTCGCGCCTCGCATCAGGGTCTTTTCGGAGCGCTTCCGGAAGCGTCCTCACGTCGAGATCGGTGCGGCCCGCGAGCCGTTCTTGTATGCGCAGCCCGGTCGTGCCGGCGCTGCCGTCGATAAATACTTGCTTCATTCCTGCCTTCTTATTAAAGCCGCCGCAGGGGAATTGTGGCCTGCGGAGGAGTTGGGACGACATGCCTGTTTCGACTGGCCGCGGAAAGCTGACACGGCCACAAGACGACTTCCGGGGTACTGCCCCTGTCTCAAGGCATTTTTGTAACTTACATTCTCACGCGCCTCTTGTCTGCCGCACAGGGGCGCGTTGCTTGACAAAGATCAACCAGAGGGATCCGCAGGGCCCCCGGCTCCCGCCTTTGCGGGATTCCGCGGGGGCTCCCGGGGCGCCCGGGCTCACTGTCCGCCGGAGGCCCGGCGTGATTTTTCCTTTTCATAGTCGAGCAGCCGCTTCAGGTATTCGCCCGGGGTGTCGCTGCAGGAGACGTAGAGCCGGTCGACGGCGCGCGTGAGCGCCACATGAAACAGCGTGCGCTCGGCCAGCTCTGCCTCGCTGCGCTCCTCGGGGGTGGCGGCTTCGTTGAGCGTCTGCGCGTCGGGAATGTTGCCGTCGTCCGCCCCGGCGATGAAGACCGCGCGGAACTCGAGCCCCTTCAGCCTGTGCAGGGTCGCGCTTCGCACGCCCGCGGCGTTCGGGTCGTCGGGCACGTTGCGGGAGATCTGAAGCGTCCTGATGCCGCGCTGCGACAGCGCCCTCTGGTAGTCGTCAAGGAGGCTGTCCGTGCGGGCCGCGATGACAATGGAGGAGAGCGGCATGTCCTTTTCCTCCTCAAGGAGCGCGTGGATCTGACGCACGATCCAGGAGACCTCGTCGTCGAACTCCCGCCCGACGTAGAGCGCAGGTTCAGGTCCGTGCCGCAGGGTTCCGGCCGTCCCGGCCGGCTCTTCCTCATTTTTCCCCGTCAGGGTGAAGTTGGCGGCCGCGGAGATTTCCGCCGTCGTCCTGTAGCAGACGGTGAGCCGCAGCGAGCGGGCGCCCTTGATGTTGATGCCGCAGTTCTTGAAGGACACGTCTCCGCCGTAGATGCGCTCGCGGATGTCGCCCACGAGGAAGAGGTCGCCTTCCTGGTCCCGCAGCTCCGGGTGCCTGTCGTGATCCGGGGCGAGCGCGCGAAGGAGTTTCAGCGCCTCCGGGCCGAAGTCCTGGATTTCGTCGGCAACCACCGCGCGGTACAGAGGCTTCATGCCCTCCTCGGCGCCCGTGGCGAGCAGGCCGATCGCGGCGTAGTAGGCGTCGGGGGCCGCCACGCGGCCGCGGGCGAAGAGCTCCCTGCGGAAAGCCTCGAAGACGGGCCAGAGCGTCCGGCGCTTGTCCTCGGGCAGCCGGCTGTCGCGGGAGGCGAGATAAGATTTGAGCAGGCGGATGTTGTTGGGCAGGACGTGCTTTTCGAATTCCTCGCGGGCTTCGGCCGCCGTGCAGCCTTCGGGCATCGTGGCGGTCGTGTTCTTCCAGATCGCGTCGTAGAGGGGGTTGCGCGGATAGAGGATGGCCGGCTTGTAGCCGTTTCTGCGCAGGAAGGAAGTGACCCAGCCGTCCAGGTTGGTCACCTCGATCTGGCCGATCCGGTCGGCGCGCACGAGCCTCTGGAGCTGCTCCTTGATGTCGACCGCGAGGTTTTTGGTGGCGGTGACAAAGAGGAGCCGGTCGCCTGGCTGCCAGTCGGGCAGCTCGACCAGGTACTTGGCGCGGTGCATGGCCACCACGGACTTGCCGGTGCCGGCCCCGCCCTGCACCAGGACCGCGTGCTTCCAGGGACCGCGCACGATCTTTTCCTGCTCGGGGTTGAGGTAGAGCCTCATCTTGTCCATCTGGGACTGCGCGGTGTGGTGCAACTTTGCATGCTCGCGCTTCACGGCCGTCCAGGCCGCCCCGTTCATGAACCAGGCGAGCGACTCGAAGGCCTCGGGGGGGATGGCGCTGCGGGCGTTTTCAAAGGAAGAGCGGGAGGTGAAGGAGCGCACGAGCGGGAGATTCTCCTTTCCGAGCCCGATCGCGAGCAGCTCCTCGTCCGGAATGTCTTCGAAAAGGGGCCTGGGGGGCGGCGGCGCCTCTACGGATTTTTCCGTTTCCCCGGCCACCAGCCTGAACAGCAGAGAGCCTGAGGCCGTGGGCTCGCGCTTCAGGTTGTGGCTGCGCGCCCATTCGAGCGCAGACTTGCTCCAGTTCGCGGTGAGCAGTACCGCAAGCTCAGGCTCCGGGAAGGCGGCCACGGCGCTCCAGGCGCTGTTCACCTCATAGATCCGGAAATTCTCCGGCGCTCCGGGCTCGCGCCGGGGCTTGAGGGCCTTGTCGAGGGGATCAAGCCGGAACCGGGTGATGAATTTATAGAGATCGTCCCTGATGACGGAAGGGGCTTTCCAGAAAGCCTCAAGCAGTTCGGGCAGGAGCACGACCTGGGGCTTCGTCTTGGCATCGGTATCAGGCATTCGGGCACCACTAAAAAAGGAAGGCGCCACTGCCGGGCAGCTGGGGCGGAGGGGCACCCGTCGAAGGGAAACACTTGATTCAATTGTACTCAAGCGCGCTCAATTGTCAGGCGGGTCACTTAAGAAAGGCGGCGATGCCGGTGAACATCAGCTGGCAGGAAAGAGCGGCGAGCACGAGCCCCGTGATTTTCGAGAGCATCGCGATGCCGTTGCTGCCGATCACCTGCTTCACGCGGTCGGCCGCATAGAGCATGACGCCGATCGTGAGGCAGGCGAGGATGATCGGCACCAGCGTTTCGATCTTGAGCAGCCAGGAGTCGGCCTCGGCCGCGGCAATGATGAGCGCGCCCACGCTGCCCGGGCCGATCGTGATCGGGATGGCCAGCGGCACGATGGCGAGGTCCATGAGCGAGCGGTCGGTCTCCGGCAGGGAAAATTTGCCCTGCGTGAGCGAGACCGCGGACAGGAAAAGCAGGGCCCCCGCGCCGATTCGGAAGGAATCGACCGTGATGCCGAACAGCCCGAAGATTTCCGAGCCGAAGAGGAAAAGGATCACGGAGATCAGCACGATGCCCAGCGTCACCCGGGCGGCTAGCGCCCGCTGCTTGCGCGAGTCCACCTTTTCCGTGAGGGCGAGGAAAACGGCCAGAATGAAAAACGGCGTGAAGATGAAGAAAAACTTGATGTAGATCGAGACAGCCGTCGACAAGGTCATGACAAAAAGCTCCGACAGTGGGAGAAAGACCGCCAGAAACAGGAGGGATTCTAGCCCAGCCGCAGCCGGGAATCGCACGTCCGGGCTCCCGGGAAAAGGCGGGTGCCGCGGGCCGCTTTTCACTTATCTTCATCGGCCTAGGTAAAATAGCCCATCGTCTTTGATTTCAGCCTCCCGCACACGAGCGCGGGGGAAAAGGAATGGAGAAATGGGAAAGCTTTACCTGGGTTTTGATGCGGGCACGCAGAGCGTCAAGGTCGCCGTGTACGACGCCGCCTGGAAATGCATTGCCTCCTGCAGCAAGCCGACCACCCTCGGTTACCCCAACCCCGGCTGGGTGCAGATGGACCCGAACGAGTATTTCAACAACACGGTCGAGTGCATGAAGCAGTGCGCCCGCGAGATCCGCAGCAAGGGCTACGATCCGGCCGATGTCGCCGCGATCATGGGCGACGGGGTCATCTGCGGGATCACCGGCGTCGACGAGGACGGCAATGCGGTCACTCCCTATGTGAACTACCTCGACTCGCGCACCCGCGAGGACGCGGAGGCGATCAACGCGAAAGGCCTCGACATCTGGGGGCGCGAAACGGGCAACCCCGAGGCAAACTGCATGTTCCCGGCTCTCTTCGCGCGCTGGTTCCTCAAGAATTCCGAGGCCTTCCGCAACCGCGGCGTGAAGTTCGTGCACAACGCGCCCTACGTGCTCATGCACCTGGCCGGCCTCAAGGGCCGCGACGCCTTCATCGACTGGGGCGCGATGTCGGGCTGGGGGCTCGGCTACCGGGTGATGGACAAGCAGTGGAGCGACGAGCAGCTGCGCATCCTCGGCATTGACCGCAAGTACATGCCGCGCATCCTCAAGCCCTGGGACATCGTGGGCGGCCTCTCGCCCGAGTGCGCCGCCGCCACGGGCTTTGCCGAGGGCACGCCCGTGTGCGCCGGCGCCGGCGACACGATGCAGTCGATGCTCGGTTGCGGCGTTTTCGAGCCCGGCCAGGGCGTCGACGTTGCGGGCACCTGCGCGATGTTCTGCGTGGCGACCGACGGGATCGTGCCCGAGCTCTCCCGTCCCGGCTCCGGGCTGATTTTCAATTCGGGGTCGCTGCCGGACACCTATTTCTACTGGGGGTACATCCGCACCGGGGGACTCGCACTGCGCTGGTTCAAGGACAGCGTCGCCCTGAAAAACGACGATCCGAAGTACTACACGCGCCTCTCCGAGATGGCCTCCGAGGTGCCCGCGGGCTGCAACGGGGTCCTGTTCCTGCCCTACCTCACCGGGGGCATGGGCGAAGAAGACGAGGCGAGCGGGTGCTTCCTCAACCTCACGCTCGACGACAACCAGGGCGTGATGTGGCGCTCCGTGCTCGAAGCGATCGGCTACGACTATATGGAGATCACCGACACCTACCGCGCCGCCGGCGTGCCGCTGCGCCGCCTCACCGTGACCGAGGGCGGCTCGCGCGATTCGCTCTGGAATCAGATCAAGGCCGACATGCTCTCCTCGGACGTCGTGCGCTACCGCACCGCGGGCGGCGCCGTGGTGACGGACTGCGTTTTCGCGGCCCTTGCCGCCGGGGACGTGAAGGAGGTGCGGCCCGCCCTTGAAAAGACGATCACGAAGGACGCCGAGTATGCACCGAACCCCGAGAACACGAAGCTTTACCGGAATCTGCTTGAAAAGAAGAAGCAGCTCGTGAAGACGGACATGAAGGCGGCCTTCCACACGCTGCGGCAGATGAAGAAGTTCAACTGAAGCCCGAAAGAGCGGCCCGCAGGCTGTTCCGGCGGGTCTCTCCGAGCGCCTGAACTGCAGCTCCTCCGGGTCAGGCCGGAGCAAAAGCAGCGGCCGGACCGCGCTGCTTTTTTCGCCGGACCCGCAGGAGCTGTTTTTTTGTCTGAAGTTGCCGGCTTTGCTGAACTTGCGGCCCGGACGCGAGTTTTCTTTTTTGCGAGGAAAGGCAGGCGGGGCGGCCCGGGGGCGGTCTGCGGCCTTCCAGGGCCCCTTAAAAAGAGGCCGGAAGGCTGAGCGCGGAGGAGATCCTCCGGAGGCCTCCGGCCTGAAGGCGGCTTAGAGAAGCGCGAAGAAAAGCGGGCAGAGCGTCACCATGAAAACCAGGGTCGAGAGGGCGAAGGCCGCCATCGCGATGTCGGTTTTAAGGCCGTAGATCGCGCAGCAGAACACCGTGTTGATCGCCACCGGGCAGGCGGCCTGGATCACCAGGGTCGAGGTGATGGTGTGGTCGCTGAACAGCAGCCGGCTCAGGCCCCAGATGATGGCCGGCAGCACGATGAACTTCACCGGCAGGATCATGAGCACGTTTTTGTTCATCGCGCGGCGGGCCGCGGTGATGTTGAGCATGAGCCCCACCGGGAGCAGCTGGATCCAGGCCGACACATGCACGAGGGCGGCGAAGATCGGGTCGAAGAAGGCGGGCTGCGGGACGCCCTTGAGCGAGAGGGCGGCGCCGGCCAGCATGCCGAGGATCGAGACCTGGTTCCAGGTGAACAGCAGCTCCTTGATCGAGCGCTTGTGCGTGAGGCCCCTGTTCGTCTGGGCCATGTCGCGGAACTTCTGGCACATCGGGAAGCAGAACAGGATCAGCACGAGGCTCTGCAGCACGCCGATCACCTGCACGTAGGCATAGGAGGTGGCCCCCAGGATCAGAAAGCAGATGAGGCCGCCCAGCGTGCTCGTGTTGCCGAGCATCGAGGAGACGACGAGCGCCCCGCGCTCCAGGGGATCCGCGACCCGGCGCGTGATCGCCATGCCGATGAAGTAGGGCAGAAAAAGGATCAGCAGCCCCAGCAGCGGGATGAGCGCCACCTCGGAGGTGAACTTGAGCTTCCAGAACGAAACGAACGCGAGGACCGTGAAGAGCCCGCGCACGTTGAATTTGATCATGAAGTCCGTAAAAGCCGGACGGACCAGGTTTTTGACTTTAAGGATGTAGCCTAGCGTGATCGGGCCGATGAGGTCGACCAGCAGGAGCACCACCCGAAGTTGTGAATCGTCCATTTTCTCAAAGGCAGGTCGGGCTATTCCGGCCTTCAGCAGCTTGCGTGGATGGGAAAAAACAGGACGGAAAGCTTAAACCCGCACGGGCGGCCCGGCTTCCGCAGACATTGCGGAAACAGGGGACGCCTGCATTGCAGAAACAGGGGATGGCCGGTCGGAGGAGGGCTTCACCGAAAGGAGGGGGCGGCGGCTCCTAGGCCCAGAGCATGAAAAAGAGCGGGCAGAGCACGAGCGCAAAAATGAGCGTCGTGCCGATGAAGGAGGCGAGGGTGAGGTTGTTCTCGAGCCCGTAGAGGGCGCAGGAGAGCACGGCGTTGATCGCCGTCGGGGTGGAGGCGACGATCACCATCGTCCGGATGATGGTGGGGTCGGAGACGAGGAGGCTGCTCACCGCCCAGGTGAGCAGCGGCACGAACACGAACTTGAGCGGGATGATCAGCGTCACTTTCTTCATGAAGCGGGCGGCCGCCCCGAAGTTGAGCAGCAGCCCCACGGGCAGGAAGTTGATCCAGCACGACAGGTGGATGAAGGCCGAGAAAGCCTGGTCGAAGGCCGCGGGCTGCGGGATGGAAAGGGCGGAGAACACCCCGCCCAGCAGCATTCCCACGACCGAAATCTGGTTCCAGGTGAAGAAAAGCTCGCGGAAAGAGCGCTTTTTGACGACCGCGCCCCTGGAGTCGGCGAGGTCGTGGAATTTCTGGCACACCGGGAAGCAGAAAAGGATGAGAAGGACGTTCTGGAGGACGGCCACCACCTGGACGTAGGCGTAGGCGACGGGACCGATCACGAGGTAGGAGACGAGGCCGCCCAGGGTGCCGGTGTTGCCGAGCATGGCCGACATGACGAACGCGCCCCTCTCGCGCGGGCGGTCCTTGAGGCCGCGGCTCATGGCAAGCCCGGCGAAGTAGGGCGCGAAAGAGATCACGAGGCCGATCACCGGGATCCAGAGCAGCTCGGCGCTGAGCTTCAGCTTCCAAAAGGAAATGAAGGCGAGGATGGTGAACATGACCCGGACGTTGAAGGTGATGAGCGCCTGGGTGAACCGCGGCGAGACCAGGTTCCAGCGGTGCAGGAAGTAGCCCAGCGTGATCGGCAGCAGCGAGTCGGCGAGCAGCGTCAGTATTCGGGTAATTGTTTCATCCATTTCGGAAAGCGCGGAAGGCGCCTTGTGGGTCAGCGGCAACCGTGTAAGGATAGCGCAGCGCCGGCCCCCCGGTTCCGGGCGGCGGCGCTTCGGGCAAAAGAAAGCCGCCGGCGATTTCTTAGAAATCATCCGGCGGCGGATGGAGATCCTGGGGCCCGGCGGGGCCTCTCAGGTCAGTGTCAGGCCTTTGCTTCCGCGCCCTGAGCGGGGCTTTTCGCCTCCGCGGGCCTGGGCGCGGGCTGGGCGGCGGGGGCGGCCTTCGCCGCAGGGGCGGCCGCGGCGCCTGCCTGCTTGCGCGCCTTGGCCTCCGACCTGTGGGCGGCTTCCTTGGCCTTGCGGGCCGCGGCCTGGCGGGCGATTTCCTTGGAGGGCATTCTGCGGATCCGGTGGATGTAGCCGCGCACGAGCTCGGCTTCGTCATCGGTGAGCCAGAAAGCCTTCTGG
This sequence comes from Mesosutterella faecium, assembly GCF_022809315.2. Lineage (NCBI taxonomy): Bacteria > Pseudomonadati > Pseudomonadota > Betaproteobacteria > Burkholderiales > Sutterellaceae > Mesosutterella > Mesosutterella faecium. Next base: position 1,680,559 of record NZ_JAKZJU020000001.1, on the reverse strand, counting down.
GAACGGCCGGCTGCGATCTGTGCGTCGCGGAAAGCCTTCCAGTCATCGGAAGACTTCTTGAAGGCGGCCTGCAGGGCCCCCTGGGGCAGGGGCTTGCTGCGGCCGTGGGAGGGCTTGCCGTGTCCGTGGCGGCCTTCCGTCCTTTCGTGTTTTTTCTCGCCCGTCTTTTCGGCGGGAGCCGCTGCCGGCTCCTCTTTCTTTCCCTCAGCGGGCTTGGCGGCGGGTTCGGCCTTGGCGGCGGCCGGGGCTTTTTCAGCCTCAGGCGCGCTCTGCTGCGCTGCGGCAGCTTCCGGGGTCTTCTTGTCTTCGCTCGTGTTTTCCATTTCCACGTGCCTTTTTTTTAATCTGAAGAAAGCGGGCGGGCAGCCCGCTGCGCAAAAAAAACAATTCCGCAAGTTTAACCAAATCGGGAAGCCGCAGGCAACCAAAGGCGGCCTGCGGCCTGCGGCCTCAGTTAAGCGTGCGCGTCGAGGCGGGATCGCCGCTGTAGCCGTTTTTAAAGAGCGCCTCCTCGGTGATGAGATAGCGCTTCATCATGCCGGCCACGCGCTCCACGGGCCTGCTCTCCGAGTTCCGGCACAGCGCCTTCACGGAGGCAAAGCCGAGCGGCCGCAGGTGCCCGAAGAAGAAGCGGGCCTGCTCCTTGTCATCGCTGCCCTGGGCGATCAGAGCCTGAAGGAAGGCGAATTCGGCCGGCAGCGTGTCCACCAGGCTTTCGAGCCCGGGCTCCACGGTGATGCCGCTCTGGCTGTAGTGGTCGAGAAGCCGGTTTTTGTAGGACTCGAGGTCGAGCGTGAGGCTTTCCGGCTTGAGAAGCTCCGTTTCGGAAAAGACCTGGGGCCCGGCGCGCTTCACGCGGTCCAGGCCCGCCTCCACCTCGGAGAGCTCTCCCAGCGTCTCCTCGGGCGCGGGCTGCGGGCGGGCCAGGGTGAGCTGCTCGGCAAAAGAAACGCACTGGCACAGCAGCTTCCAGTCCGCGACCACGCGGCTGCGCTGGATCGGGTTGAAGAAGAACGCGGCAAACCACCCGCAGGCGTTGATGCGCCTGCGGTCGTATTCGATCTTCATGGCCCGGTCGGCGACCTGCTGCCAGTTGATGCCCTTGATCGGATTTTCGTCGTGTTCGTCCATAGTGAAAAAGCCTGCTGCCTGACGATAGATATACTCTTTTATCAGATATGGGGGCTCATGGGGCGGGTTTCAAGAGCCGAGCCGCGGCGCTCTGCGGCCCAGGCGGCGATCCGCCCGAGCCCCTCGAGGAGCCTCTTCGTCTGGGTGGCGAGGTTGATGCGGATCCAGCCCGGGGAGGTCTCGCCGTAGTGGGCGCCGGCCGCGATGCGCACGCGGTGCTTTTCAAGCAGCTCGCGCTCGATCTGCTCCGAGGGCTGTCCGAAGGCGCTCATGTCGAGCCAGGCGAGGTAGGTGCCTTCCATTTCAGGCAGCGTGCATTCGGGCAGCTTCTCGGCCACAAAGCTGCGGAGCGCCTCGCGGTTTCGGGCGATATAGGCGTTGAGCGCGTCGAGCCACTCCGCCCCCTCGCTCGAATAGGCGGCGATCAGGGCCTCGACACCCAGGGGGTTCGCGTCGCAGATCTCGTTGATGTTGATGCGCCGGTCGATCCGCCTGCGGTCTTCGGGGTCCGGGACGATCACGTAGCCGGCCTGCAGGCCCGCGGTATTGAAGGCCTTCGAGGCGGCCGACAGCGTGATGCAGTGCTGCGCGGCCCAGTCGGAGACTGCGGCGGCCGGGGTGAACCGAAGGCCCCTGGGGACGAATTCCTCGTGAATCTCGTCGCTGATCAGGTAGAGCCCGCGGCGTTCGCACAGGGCCGCGGCCGCCTCGAGCTCGCCGCGGCTCCAGACCCGTCCGGTGGGGTTGTGCGGACTGCACAGCAGCAGCGCCTTCGCCCGCGGCTCTTCCGCCCGGCGCTCTAGGTCCTCGAAGTCGATCTTCCAGCGGCCGCCCTCGAGCCTGAGGGCATTGGCCGAAAGCTCGAGCCCGGAGTTCCTGATGCTTGAAAAGAAGCAGTTGTAGGCCGGGGTCTGGATGATGACCTGTTCGCCCGGCTGCAGCAGCGCCTGCAGCACGGCGGAAATCCCGGGCACAACGCCGGTGACCGGAATGATGCTCTCAGGGCTGCAGCGCAGGCCGTGGCGCCGCTCCTGCCACGAGCAGACAGCCCGGTAAAAGTCCTCGGTCGGGATGCCGTAGCCGAAAACCCCGTCGGCCGCCCTGCGCTCGATCGCGCGGCGCACGACCGGCGCCGTCCGGAAGTCCATGTCGGCCACCCAGAGCTCGATCACGCCTTCGGCGGCATCCGAGTCCCATTTGAGCGAGCGGGTGCCGCGCCGCTCGACGGGTTCGTCAAAAATATCCGGTGACATGCAAGGCTCCTTTCAGGAGGATGGCCGGCGGCGGGCTTTACCCGCGCACGGTGATCCGGCAGTTCGCCGGCGGCAGAACGTTGTCGTCAATGATGATTTTTCCGATCGAATCGGCGCTGATCGACCCCGTCGTGGGGTTCTTCACGCTCGTCACGGCGCCCTTGATGTCGGCCTTCACGCTGCAGTATTCGAAGGCGAGGTCCGCATCCGGGTCGAAGGTGCAGTTTTCGAGCACGAGGTTGTCGCAGTAGCAAAGCGGCTGCGTGCCCTTGATGCGGCAGTTGACCAGATGGAGGTTGCGGCTGTGCCAGCCCAGGTACTCGCCGTCGAGGAAGCAGTTGTAGCAGGTGACGTTTTCCGTATTCCAAAAGGCGTCCTTCGAGTGCAGCGTGCTGTCGAAGATCTGGGCGTTGCGGCCCCACTGGAAGAGATAGTTGCCTGACACCGTGACGTTTTTCATCCGCAGGTCCTCGGAGTGGATGAGCAGGTAGTCGGCCTGGTCGAACACCGTGTCCTCGATGTCGACGTTGCGGCAGCTCCAGAGCGTCTCCTGGGCGAGCTTGAACTGCGTGCGGCGGATCTTGACGCCGTCGGAGTCGCGGAAAGCCTTCGGGGACTCGAGCACGGAGTCCTCAAGGAGAAAATCGTGCACGTACCAGGGGCCCGAGCGGGCGCCGACCTTGAACAGGCACTTCTGGACGCGGACGTCGTCAGTGATCCAGAGGGGATATTTCCCGTTGATCTCGCAGTCCTTCAGGATAAGATGCCGGCCGTGCTTGAGCGGGGACTCGCCCGGCTCGATGGAGACGTGCGAGAGGGTCGCGTCCTGCAGCTTGTAGAGGGCGCGCTCGCCGCCGAATGTTTCGTTGCTGATGATCTGCATAATGTAAAGATATCTAAGGCAGTTGCCTGAAAGCTTTGGGTGAGGCCATCATATCCTGAAGGAAAAGGCGGCGTGAGGCCCGGGCCGGCGCTCGGTTTCCGACGCCTCTGCGGGCGTGTCCTGCCCGCATTTGCGAAACGGGGGCAATGCCATGCTTTGGATCGGATCGTTCACGCGCCGCACGGCGCTTTTGATGCTGCTTGCCGCAGCGGCTTCGGCCCGGGCCGCCCTCCCGGGCTCCGGCGCCCCGGAGCGCGGCCCCGCCAGGCCCACGCCCGCGCGCAGGCCTCAGCCCGAAGGCCGCGCCTACGGCCCGAGGGGCGAGTACGTGGGAAGAACGGACAGGGACGGGCGCACTTACGACAGCAGGGGGCGCTACGTGGGCCGCGCGGCTGCGGACGGCAGGGTCTACAGCCCCGAGGGACGGTATGTGGGCAGCACCGGAACCCCGCGCCGGTGACGCTTTCCGGCACTATGATTTCCAGCAGGATCTGAGGCCCGGCCGAAGCGCCGGGGGTCAGAAAGAGGAGATCAGACGATGCGCATTTGCAGCACGAGAAGGGCATTCATCGGGGCGCTCCTTGCGGCGGCCGTGACGGCAGCGCAGGCGGCGACGAATTTTTACGACCGCACCGGCCGCTACCAGGGCCGGCAGGACGACAAGGGAAATTTCTACGACCGCACCGGCCGCTACCAGGGCCGCCGGGACGAGAGGGGCAATTACTACGACCGCACGGGCCGCTATGAGGGCCGGCAGGACAACAAGGGCAATTACTACAACCGCACCGGCCGCTACGAGGGCCGGCAGGACAACAAGGGCAATTACTACGACCGCACCGGCCGCTATCAGGGCCGGCAGGACGAGAAGGGGAATTTTTACGACCGCACGGGCCGCTACCAGGGGCGTGCCGCTCGAAGATAAGCTTCGAAATCAATGAATTGAGAGAATGATTTCAATCAAAGCCTGAAGCGCTCACCCCGCTTCAGGCGACGGGGCCGGTTCTCTGCGGATCAGGCCCCGTTTTTGCTGCTCTGCCGGTGATGGGGCTGCGGCCCGGGCCCGGCCGGGCGGGCTCCGGGGCCTCAGGGCCCCGGCCGGACCGGCCTTTAAAGCCGCACGAGAGACGGCGGGCCTTAAGGCTCAGCCCATCGCCACCCGGCCCACGCCTCCGCGGATGGTGATTTTGGTCCCGTAAGGCTTCGAGAGCTCCCGCAGATACTCAAGGGCGGCCTTCGCCTTGTCCCCGGTGGACAGGACCGGCACGCCGCGCTGCGACCTCGGCGCAGACTGCCCGAGCTCGATCGGGTGCAGGATCACGTCCTTCACCCGCCCGTCTTCGACCGTCCATTCGGGAACGATGGCCCGCCAGATGTTCTCGAGGACGACGTAGCCCCTCGTCCCGTTGCAGCTTCTGTGGTCCATGTAGGCGCCCACTCCGGTGTCGACCGGTAGGCCGTGCTTCGCAAAGGCGTCCCAGGGCTGTCTCGCCACGGTTTCGGTTTCAAAAATGAAGTTCCCGACGCTGTAGAAGATGAGGCCGCCTTTGTAGACTTCGATGCCGCGCATTTCATGCGGTCCGTGCCCGATCACGGCCGTCGCGCCCGCATCGATGCAGGCGTGGGCGAACCGCTCGAGGAAAAGCGGTGGTTCGTTCGTCTTGCGCGCCCGCATTTCATGCGTGTGGATGGAAACGAGCACGATGTCGGCCTGGCGCTTCGCCTCGCGGATTTCGGAAACCGTCCGCTCGAGATCGGCCGCGTTCGGAATCGTCTCGTTCCATTCCTTGTCGGAGTCCTTGGCGTTGAGCACAAGCGACATGCTGCCAAGCGGCATGGTGCCTTCGGCAAAAGGCGGGGTGTAGCCCGTGGAGATCGAGTACTCCTTCTGCGCATTCACGAGCGTCACTTCGGCCAGTTCCTTCGCCATCGCGAAGTGCTTTGCGTTCAGGTGGTGGACCGTGCGGAAGCGCAGCGGGTTGAGCCCCGGGCGACCTCTCATGTCGAGGCCCTGGCCGCCGGCGATGGACGACTTGGAGCAGGTGCTGCTCAGGCCGATGAGGGCGACGCGCGCCCCCGGGGTCTCCAGATAGGCGGCGTGCGAGGCTTCCTGCAGCGTGGGGCCGGTGCCGGCGAAAATCATGCCGCGCTCGCGCAGGTGGCGGATCGTCGCCATGGTGCCCCCTTCGCCGAAGTCGCCCGAGTGGTTGTTGGCGGTGTTGAAGAGGTTGAAGCCGAAGCCCAGCATGTCGTCGAGCATGCTGGGGTCGGTCATGGCCCAGGTGCCGCCTGATTCGGCCGCGGGGGAGCCCTCCGAGTTGTGGAAGGTCATCTCGAGGTTGGCGAAGCGGACGTCATGGTTCCAGATCAGGTCGGAGAGCTCCTCATAGCCCGGGTAGCCCTCTTCCGGAATGTGACGGGTGATAAAGCTGTCGCCTGTGGCGACGAACGTGGTTTTCATCTTTTTTCTCCCGGGGCGGCGCCGGCCCTGCCTTTTCTTCTGACTCTGCCCGGCTGCGCCGGCCGCAAAAAAACTACTCTAAGGAAAGTTAAAAAGCGATGGAAGAACCTTCAAAAAGGCCGGCGGAGGCGGAACTGCCCTCTGCCGGCCCCCGCGCGGCCGCCCCGTTTTTTCAGCCTGGCCCTTTTTCAGAAGAGCTCGGCCGCAAAAGGCGTGCCGCGCTCTTTTCTCAGATGACGAAGCGCTTCGGATCCGGAGTGTCGCGCGTCACCGTGGTGCAGGTGAAGCCCGCGGCCTCGATCGCGGCCTTGCCCTTCGGATGGCAGATGAAGTTCGTGCCTTTCTGCAGGAGTTTGCCGTGGTCGAGCACCTGGCGGCCCGCCACCCAGGTCATGACCGCCTTCTGCTCTTCGAGGTTGAAGACGGTGATGTCGGCGTCGGCCCCCTCGGAGAGGTGTCCCTTGTTCACGAGGCGCAGGTGGCGCGCCGCGTTCACCGAGGCCTTCACCACGAACTCCGGCAGCGTGAGCGCGCCGAAGCGCACGAGCGAGAGCCCCGTGTCGATGATGACGTTGCGCGGGATGCAGCCTCCGTCGGTCGAAATCGAATCAACCACGAAGGAGCCGTCGTCGCGCTTGGCCTGCGCGATGAGGAAGCGCGACACCGCGGGGTTCACCGGGAAGGAGCCCGCGGTCTGCGTGTTCTTCGCCTTCCAGTATTTGAGCGCCTCGTCGCCCCCGATCAGGGTCGAGGTCTGCCCGTCGTCGTAAATGACGAAGAGGCGGCCCGCCTTGATCGCGGCTTCCATGCCGGCCGCGTCCTCGGAAAAGCCGAAGCCGCGCAGGCAGTTGCAGGTGACGTGGTCCGTGCAGTGGCCGTCCTTCGGGTCGCAGGCGAGCACCGTGCCGTTCATCGGGCTCACATAGGCCTCGCTCCAGATGTTCGGCGCGCCCTTGAGCAGCGTGAGCGCTTCGGTGACCTCGTCGATCACCGGGCGCACCCGGCCGCGGCAGTACGCGTTGATGTGGGCGAGGTGCAGCGGCAGCTCCCCGATGGAGGCGACCACCTCCATCATGCCCTTGATGTTGGAGCCGGCCGTGGAGGAACCGGCGTGCCAGGCGGCGTAGGCGCCGTGCTTAGGCGCTCGGCGGATGACTTCGACCTCGGTTTCAAGAGCGACCGGCCAGTGCCCGCCCATCACCTTCACGCCGAGCGCCCCGGCCTCGAGGCAGCTCTCGATCCAGTGGTCGAGCTGCTCGCCCGTGGGAGACTCTGTGCCGAACTGCGCCTTGGGCGAGAAGCCCTCGAGCATGGCCACGTTGATGCCGCAGCCGTACTCATGGCTGTCGGCAATGATCTCCTTCACGGGTCCGGCCATGTCGAGGCACGTGGTGACGCCGGAAAGCGCCGTCATTCTCTGGCCGTAGTGCGACCCGAATTCAGGGCCCAGGTGAAGGTGCGGGTCGATCACGCCGGGCATCAGAACGAGGCCGGTGAGGTCTTTGGTGCTGCGCGCCGGCCCCAGGTTGTCGCCTACGCCGGCGATCTTCCCGCCTTCGACGGCGACGTCGGTCACGCGGTCCACATGATTGACCGGGTCGACGACCCGGGCTCCCTTGAGAAGCAGATCAAACATTGATAGTCCCCCTTGAAAAAAATTTCTGAAGGATGGCTGTCCCGGGAAGCTCTGCCCATCGGCTTCTCCCCGGGATTTTCCGTGCACCATTGTAGGCCATTTGGAGCGCTGCTCCGCCGCGTTCCGCGGGCGGGTCCCGGAGGAGACGGCACCGTGCGCAGAAAGCGGCCGCCGCAGTCCCCGATTTCTGCAAAAATGAGAACGGGCACCCTCGGCCCATCAACCAGAATGAAAAAATCATGAAACCTAAAATTCTCATCATTGCTACAGGCGGCACCATCGTCAGTTCGGGCTCGAGCCCGATGCAGCTCACCGGCTACAGCATCCAGGGGCTCGGTGTGGAGGATGTTCTCGGATCCATTCCCGGTATAGACCAGGTGGCTGACATCGAGCTCCTCACCCTGTGCTCGGTTTCTTCCAGCAGCATCACCTCCGGGGTGTGGATCGACCTCGCCCGCCGCATCGAGCAGGCCTGCAGCCGGCCGGATCTCACCGGCGTTGTCATCACCCACGGCACCGACACGATGGAGGAGACCGCTTTCTTCCTGAATCTCGTGCTGAAGACCGACAAGCCCGTGGTGCTCACCGGCGCCATGCGGCCTGCCACGGCTTTGTCCGCGGACGGCCCCCTCAACCTTCTCAACGCCATCCGCGTGGCCTCCTGCCCGCTCTCCGCCGGGCGGGGCGTGCTGGTGGTTTTAAACGGCTCGATCCACGGGGCCCGCGATGTGACGAAGGCCCATCCCACGGCGGTTGAGACCTTCCAGAGCCGCAGCGCGGGGCCGCTCGGGTTCGTGCTCGGTGAAACGGTTTCCTACGCCATGGAAAGCACAAGGCCCCACACCACCGGGAGCCTCTTTTCCTGCGGGGACTTTATCGATGGGCGAGCTCTGCCCCGTGTGGCCGTGATCTACGCGCATGCCGAGGACGATCTCTTCATCCCCCAGGCCGCGCTGCAGGCGGGCTATCAGGGCCTTGTGCACGCGGGCTGCGGGCACGGCACGATCTCGAAGGCGATGGAGGCGGAGCTGCTGCGGGTGATTGCCAAAGGCATGGTGGTCGTGCGCGCGAGCCGCACGGGCTCGGGCTGCGTGATAGAGGGGATGGAGCGCTGGCAGAAGGCCGGGATCATTCCCTCGCGGGATTTTTCGCCCCAGAAGGCCCGCATTCTCCTGCAGCTCGCTCTGAACAGGTTCGGGCCGGACCTGAAGCGCATCGACGAGATCTTCCGGCTCTTCTAAGCAAGCTCTTTTCAGGCTCCCGGGGAAGAGCTGGAAAGGAAAAGCGCCGCAGGAAGGACCTGCGGCGCGTAAAGCTTCAGGGGGCCTCATCGCTCAGACGAGCGGGTCAAAATAGCCTGAGAACAGGATGGAGGCGCGCACGAAAAGCGCTCCGGCCAGGGCGAGCGCCGCGCAAAGCAGCGCCGCGGCCTTCATTTTCTCCCCGAAGAGCCTGAGCAGCAGCGGCAGCACGATGCCCGCGGCGACCGCTCCCGCCCAGAACATCAGCGACCACTCGCCGCGGATCAGGTTCTCCGCTCCGGCCCGGGCGCCCTCGCTCGAGTACTGGAGGGCGACGTGCAGCAGAGCGAAAAGGGCGAAGAGCTCCGCCGCTTCGATCACGATCCCGGCGGTCCGGGCGGTGCGGGGAAGGGCGGCCTTGTCGCGGCTGCCCAGGAATTCCCACACCGCGAGCGCGCAGGCGAGCCCCGAGAGCACCCAGAGCACGGGGATGAGCGCCGTGTGCCAGAAGGCAATGCCGGAGGCCTGGGTGAGAAGGAAGCCCGAGTACACGGTAACCGCGACTCCCACGGCCGCGAGCGCAAGCGGCGCGGCCCGTCCTTTCGTCAGCGCGGGTGCGAGCTCCTTTTTGAACCGGCCGTAGAGCACGAGGCAGGCGAGGAAGGTGAGCAGGGCCTGCAGCGCGAGCAGGCAGATCCCGATCAGCATCCAGGAGCCGAAGTTAAGGCTGAGGTCCGCAAGCGCGTGGAACACCGCAAAGGGCAGGTTCGTGAGACGCCCGAGGTGCGAGAGCACAAAAAGGCAGCCGAGGACCGAAGAGGCGAAGGCGATCAGGACGAAGCGCCGGTCGCGCACGAAGTAAAAAAGCGCCATCAGCATGCCCGACAGGCCGATGAACCACAGGAAGAAGGCGATCGTCCATCCCCAGTGCGCAGCCGCAAGCTGCGGAGTGAGTGCAAGAAAGCCCGCGTCTGTCATTTCGACACCTCTACAAAGTAATTGGGTTTCGTTCCCTTGTGCTCAAGAAGCTTTGCGATGCGGCCGGTCCGCAGCTCCTCGCTGATTTCGCTCTCCGGGTCGCTGATGTCCCCGAAAATGCGCGCGTGCGTCGGGCAGGCCGAGACGCAGGCCGGGTCCTTCCCCTCGGCCACGAGCCGCCTGCAGCCTTCGCCCATGCACTTGCTGGGCAGTCCCGTGACCGGATTGCTCCAGCGCGCGTCGTAGGGGCAGGCCGCGATGCAGTAGTTGCAGCCGATGCAGCGCTTCGGGTCAATCTCCACGAGCCCCGTTTCGGGGTCGCGGTAGTTGGCCCCGAACGGGCAGGCCCTGATGCAGGGGGCGTCGGCGCACTGCTGGCACTGGCTCATCACCTGGAAGGGACGGCGGCTGCCGTCCAGGACGACGCGGTTGATGTTTTCCGGCATAATCCTGCCGGGGATCGCCCGCCCGAGCGCGAGCACGTCCGCGTAGTTCGTGTTCGCGCAGGCGCTCATGCAGGCTGTGCAGCCGATGCAGCGCGTCGCGTTGAAGAGATGCGCATACTGTTTCTTGTGTTTCTGCTGAGTCATTGCCCGCACTCCTTAGCCTGAGATTTTCCTGACTGAAACCGAGCCGTTGTTGGCCAGAGCCCCGAAGACCGGGCTTGCCCAGCCCGAAGCAAACCAGTTGGGGTTGACGCCTTCCTCCATCCACCCGGCGTCTTCGGGCGAAAGGGCCCGGAGCAGCTTCGAGCGGGTTCCGCCGGAAAAGCCCGCCATGTACAGGCAGCGGCGGCGGATCCTGCGCGAGAGGTGCACCCGGCTTTTCTCCTTGAAGCCGGTATCCAGGGCCTGGATTTCCAGCAGGTCGTTTTCGCCGATGCCAAGGTTCGCCGCGTCCTCCGGATTCATCACAGCCCGGCGCTCGGACCAGGCGCGCGAGGCGGGGCCGAACATGGCAAGCCCCGAGTTCCCCTGCAGATTCTTGCCTGAGACCGTGTAGAACTCGTCTTTCCCACGGGGGAGCCTGTAGGCCTTGACGGGCTCCCAGACGGGCAGCGCGGGGAGCGCCTTCCTCGCGGGCTTGAGGAAGGTCCAGAAGCTGTAGATCTCCATTTTTCCAGTCGGGGTGTCGAAAGGCTTTTTGAACGGGTAGGCGCCGAAGGCCTTCGGGCGCGTCAAGGCCCAGCCGTCCTTGTCGAGGCCCGCCTTCACGGCCGCCGCCTTTTCCGGATCGGCGGCTTCGAGCTCCTTCATGAAAGCACCGTAGCCCTTGCCGGCTGAAAGCGTCTTCTTCCACTCGCGGAACTGCGCGTTCGTGCGGCACTCCCGGGTGTAGCCCAGACGCGCCGCGCGCTCAGGGAAGGCGCGGCGGACGATCTCCATGAGGGCGAAGAGATCGTCGCGGGCCTCGCACCCCTCGGGCACGGGCAGTCCCGGGGCGCTTTTCTGGATGGCGCCTGCCATTTCCCGCGTGAATTCGATCCCGGAGACGCCGCCCTGCTCAAGGAAGAAGGTGGAGGGCAGGACATAGTCGGCGAAGTCGCAGGTTTCCTGCGGCATGACGTCCTGGACGACGACGAGTTCGAACGCTGCGAGCATTTTCCTCATGCGCTCCGTGCCGGCTTCGCGCTGCAGGAGGTTCGTCCCGGTCACAAAGAGGGCCTTCACGGGGTAGGGCTTCTGCTCGAAGAGCGCTTTTTCGAGCGCGAAGAAGGCGCCCGGCGCGTCCGGGTAGAGCGCGCGGTCGGCCCGCAGCGGGTTGGCGATCTGCCAGGTCTCGCCGCCCGGGGCAGTGCAGGTCTTTGTTTTGGAGTCGAATTTCACGGAGGCCGAGGAAAGGCCCGCGCCCTCCATCACGCACAGCCCCCCTTTCTGGTCCACGTTTCCGATGAAGGCGTTGATCACGCAAAGCAGCTGGCTCAGCTCAACATCGTTGCCGTTGCGGGACGAGTACCAGCCGTCTTCGACCACGCCGCGGGCCCTGCACAGAAGCCTCGCGAGCGACACGATCGTCTTTTCGGGCACGCCGCAGATCCCCGCGGCCTGGGCGGGCTCGAACTTCGCGGCGAGCTCGCGGAAGGCCGCGAAGGCGGTCCTGCAGGAGAGGAGGGCGCCCGAGCGGGTCTTCACTTCACCGCTCCAGTCGATTTCCGGGGCCTGGGCCGGGTTTTCCACAAAGGAGAGGACTTCTTTCGTCCCTCCGGTCTTTTCGTCCCGGACGGTCTCCTTCCGAAGCCCCTGGAAGGCGATGCCTCCGGTTTTAAGCCTCACGGCGAAAAGCGCCTTGTCGGCGTCCGACTCCGTGCCCTCGAGCTCTGCGCGCGTGAGAGGCCGCCCGTCGTCGGAGGCAACGAGATAGGCGGCGTTGGTCTGGCGGGCGAGGAAAGGCTCGTCATAGAGCTTTTCGCGGATCATGACCTGGATCAGCGAAAGAAGGAAAGCGCCGTCGGTCCCCGGGGTGACGGGCACCCACTCGCCGAGTCCCAGCGCGGCGTCGGGCTGCCAGGGGTTCACGAAGATGATTTTCGCGCCGCGGTCCCTCGCCTCGGCCAGGCGGCCGGCCACGCCCATCGGGCAGTTGATCGAGCGGCCGACCAGCACGATGACCGAGGCGTTGTCGTAGTCGGGGTCGATCTTGTTCTTATTGGCGAACTTCGCTCCGAAGGTGAGGATGCGGCCTGCGTTGCTCGCCGTGTTGCAGGTGGACTGATGCCCGATCTGGTTGGGGGTTCCGAGGCACCAGGAGGCCCATTTCTGCACGCCGGAGAACGAGTGGCTGGTGAAGACTGCGGCGTTGTCGCCGTAGCGCTCGACGATTTTCTTCAGTTCCGCGGCGATCCCGTCGAGCGCTTCCTCCCAGCTCACCTCCTTGAATTTGCCCTCTCCGCGCGCGCCCGTGCGCTTGAGCGGCTTTTTGAGCCTGAGGGGGCTCGCCCAGAGCATGACCGCCTGGGCCGCGCGGCCGCACATGCCGCGCTGCGGATGCGCGGGATTGGGAAACACCCGCACGGTGGCAAGCGAGGGCTTTTCGCCTTTCTTTTTCAGGATCAGCAGTCCGCAGCCTCCGCCGCAGACCTTGCAGGCGCAGGGGCTCGCTTCCCAGCCCTGCTGCTTGAGCTCCTCGATCTGCCCGGCGATCACTTTCCAGGAAATCGCCGAAGCTCCGAGCGCGGCGGCTCCTCCGGCAAGCACGCGCCGCCGCGAGAACCGCGGGGCGGTTCCCGTTTTTTCATTTGTCTCCATTTTGGTCTCCCGTTGTTGAAGCTCTGGGGTCCTTCAGGGCCGGCCCTTTGTTTTTTTCGCTGCTTCTGAGGCTCGGTCTGCAGGCTCCCTGGTGCTGAAAACATTTTATTTTTACTTTAAAAACAGTTAAATAGGACATTAATCCGGGCACTGTACTGGAGAAATGCCGGGGGTGGGTCCAGGGGGTAAGCCCAGGGGCTTTGGAAAACGGCGCACTGAGGGTTTGAGGATCGGAAAATGGATAAAAAACACAGACGGATGCCGGGCGGCGAAGGGCGAGCCGTGAGAAAAAAGCGGCCGGACTGAGCTTCCGGCCCGCTCCTCCTGCCGTTGCCCGGGCGGCTGCTTCGTCGTGCGGATTTCAGCTGAAAGGGCGCTCTGCCGCGGCGCTGCGCCGGGGTGGGCTTTGCTTGATCTGCAAAATTATTTTGACCAAACAGTCCTAGTCTGCGCCCCCGTGCGTCCTTATCCTTGTGCTTAAGCCGGAAGGCGGAGGCCGGGTCGGGGCTGAGCCTTTGAGGGGATACTCAAAATCAGTTCAACGGCTCGAGCGGCCCCTTCCTGCGCGCAGGGGTGTTTCCTGCTTAATCGCCTGTTTAATTGCATTAAAAAATTTCGTTTCCAAGCCTGAAGCCTGTTCGCTCGAAAAACGACAGGTTATATGTTCTTTGAATAACACATGCAGTTTGATTATCTATTCCGGGGAGGGCCAATTGGAGAAAATAAATACAGCTTATCAGTGGTTTTTCGGTTGTCTATAAGCGTCTAAAGGAGAATCCTCATGATTCCAGTACTTGTTGCGGCGATCGTAACAGTCATCGCGGGCTGGATGCTGATTAAACGCTACCAGACCCAGATGGTGCTGCTCGTTGCCGGCCTAGTCATCATCTACGTTTCGATATTCTGCGGCGTGGATTCGTTCCTGCCGAAGGGCACGAAGCCTACCGGCTTCATCGGGTTTGACCCCTTCGCCCTGATGGAGGCGATCTCCAAGAAGCAGCTTACGAGCGTGGGCCTCATCATCATGGTCTCCGGCGGCTTCGCCGGCTACATGTCGCAGATCGGCGCCTCCAACGCGCTGGTCAAGCTCGTGGCCGAGCCGCTGAAGAAAATCAGCAGCCCCTACATTCTGCTCGCCGTGGCCTACATTCTGGGGCAGATCATCAACATCGTGATCGTGTCCGCGGCAGGCCTCACCATGCTGCTGCTCGTGAGCTTCTATCCGATTTTGATCCGCATCGGCGTATCCCGAGCAGCGGCAGCCTCGGCGCTGGTCTGTTCGTGCGGCATCGCAGCCGGTCCGCTCTTTGGCACCCAGCAGCTCGCCGCGAAGCTGGTCGGCATGGACCCGACCGCCTTCTACGTCGAATATCAGCTGATCTGCGCGGTCCCGGCCGTGATTGCGATCGCCATTTCGCTCTACTTTGTTGAGAAGTACTTCGACAAGAAGAACGACGATGTCTATTCGACCGACAACCTGATGGACGACTCCAAGTCCGGCAAGGCCGAGCGCGTCTGCCCGAGCTGGTACGCCATCTTCCCGTTCGTGCCGATCATCCTGCTGTTCGTGTTCTCCAAGTTCGGCATCTCCACGATCAAGCTGAACGTGATCACCTCGCTGTTCCTCACCTGGCTCTGCGTCATGGTGATTGAACTCATCCGCCTGCGCAATGTGAACGCCGTCTTCAAGGACGCCGTGGTCATGTTCAAGAAGATGGGCCAGATGTTCGGCGGCATCGTGGCGCTCGTGATCTGCGCTGAAGTGTTCGCCACCTCGCTGCGCGTTTCCGGCGCGATCCAGGCGATCATCAACCTCGCCTACCAGACGGGCTTCGGCGTGACCGGCATGACCGGCGTGCTCACCGGCATCGTGGGCGTGGTGACCGCCCTGACCGGCTCCGGCGTGGGCGCCTTCGCTTCCTTCGGCTCCCTTGCCAACGACGTGCACAACAGCCTGGGCGGGAACCTCCCGGCCATGGTGGTCCCGATGCACCTCGCGAGCTCGGTCTTCCGCTCCATGAGCCCTGTGGCCGGCTGCGTGATCGCCGCCGCCGCTGCCGCCGGCGTGAGCCCGATGGGCATCTGCCGCCGCACGGCCCTGCCGCTGTGCATCGGCTTTGTCGTGATCTTTGCGGTTAACCTCGTCTTCAATATGTAATCTTCCTTGTGTTAGAAAGCCGACCGGGACCTCTGCGCCCCGGCCGGCCCTCCAGAGGAAACGAAATGGACTATCAGGCTTACGGAAACGATTACACCATCAGGCCCCTTGTGACCGGGCTGAAGAATCCGGTGAAGAACATTCTTCTCGTCGGAAATTCCTTCATGTACTTCAACTGCGGCGTGAACCCGATGCTCGTGGGCATCGCCGCCTCCAAGGGGATCAAGCTCGTGCTTACGCTGGTGGGCATCAGCGGCTCGAGCCTGTACTGGCACGACGTGAAGAGCTACCTGCGGCCCAACGGGCTTCGCAGCTACGCTTTTTCCTCCGACGGAAAGAACACCCTGCAGTTCATCCAATACCCGAACGGAAAGATCTTCGACGCCGTGGTGCTCGAGGACTCCTCCCAGGGGCCGATCCACCCCGAGCTCAACAAGCTTTTCGCGCAGTCCGTCGCGCGCCACAGCGCGGACGTGAGGGCGACCGGCGCGGAGCCCATGCTGATGATGACCTGGGCCTACAAGGGACGCCCGGAGATGACCCGGCAGCTCGCGGACGCGATCACGAAGGAGGCGAACAAGAACAGGATGCCGGTCGCGCCCTGCGGACTCGCCTTCGCGAGGGCGCAGCGCGAAATGCCGCAGGTCGAGCTCATCCGCACCGACAACCGCCATCCGACGGTCGCCGGCACCTATCTCGAGGCCTGCGTCTTCTTTGCGAGCCTGCTTCGCCAGACTCCGGAAGGCTCCGGCTTCTTCGGCAAATACGACGACATGTCCGTCGATCCTGAAACGGGCGCGGGCCTGCAGCGCGCGGCCTGGGAGGCGGTCTGCGACTTCAACGGCTGGTAAAGGGGAAAGTTTCAGAGAGTTTTGCTTTTTCCTCCGTGGTGCATCAGCCGTCCCGGCGTTTTTTTCGGGACGGCTTTTTTTCGTCCGGAGAGCGCAGGCTTTCAGAAGCTGTGCCAGTCGTAGGCGTCGGCCTCCTGGTGCAGGGTGGCCGCCATGCGCATTGCGGCCCGCGTGAGGGGCACGCCCCTGCGGTAGAGGAGGCTGTAGTGCCCGACTATCGGCCCGCAGTCGATCGGGATGATCGAGAGCCTGTCGCGGTACTTGCGGATCTGCACCGCGGACAGCAGCGACACGAACCCTTTTTCGAGCAGCGGCACGCCTACGAGGTGGCTTCTCGTGTCGAGCCCCTGGCGCACGGAAAAGTGCGCGAAGTGCGGATTCTTCCTCATGCAGATCTGCAGCTCTCCGGTGACCCACCAGCGCGCCTCCGAGAGTTCTTCGAGCCGGGTCGCGTGCTCGAGCGGGTGGCCTTTCTGGCAGACGAACCGGAAGGGGCAGTCAAAGAGGTGCTCGGAGGTGAATTCGCCGAAGCTCGCGTCGGCGTCGGCGTTGCCCACTGCAAGGTCGAGGTAGCCGCTTCTCAGGTGCTGGATGTTCTGCCCGATGGGGTTGTCCTCGACATGGACGCTGAGGTCCGGGAAGCTGTTCATCATCCGCTCGAGCGCGTTGGGGAAAATCGAGTTTCCCGTGATCGGGGAGAGGCCGATCGAGAGCTTCGTGTTGCTGCGCCCGGTCATGGCCTGAGCCTCTTCGATCGCCCGGTCTATCTCCGAGAGCACGGAGCTCACGTGCTCGGCGAAGACCCGGCCGGCCTTGGTGAGGGTGATGCCCTGGCGGCCACGGATCACCAGCGGCAGCTCGACCGTTTCCTCGAGCTCCTTGATGGCTCGCGACAGCGAGGGCTGCGGAATGTTGTTCGCCTTGGCCGCTGCGTTGATGGACCCGAACTTCGCCACCGTGACGAGCGACTCCAGCTGCTGAATTTTCGGCTTTCTCACGCCAAACCTCCGGACGATGCCGTTCTATGTCATAAATGGATAATACATTCATTTTTGGTATTCGATAAGAAAACTGTTATTTATTACAATGTTGACAAATAAGCATGCGCCCTATATATAGATTTTGAATAAAAGAGTGAGCATGGCTCCGCATGCGCTCAAGGGTGAGCCGGCCCCGTGGCCGGAAACGTTTTTTCCAAGCGAAAGGAGAAACTGCAATGCTTCACAGCAGATGGGCTAAGTTATCCGTTCTGACGGCTTTCTGCCTCGGCTGCGCCGCTGCTTCGGCCGCCGGCGTGCAGCCTGAAGTGAAAGATCTCGGGATGACACCGAAGAGCATCCTCATCGTCGGCAACTCCTACATGTACTACAACTGCGGGCTCAACGGCTACCTGGGCGGGCTGATCCGCGAAAAGGCGAACCCGAAGATCAAGACCCGCATCGCTGCGATCGGCCGCGGGAACCTGAGCCAGTACCCGATCGCCGAATACCTGGACAACAACCTGCTCGCCTCCCATGACAAGAAGTTCGGGCAGCTCGACGCGGGGCTCATGCAAAAGGAGCTGAAGAAGCGCGAGAGCTATGACCTCGTGATCATGCAGGCGAGCAACCGCGGGGCCGAGGATCAGAAGCGCGACGCTTTCTACGTTCCCAATCACGTGAAGGCCATTCGGGCTGCCGGCGGCACCCCCGTGATGCTGATGACCTGGGTGCAGAGAAAGAAGGGCGCCCCGGCCCAGTCGCTCGTGGCTGACTGCGTCACGAAGATCGCCAACGACAACCACATGATGGTGATCCCCGTGGGGCTTGCCTTCGAGGCGGCCCAGAAGGCCTATCCGGACGTGAAGTTCATCATGCCCGACAACACCCATCCGACGGCCGTGGGCTCCTACCTGATGGCCTCGACCATCTATGCGGCGCTCTACCACCGCGATCCCACGGAAGCGACCGGATTCGCGGGCGGATGCGAAAAGCCGCTTGAGCCCGCGGTGCGGCAGAACATGGCGCGGGTTGCCTGGGACACCGTGAAGGCCTGGTACGGCTGGAAGTAAGGGACGCCTGAAAGAGAAAAGGAGAGAAAAAGATGAAAGCAGCAGTACGTTGGCTTGCCGCGCTCGCTCTGGGCGCGGCCGTTGCGGCGGCCGGCGCCGCTCCGCTCGTGAACACGGTGCAGCCCAAGGTGACGCAGCTCAAGAACGGGGCCCCGAAGACCGGGCTTTACGTCGGCAACTCCTTCACCTACTACAACTGCGGCGTGAACGGCTATGTCCGCGGCTTCACCAAGGAGGAGAAGCGCGACTGGATCGCCCGCATGATCACGATCTCGGGCGGGCGCCTGAGCTACCACTCCGTCAAGGAATACCTGGCGCCGCATCCGTTCGACGGCTATGACAAGCACAAGCCGAAGTTCGACGTCGTGTTCCTGCAGGCCCAGTCGACCGAGCCGATCAACCCGAAGGAGCAGGCGAACTTCAATGAGTGGTTCGCAAAACACGTCGCCACGATCCGCGAGGCGGGCAGCGAGCCGATTGCCATCATCACCTGGGCCCTGAAGGACAAGCCCGAGCAGTTCCAGAAGCTCGCCGATGCGACGATCACCCAGGCGAACAAGCTGGGCGTCTACACGATTCCGGTCGGACCGGCCTTCGCGGAAAGCCTGAAGGGCCGCCCGGACCTCATCCTTCACATGCCCGACAAGCGCCATCCGACCGCGGCGGGCTCCTATCTCTACGGCTCGGTGATCTACTCGGCCCTTTTCCACAAGTCGCCCGAGGGGTTCAAGTTCTTGGGCGGCTGCGAAAAGCCGCTGAAGGCGGAGGACGCGAAGTACCTCCAGCAGGTGGCCTGGCGGGTGACGAAGGAGTTCTACGGCTGGAAGTAGCCGGAACCGTCTGAAAAGACTTTTTTGCAGTGGCAGCGGGAGGAATCCGGAGGGCAGGCCGGGTTTCTCCCGCTGTTTTTTTAGCTTCGGGCCGGCCGGCGCTGCGGGCGCTTGTCTGTGCTCTCGCCGATCGCGATCAGAAAGGAGGCGAGCTCGGCCGCGCCCCGGATCCGGAGCTTGCGAAGCAGCGAGCTTCTGTGCGCCTGGACGGTTTTCTCGGTGATGCCCATCCGGTCGGCGACCTGCTTGTTGAGCTCGCCGCGGGCGATCCCCCGGGCCACTTCCTTTTCCCGGGGCGTGAGCGCCTCCCAGAGCGCGAGCGCGGATTCTAGCTTCGACTGGGACTCGCGACGCCGGAGGTCCTCCTCCACCGCCTTGTCGATCGCAGCGAGCAGCCGCTCGGCCTTCACGGGCTTGGGCAGGAAGTCGGCCGCCCCGTCCTTCAGGGCCTGGACCGCGGTGTCGATGTCCCCGTGCGCGGTGGCGAAGATGATCGGAATGCGCGAAGAGCGCGCGGCGAGCTCCTTCTGCAGCTCGATCCCGCTCATGCCCGGCATCTGGATGTCGAGGATGACGCAGCCGGGCACCCGCTCGTCGTCGAAATGGAGGAATGCCTCGGCGCTCGCATAGGGGCGCACGCTCCAGCCCGCGCTTTCGATGATGAACTGCCAGGAATGCCGCACGGCTGTTTCGTCATCCACGACGCGGATCACGGCAAGACTGTGGTCAACCGTCAATTGCTTCTCCCTTGTGCACTTGAAGAGCTGAGCGGCAGCGACACGGTCACCGACGCGCCCCGGGGCTCGCAGCGCTCGACGCTCACCGATCCTCCGCAGCCCTCCGCGAGCTCCCGGGTGATGCCGAGCCCCAGCCCGAGGCCTTCGCCCGAAGAGGGACGTCCGAGCTTCCGCATCCGCTCCAGGACCTCATCGGTGAGCCTCGGGCCGTTGTCCTGGACGCGCACGACGGCCCGCTCGCCGCTCCGGCTGATCCGCACCGCGATCCGGCCGGGCGTGTCCCGCTCGTTTTTCAGGCAGGCTTCCTCGGAGTTTCTCAGAAGATTCATGAAGATGATGCCGAGCTCCACCGGGTCGGCCCGCACGGAAAGCCCCGGGCAGGGCTCGAAGGCGACCGAAATGCCGGATCTGCAGTGGCGCTTGAAGGTCCGGATAATTTTTTCAACCTCCTGCCCCAGATCGAGCTCGACCGGGCGGCTGCGCCGGCCCTTCACGAAATTTCGAACGTGCTCGACGATTTCGTCCGCCCTCTCGCCCGCGGCCTCGATTTCGTCGAGGCTCGACATCAGAACGCCGCGGTCGACCGGGCCGCGCGAGAGCCTGATGCGAAGCCCCTGGGCGTAGTTGGTGATCACAACGAGAGGCTGCCGCAGCTCGTGGGCGAGCATGCTCGCGATGAGCCCCACGGCCTGCACCTTCTCGAGCGAGTCGATGGTCTGCGCGCTGCGCTTCAGCTCGAGCTCGGCCTTAAGCTGACGCTCCCGGGCCCGGGCGAGAGCCGCGGTGCGGCGGTAGGTGATCCGGGTGATCGCGGCCGAGTAGAGAAAAAGCGCGAGCAGCACCAGCAGGGCGCCTAAAAAGTAGCCCTTGTAGCGCTGGATGAAATTCGCAACGCTGGGCTTTCTGGGCTCGAGGTTCATCAGCGTGAACAGATCCCGCATGGGCTTTCTGTCGCTTGAGACGGTCCAGTAGACGCCGCGCCGGGGCGAGGGCGGCAGGGCGAGCACTTCCATCAGTATCCGGCGGGCGTCGGCCGCGGGCAGGGTGGGCTTCACGGACAAAAACCAGCCCGGATAAAGCGCGGTCGAGTGCCGGCAGGCAAAGTCGGGGTCTTTCTTCTCCGCGACTAAGCGAAACTCGCCCCGGGCGATCCGGCCCGACTCCTCCAGCTCTTCGAGCAGGCACGTGATCACAAAGCCCACGTCGGCTCGGCCCGTCTTTACCTCGCGCAGGACGTTCTCCATCGGCATGCCGACTTCGCGGATGGAAGAGAAAATTGCTTCGGGGTTCTGTCCCGAGCGCATGAGCTCCCCCGCGGGCACCTGCCAGCCCGCGAAGGCTTTGCGGCTCACGATGGCCAGGCGTCTGCCCTGCAGGTCCGCAAGGGTCTGGACCGGGGAGTCGCCCCGGACGATGACGGCCGTCCCGTTGGCCTTGTTGGGATTGGGGGCGCGGCGGGTGGAAAGCGACAGCAGCGCCGAGCCGTTGGTCTGCTCGAGCATCAGCGTCGTAAGCCCTGCCGAGGCGATGGTGACGTCGAACTTGTTTTTCTGGGCGCCCTCGAGAAAGGAGGAGGGCTCGTACTCGTGCACTTCGAGCCGCCGGGGAGCCACCGCCCGGGCGATGGCGTCCACGGTTTCAGAAAAGTAGCGCAGCGAAACCGCCTCGCCGAAGCTGTTCACGACCGCAAGCCGCACCGGCTCGTCCGGCCCGGGGGCAGCGCCTGCCGCAGGGCTTCCTAGGACGAGGCAGCAGAGCAGGGCCTGGGCTCTTCTCAACATGGTCTTTCGGTGCGGTCGGAAGCGCGCTGGCGGCGGGGTTAATTTGTCAGCCCCGCCTCAGGCCACGCCGCGGTAAACCAGCTGGCAGCCCACCAGAATCATCGCGATGCACAGCAGCTTCAGGATGAACTTGGGCTTGCTCTTTTTCGCGATCTTCACGCCGAGCTGGGCTCCCACGATCGCGCCGAAGCCGACGGCGATTGCCGGAACCCAGAGAATGTGCCCGAGGCTTGCGTGGCTGATCACGCCGATGAAGGCGCTCACCATGAGCACGAAGGTCGAGGTGGCCGTGGCCACGATGGCGGGGAACCCCAGCACGAACATCATCATCGGCACATGGATGATGCCGCCCCCGATGCCGAGAATCGAGGAGATGAAGCCCACGAAGAAGGAGAGGAAGACGCCCAGCCAGAGGTTGAACTTCGCGGTGGCGGGATCGAATTCCTCCAGGGGCGTGGTCGGCCTCTTGGCGCGGCTCTTCCAGTACATGAAGCAGGCAAGCGCCATCAGCGTGAGGCCGAAGGTGATTGAAAAGCCGGGGCCGGAGAAGTACTCGGAGAGGAATCCGCCGAGGAACGCGCCCGGAATGGTCGCCAGGGCGAAGGGGATGGCCGCCCGGAACATGATGAGCTTCGAGCGCCAGTAGGCCCAGGCGCCCGACATGGAATTCAGGAGGACGCCAAAGAGGCTCGTGCCGATCACCTGCTGCACGGTCTGGAAGGTCGAGCCGTGAGGAGGCATCATGGTGAGCATGAAAAGAGGCACCATGATGAGGCCGCCGCCCAGCCCGACCAGCGCGCCAAAGCAGCCTACGCCGATGCCTACGACAAAAAGACTGATGAATTCCAGCATGTTCACCTCGCTTTCCGAAGAGAGAGTTTGAAACAGGACTCCCTGCGGGAAGCTGTTTGACTTCGGGAGCGGGTCCGGCGTCCCTTAGTCTAAACGCTAAGCCGCTGGCCCTTTCCCGCGCAGGCGTGTGGATTACCCTGACAAGAGCCGCCCCGCGGCTTTCCCTTTCAGGGCTCGCAGCGGGGATCGCCCGAGGGCTTCCACCACAGGGGCTTCGCCTCGGGCTGCAGGGGGAGCGTCTCCTCGATCTCCGAGACCACCGCCATGTAGTCCGCGGCCCTTCGCGTCTTGAGCAGCTTTTTAAAGATCCGGTCCCCGCCCTCGAAAAGAGTTCTCATATAGAACCAGTACTGCTTCATGTGGCCCACCGTGTTGCCGACGCTGCCGAAGGCTTCGGAGAGTTCCTCGAACAAGGCGCGGTGGAAGGCGAAAAGCTCTTTTCTCGTACAGGCGGGGCCGCCGCGGGCCATGCGGAAGAAGGCGGGATTGGCCACCGCGGCGCGTCCGACCATGACGCTGCGAAGGTTCGGAAAGGCGTCGCGGAGCTCCCCGAGCTCCCGGGTCGTCACGATGTCCCCGTTGTAGCCGGCACGGTGAGCGAACCCGGGGAGAAACCGGGCGAAGGCCCCGCGCCTCGCGTCTCCCTTGTAGAAATCCTCGCGGACTCTCGCGTGCACGATGACTTCCGAGATGGGAAAGCGGTTGTAGACGCGCAGCAGGTCCTCGAATTCGTCCTCGTTCCTCCAGCCAAGCCGCGTCTTCACCGACACCGCGACCGGCAGGGGGGCGCTGAAGACCTTTTCAAAGAAGGATTCAAGCGCGAAGGGGTCGCGCAGCATCCCGCTGCCCTTGCCCTTGGCGGTGACCGTGCCCATGGGGCAGCCGAGGTTCAGGTTCACCTCGCGGTAGCCCATGGAGGCGAGACTGAGGGCGGCCCAGCGGAAGTTTTCAGGGCTCTGAGTGAGCAGCTGCGGCACCACTGGGACGCCCTCGTTGCTCTCGGGCGCGATGTCGCGCAGCTGTCGTTCGGTAAACCTTGGCTCGCGCGTCGGCGTCACGAAGGGCATGTAATAGAGATCCGGCCCTCCGAAAAAGCGGTGGTGGCATCGTCTGAAAACAACGCCTGTGAGGCCCTCCATGGGGGCGAAGGTGAGGAGCATAGGACAGCGGCGGACTTCAGGGGTTAAGCAAAGAGGGCATTTTAAGACTCAATCATGGCGGAGAGTCCCGGCAGTTCGCGCGAAAGCGTCGTCGGCTCTCCGTGACCGCAGAAAAGACGGGTGTCCTGAGGCAGCTTCCGGAGCAGCTGCCGCAGCGTTTCCAAAAGGGCCGCAGAGCTTCCTCCAGGCAGGTCGGTCCGTCCGACCGACCCGCGGAAAATGGTGTCTCCGACGAAGGCCGCGCCGTCGTTTTTGGAATAGAAGACCGTTCCGTCAGCGGTGTGCCCCGGGGCGGGGATCGTCTCGAGGGTGAGATCCGGAGCTCCCGGCGGGACGATTTCGGCCCCGGCCTCAAAATAGCGGATCAGGGGGCTTTTAAGGGTCATCGGAGAGCCGGCCGCGGCCGAGAGGTTCCAGAGCGGGTTTTCAAGGTAGCGGCGTCCTTCGTCTCTGATGAAAACCGGGACCTGAAGCGCTTCCAGCAGTTCGGGCACCGCTCCGATATGGTCGAAATGCCCGTGGGTGATGGCAATCGCAAGAGGACGCAGGCCTTGTTTTTCAAGCTCCGCTAGCAGCCGGCCGGGTTCGGCGCCCGGATCGATGAGGAGTCCCTCGCCCTTTTCGTTTCCCAGAAAATAACAGTTCGTGGGAATCCAGTCCGTGAGCGTAAATGCTTCAATCCGGTTCATCGCTCGATCCTTAAATTCCTTGGCCTTGACCCATGTTGTAATACCGGCGGGGGCTTTTCCGGCGCCCTGCCGCCTTTCGGGGCATAATTTCTCCAGCCGCGGGGCCCGGTCGCCTGATCGGATCTTTTTCAAGGGTCCGGAGAAAAGGCGGGCAGGGCGGGTTCCGGCAGAAAAATTGCTCTTATTTTAAAAGGAAAAGACTCGGGCCTTTACCCGAGCCAGTTGAATTCTCAGGGAGAAATAAAACATGCAGCGCCGTATCTTCATCGGAGCCGCGGCAGCGGCCGCAGCCTCCGTCCTTCCCGTCTTTTTCAGCTAAAAATTGAGTAAAGCCCCGTCGGCATTGGGTCGGCGGGGCAAAAATTTTACACTCTACGT
Organism: Mesosutterella faecium; assembly: GCF_022809315.2. Lineage (NCBI taxonomy): Bacteria > Pseudomonadati > Pseudomonadota > Betaproteobacteria > Burkholderiales > Sutterellaceae > Mesosutterella > Mesosutterella faecium. The sequence goes on along the minus strand of NZ_JAKZJU020000001.1, from coordinate 1,656,248 downwards.
AGTTACAATGTAGTCCATTGGTGGTATAATGCTGGTATCCAGAGTCAGTTACCGGGAGCTCTCCATGTCCAAACACGTTGCCATCGTCACGACCCAGGGGCGCAAGTACGTCCGCGTTGTCGAGAGCTACCGCAATGCGGACGGCAAGCCCCGGTCGCGGCTCTTGGAGAATCACGGCAACCTCGACGTCCTTGAGCAAGAAGATCCCGACTATCTCAAGAACCTGCGTGCCCGCGTGGCAGCCGAGAACGAGGCGGTCAGGAAGGCCAGGCTGGAGGAGCTAGACAACTCGGCCCAGACAAGAATCCGCAAGCTCGAGCAGTCCCAAAAAGGCGCTGACTATTCGTGCGCCGCAAGGCTGAAGCTCGGCGCTGCCGTCATTCGGCAGGTATGGAAGGACGATCTGAATCTGCCGCAGGTGTTCCGCTATCTGCAGAGCAAGCGCAAAATCGAGTATTCGTACGACAAGGCAGCGTTCCTGCTGTGCTCGCAAAGGATCGTCAGTCCGGGCAGCAAGAAAAAAGCCTTCGAGGAGCGCGGCTCAAGCATCGTGCCGTTCGACGGCATCGCAGACAACAATGTCGTGTACCGGGTGCTCGACCGGCTTGCGGAGGACAAGGAAGCGATTGTCAAACACCTTAACCGCGAGATCAGCAGCAGGCTGAACCGCACGGTCTCAGCCGCCTTTTATGACGTGACGACATATGCCTTTGAGAGCCGGAAAGAAGGCGAGCTGCGCCAGTTCGGGCTGAGCAAGGACCACAAGGTCAACGAGGTCCAGGTAGTTCTCGGACTCGTGATGGATGCGTTCGGCATCCCCATTGATTACGAGCTTTTCCCCGGCAGCACCTCAGAGTTCGGCACGATGCTCCCCATGATCAGGCGGATCAAAACGGCTTATGACCTGCAGACGCTCATTGTCGTTGCCGACAGGGGGCTCAATTCAAACGAGAACCTGCTCGGGCTCAAGGACATCGGCTGCGACTTTGTCCTCGCGCAGAAGGTTAAGAACAGCACGAAGGAGCTGCGCAAACAGATCCTTGACGACGGAAATTGGGATGAGACCGTCATGGACGGCGACGAGATTGTCTGCCGCTACAAGACAATGGATCTGTCAAAGACGGTTTTCGTAACCAAAATCAGCAAAACCACAGGGCGCAAGTATCAGTCGTCGAAGAAAGTGGATTCTCTGGATGTCCGCTGGATCGTCTCGCATTCGCAGTCCCGGGCCAACAAGGACAATAGCGACATCGACCGTGCCGTTGAGAAGGCGAAAAAAGCCCTGCGCAGCAGGGGATCGCTGACCTCCAGCCGCGGATACAGGTCTTTGATCAAGGTGCCGAAAGGCGAAGGCGAGCCGTCACTGGATATGAAGAAAATCGAAGAGGCGAGGCGGTGGGCCGGCTATTACGCCGTCTGCACGAATCTGAAGACGAAGTCCTCTCAGGACATCATGAAGATTTACCGCAATCTCTGGCGCATCGAGGATTGCTTCTGGGTAAGCAAGACCACGCTCGAAGCCCGCCCCTGCTTTGTCTGGACAGACAGTCATGTCAGAGGACATTTTGCGAGTTGCTTCATCAGCCTCGTGATCGAAAAGTACATGCAGCATGTCCTCAAACAGAAGATCAGGGACATCACCTGTGACGAAATCAACGCGGCGCTGCGCGGTGCCGAAGTTGCCCTCGATGACGGCAATCCCCAAATGCCCCTGTACCTGAGGCTTTATCCAAAGGAGGGCCGCTTTGACTCGATCCTCAGGGCATTCAGCCTGGAGCCGCCCTGCCACTATGAGACGGCACAGTCACTATGCAAGAAGCTGCGGCTCAAAGACATTGCCCGACCGAAAAGTTGTACTACCAGAGATGAAAAATAATTAATGAATAAGCCCTTGCAATACAAGGGTTTATTCATTTTTAAGCTGATAAACTCGGGAGCCGCGGCAGCGGCCGCAGCCTCCGTCCTTCTCGCCGCCTGCGGCAAAAAGCAGGGCGCAGCATCCTCCGCTGCGGCCGCCGCCGACAAGAAGGAGATCATCCTGGGCGTCACCGCCGGCTCTTCCGAGCAGATCGCCGAGCAGGTGGCCAAGGTGGCTGAAAAGAACGGACTCAAGATCACCGTGAAGACTTTCGGCGACTACGTGGCTGTCGACACGGCGCTCGCTCAGGGCGACATTGACCTCAACGCCTTCCAGCACCAGCCGTATCTTGACAACTTCAATGCGAAGAACAAGACGGACCTCGTGCCGATCGCGAAGACTTATCTCGCGCCGATCGCCGGGTATTCGAAGCGGTACAAGAACGTGAAGGACGTGCCCGACGGCGCCACCGTGACGATCCCGAACGATCCCACGAACGGCGGTCGCGCCCTCGTGGAGCTCTCGAGGCTCGGGTGGATCAAGGTGAAGGAAGGCGTCCCGGCCTCTAAGCTCACGCCGAAGGACGTCGTGGCCAACCCGAAGAAAATCAAGATCGTGGAGCTTGAGGCCCCGCAGCTGCCGCGCTCCCTCGACGACTCGGATGTGGCCGTGATCAACGCGGGCTACGCCATTTCCGCCGGCCTGAACAGCAAGAAGGACTCGATTTTCGCGGAATCCACGGAGACCAGCCCGTACGTCAACGTGATCGCGGCGAGGAAGGGCACGGAGAACACGCCGGCCTATCAGAAGGCGGTCGAGGCCTACCGGTCCCCGGAAGTGAAGAAGTACATCGAGGAAACCTTCAAGGGGGCGCTGGTGCCTTCCTGGTAACTGGAGTTCTGCGGCTACACTGAAATCCCGGGATGGCGGCTCCGGGCGGGCGAAGACTCCCGCCCGGTCCGCCATTCTTGTCCATTTGTGTGCAGAAAAAAATTATTCGCAAGAGGCGGCATGAGAATCGATAAAGCGGTCATTCGGCAGATGAAGCTCGTATTCAAGACAGGCTTTCGGACGAGCTTCGGCAACAGCGTGGTGAAGGACTTCCTGCTCGTGGAGCTCACGGACAATGAGGGCCGGACGGGCTGGGGCGAATGCTCGGCTTTCATGCGCCCCTGGTACAACGAGGAGACCACGGTGGGGGCCCGGTACGTGATCGGCGAGTTCCTGCTGACGGCGCTCCTGCGAGCCGAAGAGGTGGAAAGCCCGGAGGCGTTTTACGACGAGACGTCCTGGATCCGCCGCAACCGCATGGCGCGCTCCGCGGTCGACTGCGCGCTCTGGGACCTCTGGAGCCGCGAAAAGGGGATCCCGGAATGGAAAGCGCTCGGAGGCGTCCGCAGTGAAATCGAGTCGGGGGTGTCGCTGGGCATTGAGCCTACGCCCGCGCAGCTGCTCCGCAAAATCGAAAAGTACCGGGCCGAGGGCTACAGGCGCGTCAAGTGCAAGATCAAGCCCGGCTTTGACATCGCCTATCTCGAGGCCGTGCGGCGCGAGTTCGGGGACATCGTCCTTATGGCGGACGCCAATTCCGCCTACACGCTGAAGGATCTGGATCTTTTCCGCAGAATGGACGAGCTCGGGCTTCTCATGATCGAGCAGCCTCTCGCCAGCGACGACATTGTGGATCACGCGAAGCTGCAGTCCGCGATCAGGACTCCGGTCTGCCTGGACGAAAGCGTCGATTCGACGGAGACGGCAAGAAGGGCGATCGAACTCGGCAGCTGCCGGATCATCAACATCAAGGTCGCCCGGGTCGGGGGGCTCACCGAGGCCCGCCGCCTGCAGGCGCTCTCGGCGGAGCACGGGGTGGGGTGCTGGTGCGGAGGCATGGTCGACGCCGGTGTCGCCCGCGGGCACAACATTGCCGCGGCGACGCTCCCGAACTACATCTATCCGAACGACATCCCGTCTTCCGACCGCTATTACGCCGAGGACATCGTCACGCCTTCCACCTTCATCGACCGGAATGCGAAGATTCAGGTCCCGCAGCGCCCGGGCACGGGTTTCGAGCCCGCCTGGGACGTCATCGAACGCCACACCGTGCGGACCTGGGAGTTTACCCGGGAAAGCGTCAGGGAGAGCGCCTCATGAAAGCGGGAGAGGAAGGTGCCATGACGCCGCCGGTGAATCTGCGGCAGGTGTCCGCGGCGCTTGCCGCTGAAAGGCAGCCGATGATGGACGCCTGGCAGGATCTGGTGAACCGTGACTGCGGGTCCCGAAACAAAGCCGGCGTGGATGCCTGCGGTCGGCGCGTGCAGGCCTTTCTCGAGGCGCTGGGCTTTCGAGTGCGCTTTTATGAATATGAAAAGGCCGGGAACTTCCTTGTCGCCGAGCGCGGGGATACGTCAAAGCCCTTTGTCGCGCTGCTGGGGCACCTCGACACCGTATTTCCGGAGGGCGAGGCCGCGTCCCGGCCCTTCACGGTCCGGGACGGGCGGGTGACGGGCCCCGGGGCCCTCGACATGAAAGGCGGCGTCACGGTGATGCTCTACGCCCTCAAGGCGCTTGTCGAGGCGGGCTGGAACCGCCTGCCCGTGAAAGTCCTGCTGCCGGGCGATGAAGAGGTCGGACACGGCAGCTCAGGCGCGGCGGAAGACCTGGTGCGTGAGGCGAAGGGAGCGCTCTGCGGCTTCAACCTGGAGACCAGCTATCCGGACAACTCCGTGGTGGTCGAGAGGAAAGGGGCGGCCTTTTTCCGGCTAGAGGTGAAAGGCATCGGAGCCCACGCGGGCAACAACCCGCAGGACGGGCGGAGCGCCATTGTCGAGCTCGCCTCGAAGATTCTTAAAATCAGCGCGCTCACCGACTGGGAAAAGGGCACGACGCTGAACCCCGGGGTGATCAGCGGAGGAACCGCCGCCAACGCGATCGCTGAGAAGGCCTGGTGCGTCATAGACGTGCGCTATCGGACCGAGGCTGAATTCGAAAGGGTGGAGAGGGCCCTGCGCGGCATCGCCTCCGGCAGCCTGGTGCCGGACACCCGTGCTTCGCTCACCCAAACCTGCAGGCTCGCCGCAATGGAGCGGACGGCCGGGTCGGAAGCCCTTTTTGAAAAGATCAACGCCATCGCGCAGCGCCACGGATTTCCGGCGCTGCGGGCGAAGGCCGTGGGCGGGGGATCGGACTCCGCCTATCTCGTGAAGGCCGGCGTTCCAGTGGTCTGCGCCCTGGGAGTGAAGGGGGAGTTCAATCACACGGTGAGGGAGTACGCGCTTGAAAGCTCGCTGCTCGAGCGCGCGCGGCTCCTCGCGGCCATTCTCTGCGAAATCTAGCGGGAGCAGTTTGAAGCGCGATCGGCCCCGGGCCGGAGCGGCCGGGGCCGGTGCTCTCCGAAGCGAGGCTCCAGCAGGACCTTACTTGATGCCTGAAGCCTTCACGCGGTCCTCTACGTTTTTGATGCGGTCGGCCGTGTCCGGATGGTCGCCGAACATCTTTTGAAGCATGGTCGAGCCCTGACCCTCGGTCGAGATCTTTCTCAGGGCCGAGGCCATGGCAAGGGCCTTCTGCCTGCCGTTCTTCTCGTGAAGAAGAAGGTCGACGCTGTAGTTGTCCGCTTCAGTCTCAAGCCTCTGGGAGTACTGGGCGCTGATCGCGGAGTAGGTCACGCGCTCAAGAAGGTCGCTGCCCGTGCCGCCGCCCAGCCCCAGGGCCGAGCCGATGGCGTTGGCGGCCGACATGCCCAGGGCGACTCCATTATTGGTCCGGTACTGCTGCACGCTGTGTCTGAGCGCGACGTGCCCGATCTCGTGCCCCAGAACCGCCCGCACCTCATCGTTGTTGAGCCGGTCCAGCAGGGCGGAGTAGACCCTCACGCAGCCGTTGGGCATCGCGAAGGCGTTCATGTCCTTGGTCTGGTAGACCTTGTAGTTGAGGGTCTGCCCGTTCACCACCTCAGGCAGCCCCTGGCGGATCACCCGCATGCGGGCGTCGTAGCGCGTTGTGATCTGACTTTTGGCGTCAAGCTTCTGGCAGCTCTGCGCCGCCGAGGCGATGATGTCCTGCTCGGAACCCAAAGACTCCATGCTGCCGCAGCCCGAGAGAGTCAGGGGAAGCGCTGCAGCGGCGATTAAAAAAGCGGTTTTGACAGACATAAAGGCTCCAGTAATGCGTTTTTTGCACTGAAATTCTACTCAGGCCAGCGCTTTCGGACAGACGCGGCGCTCCCTGACTGCTTCGTCTTTTCCCGCCTGCCGCCGCGGCCGACGGAGATTGAGCCTAAAGCTCTAGGACTAAAGTTGCATAAAAGCAACAGTTTCTGAATTTTAATTTTTGATGTTCTTGTTTAGTTTGTTTTATCTATCCATTTGATTATAAGTAATCAATTTAATTTTGTTAATCCTGAGCCGCGCTTTTTGGGAAAATTAGACAAACTAAGACCTTAGTATTAGTAGCATAATGGGCTCCGGGATCTTTGCCGTCAGGAGGAGAACCACCTGGAGGCCACCCCGAACATTCTAAGGAACAGCTAGAAAATGAAAAAGACTCTTGTCACAGCCGCGTTTCTTGGCACGCTGACGTTCTCTGCCTTTGCAGCTCCAACCATCACTCTTTACGGCAGCCTCGACGACGGCCTCGTCTACAGGCACACGGATTATGACCGCAAGGGAGTGGACTCGGTCGACACGATTTCTATGGAATCCGGCTGGAACACCGCGGCGCGCTGGGGCGTACGGGGCGAGGAAAAGCTTGGCGGCGTGACGCTGGGCTACAAGCTCGAGTCCGGCTTTTCGAGCGACACCGGCGTTTCGGCCCAGGGCGGCAGGCTCTTTGGCCGTGAAGCCCTGATCAGCCTGAAGAGCAACTACGGCACGGTGTATTTCGGACGCCTTGGCGGCGTGATGTCGGATTATCCGACGCTGGGCCAGCTCGGCCGGACCACGCCCTTCGGGACGGCCTTTTCTGACCTAGGCGGTCACGGCTCCACCGGTTCGGCCTGGGCGCGCTATGACAATGCGATTGCTTACGCGAGCCCGGTTTTTGCAGGCTTTAACCTGGATGCGATGTATTCCTTTAAGTCTGATTCCGTCACCAACAAGTCGAGCCGCGAGGGCAGCAGCGAATCTGACCGCTATGCCGCAGTCACGCTGGGCTACAAAAACGGCGGCCTCGATCTTTTGCTCGCTGCCGATTACACCATGTACGGCAATTCAGCTTCATACGCCGCCACGCATGACGTTGATAACGGATGGTCCGTCATTTTCGGCGGCAGCTACGACTTTGGGTCCGCGCGCATCTATGCCAAGGGCACCTATTTCGACAACCAGACCCAGGCGCTGGACACGTTCGACATCCTGCCCGTTGCGATAAAGGGCTGGGGCGCCTCGGTCGGCGCGAGGGTTCCGGCCTTCGGCGGGGCGTTTGGAGCGGAAGTGGGATACCGCGACGCAAAGGATGTGGACGATTCCAACCAGAAGTACAAGCGCTGGAATGCTTCGCTCCGCTATGACTACCCGTTCAGCAAGCGCACGAGCGTTTACGCGGCGGGCGGCTATGTTCAGGAAAAGGACAAGGCCGCAGGCGAAACCCCGAACGCGGTGCTCGTGGGCGGCGGCCTGATTCACAAGTTCTGATAACCCGCTGTTCCCCGGGGATTATCCCGCCCCGGGGAGCGGTCCGGCTTCATGCCTGATTCTGGGAAAACCGGGTTCAAAATCTCTCTCAGTGCAGAGCGTTATTCCAAAAATGGAACAACGTTTTCAAATATTTAGCTTAGTTAAAGGACTTTTTGCCAATTTGCGGGCCCTGAATAAACTACTGCCTTGTCAACGGGATTTCTAGGCATTATGCAGTAGTCCTGTTCAATCAATTTTTTTAAGAGTCCCTGTCCGGGATGTCTGATTTGGAGAAAAAAATGAAACTTTCCGCTCGCAACTGCATCAAGGGCAAGATTATTTCCATGAAGGAAGGCCCGGTTTCCACCGAAGTCACCCTCGAGACCGAGGCCGGTGAGAAAATCGTTTCCTCCATCACCACGACTTCCGCCAAGAACCTTGGCCTGGAGGAAGGCAAGACCGCTTACGCCGTCATCAAGGCCTCCTCCGTGATGGTCGCCGTCGACTAACGGCTAGAATCTTTCAGAAGCCTGTCAGAAAGCATACAGCCCCGCCGCTTTCGGGAGAATGCGGCGGGGTTTCGCGTCCAGGCCGCCCGGACACTTAATCCTTTTTCCGGAGCGAGGACAGGATGGAGGCGGCGGAACGGGTAAGCGTTGTAGAGTTTTCAGGGTCTGAGTCGGACAGTTTCGCCTTATCTTCCCCTTCCGAGACTAGGGCTCCGATGTCGAGCGGCAGCGAGCCCTTGGAAACCATTTTTTCCAGAAAAGAGTTCACTGCGGCGTCGAGCGTCAGGCCGCATTGAGACAGTAAGGCTTCAGCTTTTTCCTTGAGGTCTTTGTCAATGTTGACGGTGAAGGGAAGTTTTTCGGCCATGTCTTATTCCTCAAAAGTGCCTTTTACAACGACTTTGCCACTGCGCATCATGACGCGGCCCTTGGAGACCACTTCCTGCAGCTCCCAGGAGTCATTGAAGAGGCAGGCATTGGCGCAGGCGCCTTCTTCAATCCGTCCCTGATCCTTGAGGCCCAGGGCGTTCGCAACGTTGGTCGTATTGAAAATCAAGGCCTTTTCAACCGGCACGCTGTGGTTGGCGATCAGGTCGCGGATGGTGTCCAGCAGCCCGCCGACGCCGCCCGTGGTGAGGCCCACCATTTCTCCCTTTTCATTGAAGCGCGGCATCGAGCCATGGCCGTCGGTCGACATGGTGATGTGCGTGGGGTCGACACCCGAGTCAATGGCCTCGAGGATGTCATTGGCCGTGCTTCCATTGCAGGAGAAGCCGGCTGTGTAGTCAACATAGCCGCCTTTTTTCGCGAACTTAAGCGAGCTCTCATAGATGTCGCGCTTTCTCGAGCAGTGGGTCGGGCGGATGTGCTGAATCGGGAAGCCGCCTTCCTGGAACTTGATGAACATTTCGAAGATGCCGGGAATGTCGCCCATGTGGACGTGCAGCACGCCGCCTTTGCCGGTGATCATGCCGGTGAGCCGGATGTCGGCGAGCAGGTGCAGCACCTCATCGGGCCGCGGGAAGGAGGAGCGGTGGTCGCCCAGTGCGATCTTGACGCCCAGGCATTCCGGCACGAGGAACATGTCCTTCGCAACGCTCTGGGACATGGAGGTGCAGGGGAAGCGGTAATTGCTCGTGTACATCCAGGCGCTCACTCCCTCGATGGCGAGCGCGCGAACCTTGGCGAGCAGATTTTCGATGGAGCGGGAGATGAAGTCCGTGCCGCACACGCCGACAATCGAGGTCGTGCCCACGGCGATCAGCTCCGAGAGGTTGAGCTCGGGGCAGCGGGAGACAAAGCCGCCTTCGCCGCCTCCGCCGTTCACGTGGATATGCTGGTCGAAGAAGCCGGGCGTGAGAATCTTTCCGGAAGCATCGATCTCTTCAAGGTTCGGCAGAGACACGGACAGGTCCCGGCCAACGGCGAGGATCCGGCCTCCGGCCATCAGCACATCGGCCTTTCCGAGATCAGCCGGGGCGTAAACATGAGCATTGCGGATAATGAGCGCCATAAAGAATCTCCAGTGAACAACAAACGCGGTCGTGTGAATTCTAGCGGGATGAAGCAGAACTGATCATTCGGCCTTGCCTTAAACTAACCCTAAATTCACCGCTATCAATTGTTCCGAAACCATGTCATCCCTGAACGGAAGCCTTACCCCGAACTCCCAGGCCATTCTTGCGTTAACGGCGGCGTTTCCCGATGACCGGGGCTCCCCCTCGGGGGAGGAGCCGCTTTCGGCGGAAGAGTACGGGCTGCTCGCAGGCCGGCTTCAGGTCATGGAGGCAAGTCCTGCCGACTTTCTCGGCCGCCGGGCCGCGCAGCTCTTCAGGGACTGTTCGGATCTGTTTTCCGAGGAGCGCCTGAAGGCCCTTTCAAAGCGTGCGTCCGGGGTTGAGGCGGCGCTGCGGGTCTGGAGCAGCAAGGGCATCTGGGTGCTTACGCGCTCCGACAAGGCCTATCCGAGGCTTCTGAAGGCTCACCTGAGGGAAGACGCGCCGCCCGCGATCTGGGGAGGCGGCAGCATCGACATCGTCCGGGGCGGCGGGTTTGCCGTGGCGGGAAAGGCCTCCAGAGATCCTTCCGGAGAGAAGCAGGGGCTGAAGCACGGGGAGCTCGCGGCCTGCTCGGACATCACCGTGATCTCGGCCGGAAAAGTCGGAGCCGAAGCGGCTGCCATGAGAAGCGCCCTGAAGAACAGGGGGCTCGCCTGCCAGGTGCCGGCGAAGGCTCTCGACAACTACGACTCGAACCCGTCCTGGAAAAAACTGCTCGATTCCGGGCGGCTCGCCATCGTCTCTCCCTATCCGCCGGAAACGCCGGATGAGGACATATCGGAGCAGGACATCGAGCGGACCGCCATGGCTCTCGGCGACTGCGCGCTGCTCGTCAACGCCGACAGTGAAAAGGACAGCGCCTGGCTTGCTGCCGAAGAGCTTCTCGGAAAATACGAAGACATGCGTCTTTTTTACTGGGATTCCCAGGCTCCGAATCCGGCTCTGGCTGAATTGATCGACATGGACATGCAGCCCATTCCCGAATTCTGCGGCGTCGTCGACTTCCACAACTTTGTCAAAGGCCCGCCGCCGGCACCGGCAGCCCCGGCTGCACACAAGCCCGGACAATATGAGGAAGTGCCTCCGGAGCCCGGCGCGAACCCTCCGGCGGAAATCACCGACCCGGTTCTCCTTTTGAAACTGGACGCGCTCCGGCGGGAGGTTGCGGAGCTGGCTGCGACCGAAGGCATGACGGGAGGCGCAGTTTTAAAGACCGTCATCTCGGAGCTCATTGCCGAAGGCCGCATTGACCCGGTCATTGGGGTGATCATCGAGAAAGTTGGATACTCCCAGACCCGGTAAGCGGCCGGATCTGGCGGCCGCTTGGAAACGGCCACTTTTTTCCAGCCGCAGGGGAGCGTTCAATCAGCGGGCTTTTCCGCGATGACTCCGAAGAGCGGCGTTTCGCCGTAGAGCAGCTTTTCTTTATCCGACCACAGCCGGTCGATGAGGCCGGGCAGCGCGCGGACCCGGGCGAACCCGAGGCGCGGCAGCGTGTCCAGATCCCAGGCCGGCCGGACTTTGGAGGAAAGAGGAAGGGATCTGAGGTCGAGCGATAGGGTGAGCGGCCCTCCGTCAAAGGTGCTCCCGTACTGCCGCACGCAGGCTTCTTCCCTCGCCTTGCACCATGCGGCGAGTGTCGGATCGAAGAGCGGGAGATTCCAGTTGGCGTCGAAGACCAGAAGCCTGCCGCCGGGCTTCAGAAATTCCAGGCATTTCCTGTAAACCAATTCGGGCCTTGAAAGCGTCCAGGTCACATTGCGGCTCACGATGACATCAAAAGCCGAGTCCGGAAAGGAAGCCGCTTCTATGTCTGTCTGGATGAACGCAGCAGGGCGCTTTTGTCCCCGGAAGAGCCTCCGGGCTTTTTCAAGCATACCGGCGGAGCAGTCGATCCCGGTCACCTCAAGCCCCAGCTCGCTCAGAAGAAGAGAAAAGAACCCCGGCCCGCAGCCGAAGTCCAGGGCTGTGCGGGCGGACGCCGGCAGAAGTTCAGACAAAAGCCTCTTCCAGGCGAGGCTCTGCCACCCCTCCAGCTCAGCGCGGACCACTTTCTCGTAGTTGTCGGAGTCTTCCGTCCAGTAGCGGGCCATCAATGACTGATCCATGTTCTGCAGCTCCGCGCTGATTTCAGCGCACCTGTGATATTCTCCCCAGTCGTTTCTGAAATTCGCGGATAGAAATTCTGATGTTAATTCGCAAGGCTTCGGTTGAGGACGCTGCCATTATCGCCGATACGGAATCGGCCTGCTTTCTGCCTTCGGAGGCTGCGAGCAGGCAGGAATTTGAAGAAAGGCTCAGGCACTACGCTGACCACTTCTGGCTGCTGTTTGAAGGGGGCGTCCTGGTGAGTTTCGTCGACGGCATGGTCACGGACACCCCGGACCTTGAGGACCGGATGTATCACGATGCGGGCCTGCACAATCCCAAAGGCGCCTGGCAGATGATTTTCGGAGTCGCGACCCGTCCGGAATACCGCAGGCACGGCTATGCGGGCACACTGATCCGCCGCTGCATTGAGGACGCGAAGAAAGAAGGGCGGAAGGGCGTTGTCCTCACCTGCCGCGACTTCCGAGTGCCTTACTACGCCAAGTTCGGCTTCAAGGACGAAGGGCTGTCGGAGTCGTCCCACGGCGGCTTCAAATGGCACCAGATGCGCGTGACTTTTTAAAGAGATAAAACAAAACCCCGCCTCTGAGAAAGACGCGGGGTTTCGGATAAAGCGCGGAATCTGAGTTATTTGATTTCGGCTTTCTTCACGAGGTCCGCAATGTGGCGGCTGGCCTTCTGGCCTTCCAGCGCAGAGCGGATTTCGGGCTTTGCCTTATCCAGGCTGGGGAAGGGCTTGGCCTTTCGGGTGCCCTTGTTCTGAATCACCTCGAAGCCCGCAGGCCCCGTGACGACCAGGGTCTGGCTGCCCTTGATCTGGCTCAGCTTTTCAACCATCTGGGGCGGAAGGCTGCCTGAATTGATCCATCCCATGTCGCCGCCGTTTCTCGAGACGGTGGGATCAAGGGAAACCGAGCGGGCCACCTTGGAGAAGGCCTCGCCCTTGCTGATGCGCCCGGCCGCCTTGTTCGCATCGTCCTGGGTCTTGACCGCGATGTGGTTGAGCCGGTACTCGGTCGAGCCGTAATGAGACTTCTGCTGATCGTAGGCCGCCTTGATTTCTTCGTTGGTGACCGGATTTTTCTTCAGGTAGGACGCGATGTAGGCGTCAGACAGAATCTGTTCCCGGGCGCTTTCAAGCGCTGCTGTGACCTGGGGCTGTTTGTCGACACCGGTCTTTTTGGCTTCGGAGCTGAGAACCCGGCGGGCGATCAGATTGCGCTTGACCGCATCCTCAAGCTGTGGGCTGCGCTTCTGGCCATGGGCAACCGCGTTTTTAATCAGCTGTTCCTGTTCGGCTGCCGTTACACGGACGCCGTTCACAGTGAAATCCTTGACCGCGGCGCTGGCGGTTCCGCAGGCAGCCGCAACAGCGATGATCGCTGGCACAAGCAGGTTGAAATTCATCACAGACCCTTTACAAATCAAAGTAGCTCAAAGGAGTGAGGATTCTAACTCTTTGAAGCCTGAAATAAACGCCGGGGCTGTGCCCAAAAACAAAACTGTCCCCGGAAGTTCTGACACTGTCCGGGGACGGCACGGGTCAGCGGCGTATCGCTGACTTTATTAAAAGCAGGCGGTTACTTCACGACAGCCTTGTCCGCGATGCTCTTAATGTACTCATTGGCCTTCATGCGGGCGGCCGTGCGCATGTACTGATTCTTCACCTTGTCGAATTCAGGGAACTGGGCAGGGCGGGTCGCAAGGACCTGGAAGACATCAAAGCCGCCGGGAATCGCGATTGGCGCGCTCACAGTCTTGCCGGCCTTGACCGAGGCAATCTGGCTGCCGACGGAAGGAAACACGGTGACGGGAGAATGCCAGCCGATGTCGCCGCCGCGGGCCTTGGAGCCCTGATCCAGGGTGACTTCAGAGGCCACCTTGTCAAAAGCCTCGCCGGTCTTGACGCGGTCAAGAGCCTTCTGGGCTTCAGCCTGGGTACGCGTCGTGAAATGACGAAGGTGGTATTCCGTCGGGCCGTAGGCGGCCTTGTCGTGGTCGTAGAGCTTCCGAGCATCGGCCTCAGTGGGGGGATTGGCCTGCAGATGCTTGTTGATGAAAGCCTCTGTAATGATGTTGGTGCGGGCGTTGTTGATCGCAGCCTGAACCTGCTGATCCTTGTCCACGCCGGATTTAATCGCAGCCTGCTGCAGAGCGATCTGCGTCACGAGATCGCGCTTCACGGTTTCCTCGAGCCTCGCATCGCGTTTTGCCCCCTGCTGCACGAGCCGCTGGAGAATGGCTTCCTGCTGAGCGGCCGTCACCGCAACGCCATTGACCGAAAAATCCTTGACAGCAGCCTGAGCAGAAGCCGCGGCCAGAACAGCGGCAGCCGCAGCGGCAAAAGTCTTTACTTTCATTGTTCGTCCTTAAAGAGCCGCACGCAGGCGGTCAGAACCAAAAGATTCAGTGGATTGTAAGCCGTTGAAACTTGAAAAGGGAAGAGCGGGGCGCACTTGAAACTGTCACCAATTGTCAGCCAGGGCCTGCGGCAAAAGCGCCGGGAAAAAAGAACATGGAAAAATTATTTAAATAAATATTTAATATAAATAATATGTTATGGTGTTTATTTAAACTGATTCTTTCATTTGAAATTTCATTCCTTTGAATCACTGATTTAAATTGCGAAACCAAGTCTTAGCAAGAATGAGGGAAAACAGAACAGCCACATTTATTCATTTTTAAAATTCTATCTTATTTTTACATTTTATTCTGAAGAGAACTTTTGCCTGAAAAACACAAGACCAAACTAAAAAAATCCGAGGTGCCCAGGGGCCGAATTTGAGAATGCAGTGAAATCCCGGCTTAAAGACAAAGAATCAAAGGACACAAAGCCGACAGTTTACTCGTGCTTTGCACGAGTAATTTCTATAAAAACATCCTCCTCACTGAAAGCTTCAGGCGGAAGAATTACAGCTGAAAATGAAAAAAGATAGAATTAATGCAAATTTAAAACGTAAGTTTAAATATGAATGAGGCTTAGCATCAAAATAAAACGCTTCAAAACTTCCGGCCTTGAGAGGATCATCACTCAAAGACTTTAAAAGCGCCTCTGAAAAGAAGGGCTCCACCGCCGCGAAATTCAACATAACTAATCTTATGTTGACTAAAGAGCGGTGATATTCCGGCTCGAATGTCACGAAAATGCCCGGATTCAGGGCTTCTTCAGCAGTTTCCCGTCGGAATACAAGCAGAGTTATGCACGTCCGCTTTACTCATCATTTCGGGACTCAAGCGACTCGCGGAATCTGCCCGGCGTCTCGCCGAAAATCTGGTCAAAGACGGAAATGAAGGCGGGCGTCGTTTTGTACCCGCCCAGCGACGCGACCTCTTCACCGCTGCGCCCCTCGGAAAGATAAGTAAGCGTCGGGAGGAACCGGATATGCTGCCTCCATACCTTGAAGCTGCAGCCCGTCTCTTGGAGAACCTGCCTCAAAAGCGACCTTTCGCGCATCCCGCACCTTTGGGCCCAGTCGGAATTTTTCAAGCCGTAGAACGCGGGATCCGTGCACTCGTAAGCGAGCTTCCGAAGCACCGGGTCATCCGGCAGAGAAGCAAATCCCCTGGGGAGCCGCTTTGCAGCCTGAAGCTCCTCTATATGACCGCAATGGCGAGCCGCTCCCGGTGCGAGCCCTTTTGGATTTCGCTGTGAGAGGAAAGTTTGGTCAGTCGGAAGGGAGCGCCGGTCAGCCTGCTTCGCGGCCGCAGCAAAACCGCGGGTTCACCGGCCTTTGCCCGCGGCGATTCATGAACCGAAGGCCGCGGGAGCCGCCGCCCGGTCCGGCGGCAGGGCGATGAGCGCGCCTCAACTGTGGGCCTGCGCCGTATCGGGAAAGGCTCTGCGATTTCAGGATCCGTTTGAGTGTTTCTGAGTTTTCAGCGGCGGGAGGTCGGCTTCATTTCTGCAGCCCGAGGGGAAGACCGCAATGATGGAAGGCGCTCTGGGCAGCGCCTCCCGGGCCCTCTTTTTGTACGTGCGTTCGGCGCTGACGAACCGGGCCGGAGCTTTTGCCCAAAGCGATGAAGAGAGGCCGGGCGAAGTGAACGGGCGGCCGCCGGCTTTTCTCCCGAGAGCAGAGCGGCCTGGGTCCACCCAGGCCGCTCTCTTTAAAATTTTTTTATTTCAAAATCTTATAGCAATCTTTTTTTAAGCCGCCCCTCAGTCAAAATGCATTGAGAATGGCCTTCAGCCTCTCAATGTCTTCGGCCGTGGTCGACCAGCTGGTTGCAAAGCGGACGAGCGAGCGGTCTTTCCCACTCTTCTCCCAGAAGCTGAATTCGACCTGCTCCGACAGGCGTTTGATGGTCTCGTCAGGCAGCACAATGAAGACCTGGTTGGTCGGAGACCCGAATTCCGGCTCCCAGCCTTTCTGCCGGAAAATCTTTCGAAGCTCATCGGCCGCCGACAGCGCGTTCTGCGCGATTTTCACATAAAGCCCGTCGGTCTAAAGCACGTCGAACTGGATTCCGATGAGCCGCCCCTTGGCCAGAAGCGCCCCGTGCTGCTTCATCAGCGTGAAAAATCCGGGCGCGGCGTCGGGTTCCGGAAACACGACAGCCTCTCCGAGCAGCGCGCCGCACTTCGTCCCGCCGATGTAAAAGGCGTCGCACAGCCTTGCGAGGTCTGAAATGGCGACATCGTTTTCGGGAGAGGCCAGGCCGTAGGCGAGTCTCGCTCCGTCGACATAGAGCTTCAGGCGCCAGCGGCTGCAGGCCTCGCGGATCTCTTCGAGCTCCTTGAGCGAATAAAGCGTCCCGTACTCTGTGGGCTGCGAGAGATAAACCAGGCCCGGCATGACCATGTGGTCATGGTTCCCGTCCTCATAGAAGCACCTGCAGTAGGCGTCGATCTGAGCGGCGGAAATCTTCCCGTTCCTCTGCGGCAGCGGCAGCACCTTATGGCGGGTGAATTCGATCGCACCGGCCTCATGCACGCTGACGTGTCCGCTGTCGGCCGATATCACGCCCTGATAGGACGGCAGGTGCGCGTCGATCACCGTCGCGTTGGTCTGCGTTCCGCCGACAAGGAAGTAAACGGCCGCCTTCGGGCACTTCGCAGCCTCGCGGATTTTCCTCCTCGCCGACTCGCTGAACTCGTCGCAGCCGTAGCCCGCGGTGTTCCAAAGGTTGGTTTCATTGAGGCGCGCCATGACGGCGGGATGGGCCCCGGCCATATAGTCAGACGCAAAGGAAAGCTTGTTCATGGATGAGTCTCCCGTAATTCTTTTCTTTAGCTGCAGACAACTATAGGTGCATCCTTCTCATAAATCAAAGAACAAACTATCATATAAACCATAACGTATAGTTATGGGATAAGACATGCCTTCCACCAGCCAGTGCGAAGCTTTTCTCGCCGCGGTCGACCGCGGCAGCATCACGGCGGCTGCGGCGAGCCTCGGCTGCTCCCAGCCCGGCGTGACCAAACTTATCCGATCGCTCGAAAAAGAGCTGGGGTTCAGCCTCCTCTACCGGACGCCCCACGGCGTGCAGCCCACGGAAAACGGCAAAGAGCTCACTCCTCTTTTCAGAAACATCATCAGGGCGCAGAGAAATGCCGAGGAAGCCTGCGATGAGATCAACGGCCTTGTCCGGGGCAGCCTCACGATCGGAAGCTATTTCAGCGTTTCCGCCGCCGTCCTCCCCCAGGTGCTGCAGGGCTTCAGCAGCCTTTACCCGGCCGTCCGGATCAGGCTTCGCGAAGGAACCAACAAAGAGCTGGGGAAGTGGCTGATGGAGCGCTCCGTCGACTGCTGCTTCGCGGCGAGGCCCGGAAGCGCCGTCGTCTGCGACTGGATCCCTGTTCTCAGGGACGAGCTGTGCGCCTGGCTGCCGGCCGGGCACCCGCTCGCGGGCAGGAAGACCTTTCCCCTGCAGGCCCTGGAGCGGGCTCCCTTCATCATCACGAGGCCCAATGAGGACACAGACATCGACCGCTTGCTCGAGCGCCATCACATCAGGCCCGACATCCGCTTTTCCACGACGGACGCCTACTCCACCTACCGGATGGTGGAGGCCGGGCTCGGAATCAGCTTCAACCAAAGCCTCATCAATGCCAGGTGGCGCGGCGGCGTCGCGGTCCTTCCGTTTGATCCCCCGCAGTGCGTGGAGCTGGGCCTGTCCCTCCCGGAACTGAGCAACGCCTCCCCGGTGACCCGGAAATTCATCAGCTACACAAGGCGCTTCGTGAAGGAGCACAGCAGCGAGTTCTCTGCGGCGGCAGGCTGAGGGCCGGGCATTGACAAAAAGCGCCAAAGGAACGGAAACTACACACCCGGGCTTTCCCAGACTTTTCTTCGCCCGGCGCGGGAGCGATCCCGCGCCGGGCTGACGGACCAAATATAAAAAGAGAGACTTCGCCATGCCGGAAACATCCGTTCACACCATCGCCTGCCCGAAATGCGGGGAAAAGATGGAGGTCACCCTCTGGGATTCCGTGAATTCAGAGCTCAATCCCGAAGCGGCTGAGAAAATCGCCGACGGCTCCCTTTTCAGTTGCGTCTGCAGCAAATGCGGGCACACCTTCTCCCTCTTCTATCCCATGGTCTACACCGACGCGGCCACAAGCACCTTTGTGCAGCTCACCTCCGATGTGGACGCGAGCATCGAGCAGTACGCGCATCTCACCGCAAAGCTGCCCCTGCGCCCGGGGCACTTCCGCTGCACCGCGGACCCCGTGCGCTTCCGTGAAAAAGTCCTGATCCTGCGGGCGGGGCTCGACGACCGCGCGGTGGAGATCGTGAAGTGCGTCGCGTTTCTCAGCCTGCACGAGCGGACCCCCGGGATGAAGCGGATCTGCTTTGTCCATCCCCGCAGCGGTGACGATTACCTCGAAATCCTGGGCGAGCGGGAGACGGTCGGAAAAGCGCCGTTCGATGCCGGCACTTACCGCAGGGTCCTGGAAGACCTTGAGGCCCACTATCCCGATTTTGCCGGCAACAGCCAGGCCGTCATTGACGAAAACTGGGCATTCAACGCCATGAAAATCCTGATGGAAGCCCGCGCCGGGCGCGGAGAAAGCCGCCCGGAAGGAGCCTGAGGCCCGCGCGGCCTGCGCTAGGGGCGCGCCTGCGGTCTCCCGCCTCCAGGCGGGCAAAAAATCCCCCCTCTTCCGCCGGGAAGAGGCGCTGCCGCCGGTTTCCCGCAAAAAAGGGATAGGGGGAGAATGGACCTTGGGCGGCCGGAGAGATAGAGCCGCCTTCAGGTCCGCGAGGCTGCGCTTCGTTTTATTAGAAGCTGTGGTTCACGCCAAGCACCGCCTGGAACTCGTTGGGCGTGTAATCGCCCGAGGAGGACTTCACCTTTTCCTGCGCGTAGCCCGCGCTCACGTAAACGAAGGTGCGCTTGGAGAAGGGATACTCATAGGCGCCGCCGACATTGAAGCGCTTGAATTTATTCGAGCTGTCGTTGACGTCCTTGGCCGAGCGGTAGCCCACCGCGGCCTTGAAGCTGCCGCCGAAGGCCGGGATCTTCGCGCTCAGCTCCGCGCCCCAGCCCTCAAGCGGCATGGAGCTCGGAATGACGCTGAAGGTATCGAGCTCATCGAGCACGTTGTCGAAGTAGGTGGCCTTGGCGAAAAGCTGAACCGGCCCGAAGTTGTAGTTGCCGCCCAGCAGAATGTTGTAGCCGTCGTCCACCCCGGGGTTCACCGCGTTGCTGTACATCGTGTAGTCGCCGGCCAGCACGAGGCCGAAATTAGCGCCCGTGTACTGCAGCGCGCCGGCCGCGTAGCGCTTGGCGTTGCCGCTGTTCTCGCGCGTCGTGGCGTCCGCCTTCTGGTCCGCCTTGAAGGAGTACATGACGCCCGCGCGGAAGCCGTTCAGCGTGGGCGACATATAGGCGAGCGTATTGTCGTAGCGCCCGTAGGACAGGCCGGTCGAACCGCCCTGCCTCACGCCTTCGACGAGGCCGTTGCCGAAGGCCGAGTCCACCGGATAGAGCATCTGGATGGAGCCTAGGTCGCCGGCGATCGTGGCGAGGCGCCCCGCGTAGAGCGTGCCGTAGCTGCCGGAGACATGGATCTGAGCCTCGCGTCCGAAGAGCCTTCCGGACTGCCAGGCCGTTCCGTCATCGCTGCCGATGCCGGACTCAAGGACGAAGCCCACGTTGACGTTGCCGATTTTCTCCGTTCCGCGAAGACCCCAGCGCGAGCCAAGGTTATAGCCCGATTCCATGCTCACGGTGTCGGTGGAGTCCGTGCCATTGTCCATGTCCCGGTGCGTGTAGAGGATGCTGGTGTCGATTTTCCCGTACAGCGTCACGGTCGGGACGGCCAGGACGGAGGCCGAGAAAAGGCTGAGAAGAGAAGCTGCAAGAAGCGTTTTTAATGAGATTGTCAGCCCCCTACAGCGGGGCCTTACTCGCGGTGACCATCTATCATGAAAACTGTAGCTGAAAACAAAAAGAGCGCCCTTGCTTCTCAGAACACAACCCCGCCCGGGGTTATAACTGAGGTATCCAAAACCAAGGAGCGCTCCGCCATGAATTCTACCCTCTCAAACAATCCCGCTGTTGTCATCGGCATCGACCTTGCCAAAACTCACGGTGATGTTGTTGGTTTTGACAAAGATCGGAAGATAGCCCTGAAGCTGCCCCGCATTTCGAAGGAAAAGCTGCTGGAAAGGCTTGCGAACATGCCCCGGGCCTCCGTTCTGATGGAGGCCTGCGGCGGAAGCCACTGCTTCGTCCGCAAGGTGAAAGCGCTGGGGCACGACGGACGCCTCCTGAACCCCGGGGATGTGAAGCGCATACGGTGCGGGCATCAGAAGAACAACATGCTTGATGCCGCCTACATCGCCTGGGCCTGGTACATTCCGGGCATCAGCTTTGTGGCCCCGAAAACCCTGGCGCAGCAGGATCTCCAGTCCCTGCAGCGCATCTATCAGGGCTACATGAAGACCCGCATAGAATTCGGAAACCGAATTCACGCCCTGCTGCTCGAATATGGTTTAAGCAGTCCTCAAACCAGCCGGTTCATAGCCGAACACCTGCCGGAGTTCATAGAGACGCATACGAAAGATCTGACGCCTTTGGCCGAGGAAGCCCTCCTGATGCTGCGGGACTCCTGGCTCGAGGCCTCTGAATGGGAGAAAAAGGCCGGACAGAAGTATGACGAACTCGTGCGTGCAAACGAGGACTCGAAGCGTCTGATGACAATTCCGGGCATTGGCCCCAAATGCGCCGGCGCTCTCCTCACGCACTGCGGGGAAGCCTCCCGCTTCCGCGACAGCCGGCAGTTTGCGGCGTCTCTCGGCCTTGTGCCCCGCCAGAACTCGACCGGAGACAGGGACACCCTGGGCCACATTACGAAGAGAGGGCCGAAACACCCCAGATCCATGTTAGTTCAGGGGGCCGCGGCTTTGATGATCATGGCTGACAGGCTCGAGGGAACTCTTGGCGAATGGGTCCGGAAGATCAAGGCGTCCGGAAAGAAATACGGCGTCAAGGTCTGCGCCATCGCGGCAAAGCTCGCCCGCATCGCCTGGAGAATACTCTGTGAGAAAGGCATGGAATACAGGCCTCAGCCTATCAAAGCCGGCAGATCGAGGGCTGCGGCTTAAGTCGGAGAGCAGCTAAGAATATTTTCTCAGGACCACGAAGGCCAATGTTGTAGTGACGATCCGGCTCAAGGCGGCGGGAAAACGCAGGAAAATGCAATAGTTCAAGTCTATGAAACTGCGTTTTTTATAGTGCGCTCCCGCCGCACCCGAATATCACTAGGCGGCGAGGAAGAGAAAACCTTCCTCATGACGACCGCGGACGTATTGCTGTGAAGCCTCCTCATCACACGAAGAGCTGGCGCTACAAGTGCATCGGCAGGAATGGTTATGGGAATCAGGTTGTGGCGGCAGATGAAATTCGACGCTCGCCGCCGCAATAATGGGTGCGCGCAAGTGTTGATCATGCGCGCACTGGTGCGGCGGCTCGATGCTGATTCTTCGATTTGAGCTTTTTAATTGAGATTTTTAAAGTTGGGGCATGCTTGCGCATGCCCCGTTAGGGAAACTACGCCTCAACAGTTTGGGCTGACCACGTATTCATTTTGATTCATCTCTCATTTGAATGGATTGCACCTCGCGGACTGGGAGAGGCTCCCTCACCTCGGTCCCAGTCCCGGGCGACAAGCAGGCCTCAGGCCCTGGCAGCCGATTTTCCGACGGAGCGCCCCATCACCAGGCAGTCGAGGGTGGCGCAGGAGCCAAGACGCACGGCGCCGTGGACGCCGCCGGTCGATTCGCCCGCGGCCCAGAGCCCGGGGATCGGCTTCGAGGTCTTGATGTCCACCACCCGGCCGTCTGGGGTCGTCACAAGGCCGCCCATGCAGTGGTGCACCTTCGGAATGCACTCGCAGATGTACCAGGGCGCGGTCCCGAGGGGCTTGAACTCCTTGTTCATGTAGCGGCCGAAGTGCTCGTCCTTGCCGGTCTTGACGGATTCATTCACTTCGGCGATGCTCTTTTTCAGATTCGGGAGCTTCACGGCGGCGATCAGCTCGTCGAGCGTGTTGTACTTGTCGATCACCTTGCGGTCGAGCAGGCGCTGCATGCAGTTCTTGTGCATGGCGTCGACCTTGGCCGCACCATTGGCGTCAATGATGGCGTAGGCCTTCATGCCCTGCTGGTGAAGGGCGAAAATGGCGTCGGCGCGGACCTTGCGGTTGGCCAGCTCGTTCACGAACCGGTCGCCCTTCGAATTCACCCAGAGGCCGAACTCCGCCCCGCCCGTCTGGTTGAAGACCACGCCGAGCCCCATGCCTTTTTCCCTCGGGTTGCACCAGGGGCCGCACTGAATCCAGTCCTGCTGAATCTGGGCGCAGCCGATCGCCGCGGTCTCGCGCCACATTTCGCTTGTGGCTCCCGGCTGATTGGTCGTCTGGAACTGCCCGGTGAGCCTCGGGTCGTACATGGAGCGGAACTCCACGTCAGCGCCGAATCCGCCGTAGCAGAGGATGACCCCCTTCTTCGCGCGGAGGTTGTAGGCCGTGCCGCTCTTCGCGTCCGGGAACCTGTAGTTTTTGCGCACCCTCACGCCTTCCACGGCCCCCGTCTCCGGGTTTCTGAAAATGTGCTCGACGTAGCTGCGCAGCCTGATCGGCACGTTGAGTTCCTTCAACTTCTTCAGTTCCTGCTGCACGATGCCGGAGCCGGACCCGTTCTTCGTGCAGACATAGCGCGGCACGGAGTGCCCGCCCTCCTGGCCGATCGCGTCCGGGTTGAACTCCACATGCAGGGTGTTGATGCACCACCAGTAATTGTCCAGGGCCCTCTCTGCGATGTAGCGGACCTTGTCCGGGTAGTTCAGGTAAGAGCCGGCCCGAAGCATATCCTGCATCAGCAGCTCCGGAGAGTCCTTGATGCCGTGCTTTTTCTGCTGCGGGCAGCCCGGGGCGGAAAGAATGCCGCCGTTGATGATGGAGTTGCCGCCAGGGGTGCGCATTTTCTCCAGAACAACCGCTTCGGCGCCGGCCGACTTCGCCTCAATGGCCGCCGCGAGTCCCGCAAAGCCCGAGCCAATGATCACGACATCGGTGGTCTCATCCCATTTCACCGCACCTGCGGCCTGAGGGGCCGCGGAGGCCGCAAACGGGACGGCTGCCGCTCCGGCAAGTGAACCGATCAAAAGCTGACGACGTGAAGTCTGCATTTCACTCTCCTCATCATGTTTTGCAATGGCCTATTCAAGCGCGCGGCCCTCTGAAGACGAACCGCGGCGGGCATAGCCCGAAGGAATTAGCCAGGTCATCCTTCCTGATTAAATGTAGGTTCAGACTCCGTGAATCGACACCCGGATTTCGACAAGTACTTTTCGATTTTGGAAAATTAAATTCAATCTATTGTATTTGTAGAATAAATTTTTGCAGCGTCAGGCGCCGCCCCTTTCTGAAGATTAAAGAAAAACTTTAAGAAAAATGTTTAATTGATCTGTTTTTAAATGCTATTTTTTTACACTTAAAGCGAGGAGCGCCAAAATTTGAAAAAACGGGAGGTTCATACATAATAAATAAGTAATGGATTCCTACAAATAGATCTCATAGAGCATCGCAAGGGCGCACACTGAAATGGACAGACTGCTCAACCTGCAGGCCTGGGAAGTGTTTTTTTCGCTGCTTCGGACCGGAAGCATTTCCGCGACGGCAATCGAAATGAACATCTCCTGCTCCGCGGTGTCAAAGCTGGTCCAGTCTTTGGAAAAAAGCCTGGGCTGCCAGCTCTTCGACCGGTCGAGGCGCCCCTTCCTGCCGACGCCGCGGGCCCTGGAGCTCGAGTCCAGCGTGAGCCCCATCGTGGCCTCGCTTAAAAGCGCCATTGAGACCTGCACGGAGGGCCCTCGCAAGATCATGCTGCGGATCGCCGCGCCGCCCGACCTGGTCGTCGACTTCCTTTCCATGCAGATCATGCGCTACTGCCTCAGCCACGAGAACCTCAGCGTGGAGCTGAGCATCAGCCCGAAGCTCGAGGACGTCCTCGAAGGCAGCGTCGACGCAGCCCTGCTGCAGCGCCCCGTGAGCAGCGCGGGGCTGGTGGTGCGGCCCTGCATCACCTGCAGCTGCTACCCCCTCGCCTCGCCCGCCTACCTGAAGAAAAACGGCACCCCGCAGACGCTCGACGACCTGAAGCAGCACACCGGGCTGCTGCTGCGATGGAACGGGGAGCCTCCCACGCAGTTCCTTTACAACAGGGACGGGGTGCCTTCCAAAATGCTCTCTTGGAACCGGGCCTTCGTCGCCGACAACCAGGTCACTCTGCGCAGCTGGGCCATCGCCGGCTGCGGCATCACGCTTGATCTGGCGGCCTCGCACGTAATCGAGGAGCTCAAAGCCGGACAGCTTGTGCCCGTGCTCAAGCAGTGGCACCGGCAGAACTGGGAGCTTTGCGTCGTGACGCGCGCGGACCGTGAAAAGGCCTCCCAGGAACTTAAGAATTTCGCAACCTGGTGGGCCTCCAAGGAAGGCCTCGACTCCATGTCACGGGTCGTGGCGGGGACCGCCTTTGTCAAAAAAATCATGAAAGAGGCAGGCGAGAGTCTGTTCGACGACCCGCGGGGCGCCCGGCCCGGAGACGCCGCGGCCTGAAACAGACCGCAGCAAAAAAGCACGGGCTGGTTAAAAAATGTTAAATTCGTCACCGTGTTTTTTAAGTAAATAAAAAGATCCGGCGATTTCCCGCCTCCCGACCCCCTGACCCTTCGACAGCATCAGGCCGTCCGAACCGCCGGCCCGCTCTTCTATGCCTGTCGCTTAACGCCTCATCATGAAAAAGAACTTGTCAAAGCTGCGGCTTCGCACCCTGCCGCGGGCCGTGCTCTGCGCCGCCCTGTCCCTGTCCGCCGTCCCGCCAGCCCTAGGCCAGGACATCTATTCAACGGGTGACTCCGCTGACTGGGCCTCCCAGATCCACGAAGTCACGGTCACGGGCGAAGCGATCGAGATTGGTGAGGCAAGCGCCTGGAACAAAGGCGTCTTCCACATCGGCACAGAAGACACCCGGTCCGTCTCCATCAATAAGCTGGGGCTTTCCGAGAGCAGCGCCGACATCACGGGCTCGAGCATTTCCATCGCTCAGGTCACGGGCAGCTGGGCCTCCTCGATCACTGCGAAGGCCGGCAGCGGGATCACGCTGGGCAGCAGCTCGGCCACGAGCGGCCAGCAGCTCGTCGCGGGCGGCAGCAGCTCCGCGATCAGCCTCACTTCGGGCGGCGCTCTTGACTCCTTCATGTCCTTCAGCGCCCAGAACGGCAGCGCGGAGAGCCCTGCGCAGCTCACGCTCAGCGCCGACGGCGACATCACCCAGACTCTGGGGCAGTCGTCCGGATCCGATGGCTTTTCCGCCATCCAGTCGGGCTCGATCGAAGCCACTTCCGAAAACGGGAGCATCCGCACGAACCGCGGCATTCTCGCCGCGAACAGCGCCTCCGTGACGCTTTTCGCCCGCAGCGGGGAGGTGGATCTCTCGAGCGGCAGCATCGCGATTGTCGGCGGGAACCCCGTCCAGAGCTCCTCCGTCACGGTCGAAGCCCGCTCGCTCAGCCTCGAAAACGGCTCGGTCACGGTGAACGCCTCCCTGGGCAGTTACTGGTCTCCGGTCAAACCCGACAAAAAAACGGCCTTCACCTTCAAGGGCGGCAGCTTCAGCGCGCAGACCGTCTTCGGAGTGGGCTCCACCGTCACCATTGACGCCTCCGACTCCGTGACGCTTAACGAGCCCGCCGGATACAGCAAGGCGGTCTACGGACTGGACTCCGATCTCAGCATCGGCAGCGACACGGCTGCGGTCATCATCAACGGCAGCATCGCCACCCACTCGGCCGACGGCGTCACTTCCACCACTCAAATTAAGGGCGCGTCCATCGGCATCGACGCCAGGGCCGGCAGCAAGGCGCTCATGATCGCGGTCCAGGGGTCGGGCAGCAAGCTTGAAATCGGCGGGAAAGACACCGAAGTGAGCCTCGCCGGCCGCATTTACGGCGACTCGGGGACGATCCTCATCGACGGGAAGACCATCACCGCCGAGCACGGCGCAGAAGGCACCTGGCAGGCGCCTGAAGCCGTGCGCGTGATGCAGGGCGGACACGTGTCGATCGGACACGACACGACCGAGACAGTGAGTCTCTCGGGTCAGCTGCTCACCTCCGGCAGCAGCTGGGAGGGCAAGGCCTCCGCGCTGGAAGTGAGCGGGCAGAGGATCACCGTGAGCCGGACCACCCCGGAGAATTCTTCTTTCCAGGATCCCACCGTCGCCTCCACCCTCTCCGACACGGTGCGGCTGGGGAACCTCTCTTCAGAGGCCGAAACCCAGTCGCTCAGCATTGAAGGCGAGGTCAAGGCCTACGGCGGCTCGATCGCGCTCTACGGTGACGAGATCACGGTGAACGGCGCGGCCGACAGGACGCTGGGCGCGTACTCGCGCCTCAGCCTTGCTGCTCCTTCCGGACACATCACGGCCGGCGACAGCCGGACCTCCTCCATCACGCTCAACGGCTCGGTCATCGGCTCGGCCGGCAGGATCGAGGTCTACGGCGGCTCAATCCGGATTCTCGCCGACAAGAGCGAAACCGCCCTGATGGCGGGCGGCGGCAGCGGCTCCTTCTCGGGCGACATCACCGTCGGCGACACGGATTCCACCCGCTCGATCCAGATCGAAGGCGAAGTGGTCGCCGCAAGCCGCCCCGTGACGCTTCGCTCCGGGGGCACGATCAGCATCAGCTCGGACACTGACTACGCCGTTGAAACCCTCTCGGGCAGCGCCTCGATCGGGACCGATGAGACGGGCAGCGTCACCATCGACCAGGCGGTGATCGCCCGGGGCGCAGCCCTCGAAATCAGGGGCGGGGACATTTCGCTGTCCACCGAAAAGCAGCCCTGGGCGGCCGCCGCGGGCGGCGCGGCCGTGCAGCTGGGGTCGGATGCCACCGGCTCGCTGCAGGTCAAGAGCGGCCTTCTGGCCGACGGCAGCACGGTGAGCGCCCTGGGCCGCTCGATCCAGATCAAGGCCGCGTCGTCGGGCGGCACCGCCGGCCAGAGCAACGGCTCCACGCTCACCATCGGCGATGAAAGCACCGAAAGCGCCACCGTTTCGGGAAGCCTTCAGACCTACGGCGGCAGCCTTGAGGTTCAGGGCGCGGCCATCACCCTCAGCGCAGACGGCGCGGACCAGGCCCTGCTCGCGCGCGGCGGCGCGATCAACGCGGGCACCGAGGGCGCGGGCACCAGCCTCAGCGTCACAGGCCATGTGCTCGCCCTGGGCGCCCCCATCAGGCTCGGCTCGGCGCAGCGCGCCCTCACCACAGTCTCGGGAGAGCTTGAGGCCCGGGGCGGCGCCATCTCGGTGCAGGGCGGAACCATCGCGCTGGCCGCCAGCGGCGAAGACTACGCCGCCTACACGAACGGCTCGGCCATCGACATCGGCACCGACGGGGCGAAGCAGATCACGATCGAAGGCGAGGCCCGCGCTGAAAACGGCGCCCTTCGAATCGGCTCGGAGAAGACCGGCTCGGCCGCCGTGACGGGGCAGGCCCACGCCCTGGGCTCCGACATCACGATTGAGGCCGCAGCCGTATCGCTCACCGCCTCGGGCAGCGAGCCCGCGGGGCTGGCTGAAAACGGCAGCGCCCTGAGAGCAGGCGTCGAAAGCGCCGGACTAGTTTCGATTGCAGGGACGGCCCTCGCCCGGACCGGAGGCCTCATTGAGATCGGCGGCGAAGCCTCCGGCGCGCAGGTCACAGGCAGCCTCGAGGCCGAAACGGGCGGCTCGGTCAACGCGCACTTCAACACCGAGGGGTCGCTGCTTTCCGGCTCCATCCTCTCGCAGGGCGAAGGCTCCAAGGTGACCGCAGAATTCCACGGCGGAAAGCTCGAGGGCAGCGTCCAGGCCCTGGACTCCGGCACTGTGAACCTCGACTTCAGGGGCAGCAGCGCCCTGCTCGAAGGCTCGCTCGAAGCGCACCGAAACGGGACGCTTCAGGCCTCCTTTGCCGAGGGCGCGGTCTTCACGGGCCGCGCGGCCACGACCTACAGCAGCACCGCCTCGAACCTCTCCTTCACGTCGGGGGCCCGCTGGAACGTGACCGGGGACAGCAACGTGACCACGCTCACCGTTGACGACAACGCCGCGGTCAGCCTCAGGGGCGCGGCCACGACTCTCACGGTCGACCAGGCCCAGCGGGGTTCGGGCGCGCTCTTCGCCCTGGACCTCGATCCCTCCAACCGCAACCGCCGCGCGCCCTCGGCCCAAAGCGACTACCTCTACTTCAACGGCAGCACGGAAGGAGTCCAGAGGGTCGACTTCGACACGGCGAACCTCAGGACGCTCGGGGAGGGCGACAAGCTTTACTTCGCCTCGACCGCCGACAGCGGCCTGAGCTTCGTCTCGGAGCGAAACCTCACGAACCTCACCCGCGAGGGCGCGCTCTACGACTACAGTTATGCCCTGGGCAGCGAGAGCTCCGGGCAGGGCCGCGACTGGTTCCTGCAGATGACGGGCCGCAGGGACAACGGCAGCGCCGGGATCCTCGAGGGCTACGGCGTGGCGGGCTGCCTGCTCGGTTCGGAAATGGACCGCCTCAACAAGCGCGAGGGCGAGGCGGCGAGAAGCCCCGAAGGAGAGTCCGGGCTTTGGGTCCGCACCCGCTACAGCCGGGCCACCGTCTCGGGGGTGAGAAACAAATACGGCCTGCTGCAGATCGGAGCCGACGTGGAGCGCGCCACCCAAAACGGCCGGGCCACGCTGGGCTTTGCCTTTGACTACACGGACGACAGCCTCGCCTTCAGGCGCGGCAGCGGCCACGCCTACCGCTACGGCGTGTCCTTCTACGACACCTGGCGCACGGCCTCCGGCTGGTACACCGACGCGGTCCTGCGCGTCGGCGTGATCTCGAACAAGATGAAGGGCGCCTCCGAAGACGGCCAGTCCCTCGCCACGCGCTTCCACAACTCTTTCGGCAGCGCGAGCCTCGAGGCGGGCCGCAGGCTGGAGCTCCAGGGCGGCTTCTTCCTTGAGCCGCAGGCGCAGTTCCAGGTCTCCGTGATCGACGGCGCCTCCTACACGACCCGCAGCGGCGTGAAGGGCGACGAGGACAGCGTGGTGAGCGCCGCGGGCCGGGTGGGTTTCCGCGCAGGCCGCAGCCTCGGCGCGAACCGGTCGGGCTCCCTTTACCTCAAGGCCGACGCGCTGCATGAGTTCGCAGGCGACCGGGCCGTGCGCGCGACGAGCGCGGACGGGCTGGAATCGATCCGGCGCTCGAGCGACGGCAGCGCCACCTGGTACGACGCGGGCCTCGGCGCGAACGTGAACCTCGGCAGGCGCACCTTCCTCTGGGCTGACGCGGAGGGGATTTTCGGCGGCGGCTACGGCAGCGCCTGGCAGGTGAACGCGGGCGTGCGCTGGAAGTTCTGACGAAAGACTCCTGAGGCACGCAGCCGGCGGGAGGGCGCCTTGTGCCCCCTCCCGCTTCACGCCGCCCGCCGTGCGCCCGTCCTTTCAGGCAGCGGAAAAAACAAAAAATACGTCCTTTCAGGCAATCGGAAAGCCTCCGGCTGCGCCTAGACTCATCCCTGGACTGACTTTTTCCCTCTTTTTTCAGCATCCCCGGAAACCGCTCGGATTTTTTCCAACCCGGGGCTCCCTTTAGGAGGCTTTCCCTTGAAATACACCGAACTCGGCTCCACCGGCATCACCGTGAGCCGCATCTGCGCGGGCTGCATGAGCTACGGCGCTCCGAACCCCGGATTCCATCTCTGGACGCTCGATCAGGACCAGACCGAGGCCATGGTCAAGTGCGCGCTTGATCTCGGGGTGAACTTCTTCGACACCGCCAACATCTACTCCTTCGGCACAAGCGAGGAATTCCTTGGGCGCAGCCTGAAGCACCTCGGGGTGAACCGGCACGACGTCGTGCTCGCCTCCAAGGTCTACTTCAATCCCGGCTTCCTCTCGAAAGAGGCGATACACCGGGAAATAGACCTCACGCTCAGGCGCCTGGGCACAGACTATCTCGATCTCTACCAGATTCACCGCTTCGACTACCTGCACCCGATTGAGGAGACGATGGAGGCCCTCGACTCCCTCGTGAGGGAGGGCAAGGTGCGGGCGATCGGCGCCTCGGCCATGTACGGCTATCAGTTCCACAACATGCAGGCCTGCGCCGAGCTGCACGGCTGGACGAAGTTTTCCACCCTGCAGAACCACTACAACCTGCTCTACCGCGAGGACGAAAGGGAGCTGATCCCGGTGGCAGAGCAGTACGGCGTGAGCCGCATCCCCTACTCGCCGCTCGCAGGCGGACACCTCACGCATCCCGGATGGGAAAGCGGCTCAAAGCGAAGCAAGACCGACAGGACCCTCAGGGCGAAGTACGACCGCGCAAGGGAAAACGACCTGCAGATCATCGCCCGGGTGGAGGAAACCGCCCGCCGGCTCGGCGTCTCCATGACGCAGACGGCGCTGGCCTGGCAGTTCGCGCGGGGCGTGGCCGCCCCGATTGTCGGCGCGACCAGCCCCGTGCACTTCAGGGACGCGGTGAAGTCGGTGGATCTGACGCTGTCGGAAGAAGACGTGAAGTTCCTCGAGGAACCCTACCTGGCCCACGAGCTCGTGGGGGCGTTCACCCGAGAGCAGCAGCTGCAGGAAGCGAAGCGCTACGGCATTAATTGAATAAAGAGTGCCGGGGGGCGCAGGCGCCGGAAGTACCGCAGCCGCACGACTCCGGTGCTCCGCGCCCCGGGCTTTCAGCGGTCCAGCCCCTTGCTGCGAAGCCACTCCTCAATCAGCCCCGCTATCTGCACGTTGTTTTTCTCGGTCATGAGGAAGTGGGAGTTCCCGCGGATGCCGATCTCAGGCAGGTGAATCACGCGGGCGTCTCCGCCGTGCCGGTTCACTGCGGCAGCGAACTGCCTGGCCATTTCGAGCTCCGTGCGCCACTTGTCCGGGCCCACCGCCGCGACGGGCTTCTCGGCGATGTTGTCGCCGTAAACCAAAAGGATCGGGAAGCGGGTGAGCTTCAGGAACTTCTCCATCGGAACGCCGAGCGCCGTGGCGGAAAGGGGCTCGAAAACCGCCTTCACAGGCCGCGGCATCTCAGTGTCCGGGAAGACGAAAGGCGTGCCGCCCGGCTCCAGGGCCACGATGGCGCGCACCTTATTCGTGTAAAAAGGCGTGCGCCAGGCAATCGTGCCGCCCATCGAGTGCGCCATCAGGACCGCGGGCCCGATGCGCTCGAAAAGCTGCCCCAGAACCTTTGCGTTGAGCTCATTGTCCAGCGGGCCCGAATAAGGGTTCCAGGACCTCTGGAACGCATCGACCGCCGCGGCTCCCCCGGGAAACTGCGAGCCCTTGAAGAACCCGTTCCCATCTCCTAGGCGGCACAGCCTGAAAAAGGTCTGGTCGGCGAACAGCGGGTTTCCCGCCCAGGCGTTGCCTCCTTCGTCCTTTCGGGTCGAGAGCCCGGCCTCGCCCATATGAGGCTGGTCCACGAGGTAGACCGAATAGCGCTTCCGGAGGAAGATGTTCTGGAAGCCCTCGCGGCCGTCAGGCGTGCTCTCCCAGGTCCGCTTGGTCTGAGCTCCGCCGTGCTGGAACACGATGGGAAGGCGGCGGGCGCCGGAAGGAATCTGATAGAACACATAGCCGTGGTCGCCGTAGGCCGTCTGCCCCTCGGGCGAGAGGAAGTTTTTCTCGGAAAATGTCCCGGCGTGGCGCAGCGTCGAGCCGCCCACCGTGAAGCTGCCCTGGCCCTGAAGGACAATAGGCCCGGCGGCCAGGGCCGAGGCGGCCATGACGGACGCGGCCGCGGCGGAAAGCAGGCGAAGCAAAGCCGTTCTTTTTGCCATTTTTTCTCCTTGCCGCAGAGCATCCCCGGCCGCGGCGGTGCTCTGCAATCGGGAGAAATCATAGGAAAAAGGAACGGTCGGAGTTTGCCGGAGAGGCTGGGCCTTTTGCCTGATCCTGCAGGGCTGTTCGGGCCCGCCAGACTGACCTTCACGCGCATTACCCGAAATTCAAGGAAAACGCACAGGCCGTGATAGACGCCAACTGGGCGGTAAATGCCACACGGATCCTGATGCAGGCCCCTAAGGGAGAGACTTCCCAGGCCTGGCCTCCCAAAGCGCCGGCTGCCCATAAGAAAGGACTCTGTCTGTAAACTTCAAAGGAAGTTTCCCTGCTTTAGCTTGGACGCTCCATTAGTTTGATCAAATCGTCAAAAGGTTCAACTGGAGCAACAAAGCATCTTCATGCCTCTCCCCTAAGATTTTAGGGCTTTGTTAGGAGAGAGACTATGAATCAGAAACTGCTCATTATCGCTGCTGCAGTCCTAGCCGCCGGGACGGCGAGCGCAGCCGCGCCGAACTCTGTCTATTCGGTGACCGTACCTGGGCACAACGGTCCGATGACCGTGGACACTCACGTCGAAAACGGGAAAATCACAGACATCATCACTCGAGACCTGGAGTCGCCCGGCATCGGAAAGATCGCAATCAGCAAGCTGCATGATGAGATTGTTTTCCAGCAAAACATCCCGGTCGAGGCGATCTCGGGCGCGACCATCACCTGTGCCGCTTATCTGGATGCGGTCGGGCAGACCATCAAAATGGCGGGAGTTGACCCGGCCAAGTATCACCATCCGAAAAAGGCTGCTCCCCTTAAAGACAGTTACCGCTCTGATGTAGTCATCGTGGGCGGGGGCGGAGCCGGACTCGCCGCCGCGGCCGCTGCCATCGAAGCTGGCGCGCGGGTGATCATCGTGGAAAAGCTGGGCATGCTGGGAGGAAGCTCCGCCGTCTCCGGCGGCTCCCTGAACGCCGTAGACCCGGCGCGGCAGAAGTTACAGGGCATTCCTGACAGCGTCGAGCGTCACTACAACGATACAATGCGCGGCGGCCACAACAAGAACAACCCACTTCTCGCCCGCTATCTCGTTGAAAACGCCCTGCCGACACTGCGCTGGCTTGAGGACAAGGGCGTGATGTTCCAGCCTAAGGTGCACATGATCGTGGGCGGGCTCTACCCTCGCGGCCACAGCGTCATCGGCCGCGGCTCGGGCTACATTTCAGCCTTTGAGCGCTTCATTGCCGCCTATCCGGACCGCGTGCAGGTCTTCACCAACACGAAGGCGGTGAGCCTCGTCAAGGACAAAAACGGACGCGTGACCGGCGTCTCCTGCACCCATAAGGGCAAACCCGTCACTTTCAGCGCTGACCGCGGCGTCATCATCACGACGGGCGGCTTCGCGGCCAATATCCAGATGCGCATGAAGTACAACACCGGCGACTGGAAGGACGTGAAGCTCGATGGAAACATCGGGACTACCAACCGCTCCAACGCGAGTCTGGGCGAAGGCCTTGCGCTCGGCACGGGCGCAGGGGCCGGCCTTGTCGACATGAATGAAATTCAGCTTCACCCGGGCGGAGCCCCCGGCACGGGGATTATGTCGAGCTGGCCCTCAGGGAGCAACCGCATTTTCGTCAACAAGCAGGGCTCACGCTTTGTGAGAGAAAACGCTCCCCGCGATGTTCTCTGCCGCGCCATTCTCAAGCAGCCTGGAAGCACGTATTTTGTGGTGCTCAACCATCTGCGCTTCCCCACACTTGAAACCCGAGCGGGCGACACCACGCTGCGCGACCAAATCAAACTGGGCCAGGCCTATGAAGGAAAGACGCTGGAGGAACTCGCTAAAAAGATCGGGGCGGATCCCGCAAAGCTCCAGGCCTCGGTGGACGAGTACAACGCGGTCGTGACGCACAAGAAGGCCGCCGACCAGTTTGGCTTCAAGGGGCAGGGCCCGAGCGACAAGCCGCTTCTTGACGGCCCGTGGTACGCGACAAGGCTCGTGCCGGCAGTCCACCATACCATGGGCGGTCTGCGGATCAACGTGAACTCCCAGGTGCTCACTCCCGAAGGCAGACCGATCCCCGGACTTTACGCCGCGGGCGAGGTGGCTGGCGGCGTTCATGGCGCTAACCGCGTGGGCGGCAACGGGATTCTCGACGCCATGGTGTTCGGACGCCATGCCGGAACAATGGCGGCCCAGAACAAGTAAGTCAGCAGCAGCTTGCGCGCTCAGGGCCCGGCCTTGATTTTTTAGGCCGGGCCTTTATTTTCCATCCGCGAGGCCGAGCCACCCTGGATACAGGGCCTCGAACCTCCGGCGTACTTCCAAAACATGGTCGTCAAGCCGCCTGGCAAGCCAGAGGGCGAAAATGCGGTTTCGCCTTACAAGCCACGAACGCCTCGAACAGGCTACGAACAAATCGAACTCTGGACGCCGCCACCCGCTCAAAACCGGAACAAGGCGCTTTTCTGCAATGTCATCAATGCACGCAAAAAGCGGGACGTTAAGCGCAACCCCCAGTCCCTGCAGGGCGGCATCACGGATGATGATGGCGTTGTTGCAGATGCTGGGCTTTGCAATCGTGTGCCGAACCCGCCTGCCCTTTTTCTGCAGGAGAATCGCTCCATCCTCGTCAAAGCCCGCCCTCTTTGTGAGGAAGACCGGCACCTGATCCAGATCCTGCAAAGAGTCTACTGGACCGTGCCGGCTGAGGAATTCCGAAGAGGCGACGGGCACGGTCACCATGCGTCCGCGCGGAAGCGTGATCAGATCCCGAAGAGGCATGCTTTCCTGTACTGCAGCGACATCCACCCGGTTCTGGACCAGACAATCGAGCTCAACCGGCGACTCGAGTTCAAAGGCGATGTCCGGATACAAGCCGAGGAATTCCGGCTTCAGAGCGGCAAGAAAATGCCCGGCGAGCGTCGTGGGGAGCATGACCCGGACCAGGCCGGAAAGGTCCCGGTTTTCGGCGGCCGCCCGATCCATGATGGCGCGGTAGGCCAGCAGCATCTTTTCGCACTCTGGCAGCAGCTCCCGCCCGCTCTCGGTTGGAACAAGGGGCCTTTTGTCCCGGCTGAGGAGTTCGAGGTGAATGCGTTTCTCCAGCCGGTCGATTTTCCGGGAGAGAAACCCCACATCAACGCCCAGAATGTCCGCTGCGATGGTAAAAGAGCCACTGTGGGCGACTTCTACAAACGCTTCCCAGGCAGACAGGTCCGTATCGGTCCTGGAGGTCATAGACGCGCCCTCCCGAAAAGAGAACACAAAGGGGACTGCCCGGACGAGCGGGCAGCCGCCTTCATGAAGAAAAAACGACAGATCCTTACGCCGCCATCCGGTTCAGAGCGATCGTGAGCAGCGCGCTCGCGCCGGTGGGAATCGCCTTGTCGTTGAAGTCGAAGCACTGGCTGTGCAGCGGCGAGGCGTGCGCCGCATCCTCGTCCTTCATGCCGAGGCGGAAAAGGCAGCCGGGCTTCGCCCCCAGCATGAAGGCGAAGTCCTCGCCGCCGGCGTTGCGGTGCCACTGCTCGACGTTTTCCTTTCCCAGGGACTGCTCGAGCAGCGCCCTCGCGTCCCTCACGCGCTCCGGGTTGTTGTACATCGCCGGGTAAAGCCTCGTGTATTTCACGTCGGCCGTCATCTCGTAGGCGGAGGCGATGCCCTGGGCGATCGTCTTCATGCGGTGCTCGATGACGTCCTGGACGTCGGGCTTGTAGCAGCGGCAGGTGCCGCGCAGCACCGCGCTCTGCGGGATGACGCTGGTCGCCTCCGGCGTGCCCGAAAGGATGCAGCAGACCGAGACCACCGCGGTGTCGTCCGGATTCACGTTCCGGGAGGCGATCGTCTGGAAGGCCATGACGGCCTCCGAGGCGGCGACAATCGGGTCGCGGGCAAGGTGCGGACGCGAGCCGTGCCCGCCCTTTCCCTCAAACGTGATTTCAAAGACATCGGCGTTTGCGGTGGCGTAGCCCTCGACCAGCGCGACCTTCCCGAGCGCGACACGGGGCTCGGAGTGAAGCGCATAGAACTCGGAAATCCCGAAGCGGTCAACGAGCCCGTCCTCGAGCATGAAGCGGCCGCCGGCAAAGCCTTCCTCGCCCGGCTGGAAAATGGCGGCCAGCGTTCCCTTGAAATCCCGGTGGCGGCACAGCCAGCGCACCGCGGCCAGAAGAGTTGCCACATGGCCGTCGTGACCGCAGGCGTGCATGCGCTTTCTGAGGCCGCTCGCCCAGGGCTTGCCGGTCATCTCCTCGAGCCCCAGCCCGTCGTAGTCGGCTCTGAGGCCGATCGTGCGGCCCGGGCGGCTGCCGCGCACAAGCGCCACGATGCCCGTCACATCCGGGCCGCCGACATGTGTGGCAATCTCGTCCACGCCGCAAGCCTTCAGCGCCTCCACAATTTTCTCCGCCGTATGCGGCAGGTTCAGGCCTACTTCCGGCTCGCGGTGGATCTGACGGCGGATTTCCGCGCAGACGCGGGCGTCTTCCTCAAGCTCCGAGGGTTTAACCAGTATGGGCATGCTTCGCCTCCTCCTTTTGCAGAATACTGGGATTCTAATCATGCGGCCCCGGACCGGCCCGCCCGGCTCCGGGGGCGCCCAGGGCGGAAATGAGCGCGGGAAACAGGGCTCTTTCTTCATCTCACGGGCCGCGCCTGCGCTCACGAACTCTGGGCCCCGGGGCTAAAATGCCCGGGGCCCCTCAGTCAGGAATTCAATTCATGGACAACAGAGAAAATCCGGCGGACGCGCCCGCGGGGACGGTGACGCTCGGCGAAGACGCCTACCAGCTGCTGCGGATCTACTGCCCGTTTTGCGGCAAATCGGAGCGGGAGGGCTGCGAGCATCGCCTTTTCGCGACCGAACTCGATTCGATTGAGCGGATCCGTCCGGAGTTCTCGCGCTTCATCAGCGCACAGTACGGGCTGGGCGAAGACGAGCGGATCGATGAGTCGGCGCTGCTGCCGCGCGGACTCTGGGGCCGGTTTCGAAACGTCGCGGAACTCGCGGCCGATGCGGCGGGGCAGCTCGACCGGAAGATTCCGGAAGGGCCGGGAACCCTCACGATAAGGATTGTGAACAGAAGGCGCCATGACAGGCGCGAGGTCTGCTTTGCCTCGCCTCTGGCGCTGGCCGCGCTAAGACGCTTAAATGGCGGGGATCACGGAAAGAACGCGGCCTAGCGCAGCAGCCCCGGCAGCAGCCCGGGCTCGCCCAGGGCCTCAAACAATCGGCTGTAATCGGCAAAAGTGCCCCAGCTGCCGCCCCACTCGATTTTCATGAGCTCCTCCGGCGGCACGCCGCATTTTTTTGAAAGCTCCTGAAGCGTGAGGCCCAGGCTCGCGCGCTTCTGTGCGACTCTTTTGCCGCACAGCCGCATCAGCTGGTCCACCGGGGAGCGGCCGCGTTCCTTGAGCCCCTCGGGGCTCAGAAATCCGCTGCAGGTGGCAAACCCGTCGATTCTCCAGACGACCTTCAGGTAAAAGCTGAGCGGCGCGTCCGTGTCCCCGCGCTCCACTTTTTCGAGCGCGGCCTTTGAAATTCCGGCTTTCAGGGACATCCTTGCAAACGTGAGATTCATCGACTGCCTGTTGCTGCGGATCCGCTGTCCCAGGATTTGAGCGGTCTGGTCGATTTGCAAAGGCGGCTCCCCTTGTGCAGACGCTGTTTCTTCCATTCTCAAGCAAGCTCCGAAGAGGAGTTAACGGGTGCAATGATGTGTAAAGATTCGTAATCTTCGAAATGATTATAGAGAAAGTCTCTACTTATTAGTAAGTAACTTATAGGCCTGTTGACTGCAGTCAAAGGGCTAAAAGACCGTAAGTAATACCTAAATGTTTGTAAAATGGACGCTTTGCGGATTAAAACTCTCTTCCCGGTGAATTTGAAAAATATGATGGGGAATAAAGCTCTTTCGAGATGGGTGACGCTTTTCTGCGGCATGGCCTGCGTGGCCTCCGGAATTGCGCTCACAACCCGGGCCGGCATCGGGACCACGCCGCTTTCCTCCGTGCCCTATTCGCTCACCTTCGTCACGCCCTACAGCTTCGGCGAGCTCACGATTGCGATGAACGTCCTCTTTTTCTTCGTCCAGTGGGCGCTGCTTGGCAGCCGCTTCAGGCTGCGGCTCAATCTCCTGCAGGTGCCGCTTGTCCTGGTCTTCGGCTTTTTCATCGACGCGGCGATGTGGGTTCTTTCCTTTGTGGCGCCAGAGGCCTACGGAGCGCGCCTCGTGCAGAATACGGCCGGAAGCGCCCTGCTTGCCCTCGGTATCGTGCTCGAAGTGGCCTCCTTCACGACAAGCCTGCCGGGCGACGGCGTCGTCATTGCGGCGTCCATGGCCTTCCACAAGCCGTTTCCCCGGGTGAAGTTCACCTACGACTGGACGCTCGTGCTCACCGCCGCAGCGATCGGCCTCATCTTTCTGGGACACCCGGAAGGAATCCGGGAGGGCACCGTCTTGTCGGCGATCACCACCGGGATTTTTGTGAAGCTCTGGCAGAAGTTCCCCCCTCTGCAGCGGCTGAAGGAGAGGAACGGCTGAGCGCGGCGAGGCTTCTCGCCGCGAACTCTATATAATGACGAAACTAAGTGACACCCATTAGGTAAAACTGTTTATAGACCAAGTCCTTTCTCATGAACCGCCGCCAGTTCCTTATTGCTTCAGCCCTCGCCCCCTGTCTGCGGGAGGTTCGGGCGGCCAGAGCCCCTGCCCTGCCCAGGCTCGAGCTCATCACGACCTCCGACTATCAGTGGACCGGGGTGGCTGTTTCGAAGGCGGACCGCGTTTTCGTGAGCTTTCCGACGATTTCCGAATTCCCGTCCTACCACGTGGCCGAATTAAAGGGCGGCGTGCCGGTGCGCTTCCTCGACCGCGAGGCGAACAGCAGCTTCAGAAGCGTCACGGGCATTGTCGTCGACTCCGAGGACCGGCTCTGGGCGCTCGACTCGGGCAGGCTCGAAGGCATGAGCGCGCGAAAAGCCGGAGCGAGGCTTGTCTGCATTGACCTCAGGCGCAATCAGGTGAAAAGCGTTCATCCGATCCCGCCCTCGCTGCTGGTGGACGCCAGCGACCTTTCGGACTTCAGGATTGATACCGCGCGGCACTGCGCCTACATATCCGACGCTGGCGCCGGGGGGCTCCTCGTGATCGACCTGAAGACGGACCGCGGCTGGCTCGCGCTCGACCGCAGGACGCCCGAGACCCGGGCCAACGCGCGCTTTGTGGCCATGCCCGCCGGCAACGTGGTGCCGGCCTCGCCCCACATCGATGGCGTTACTCTGTCGGAAGACGGCCGGTCGCTCTACTTCACGCCGCTGATTGAAACGCGGATCTTCAGCATCCCGACCCAGTGCCTCGCAGACGATCGGCTCACTTCCGAGCAGCGGCGCCGCGAGATCCGCACGATCGCGGACAACATCCATCCTTCGGCCGGCATGGTCGTGCGAAAAGGCGTGATCTACATGGGAGACCTCCAGAACTCGAAGCTGCTCGCCTACAGCGTCGCTTCCCGCCGGGCCCGCACGCTCGAGTACCCCACGCGCTTCCACTGGGCCGACGACTTCGCGCTCGACGCCCGGGGCCGCATCTGGTTCACCGAATCGCAGAACGACATCCCCGTCTCCCGCCGCAGGCCCTACAGGCTCTTTCGCCTCACCCCCGTCTCCTGAAGCGGCCGCCCGGAGCGGCCTTTCACTCCGTTGCTAATAAAAACGATTATCATCCTCACATCTTTTCGATGCTTCCTGGAGAATAATCTCATGTACAAAACAATCCTTGGAGTGAAAGGCATGGTCTGCCCGATGTGCGAGGCGCACGTGGCCGGGGCGATCAGGGAAAAACTGGGCGGGGACTGCAGCAAGGTTCGGGCGAACCGCAGGAAAGAGTGCTGCGAGGTCCTCACCGAAAAGCCGCTTCCGGAAAGCGACTTCAGGGAGGCGCTCTCCGGAACCGGCTACGAAATGACCTCTTTCGCCCAGGAAGAGGAAAAGCCGAAAAAAGGGTTCTTCGCGAAGCTTTTCGGCTGAGCGGACGGCCCGCTTCAGGCCCAGCGCCTGAAGACGAGGGAGGTGTTCACCCCGCCGAAGGCGAAGTTGTTCGAGACGGCGTATTCGGCGTCGATCTCCCGCCCCCGCCCGATGATGTAGTCGAGCTCGCCGCACTCCGGGTCCGGCTCGCGCAGGTTGACGGTGGGGGCGAACCACCGGTCGTTCATCATGCGCAGCGTGAGCCAGGCCTCGATCCCGCCGCAGGCGCCCAGCGTGTGTCCGAAATACCCCTTCAGGGTTGAAAACGGCACGCGGCTTCCGAACAAGGCGGCCGTGGCGATGCTCTCGGAGCGGTCGCCCTGCACCGTGCCGGTGCCGTGGCCGTTGATGTAGCCCACCGCTGAAGGAGCGATCTCTGCGGACTCGAGCGCCTGCTGCATGCAGATCCGCATCGTCTCCGAGTTGGGGTTGGTCACGTGGCTCGCGTCGCAGTTGGTCGCAAAACCCGTGATCTCGCCCCAGATCCTGGCGCCGCGCGCCTTCGCGTGCTCGAGCGACTCGAGAATCAGAGTCCCCGCGCCCTCCCCGATCACAAGCCCGTCGCGGCGCTTGTCAAAAGGCGCCGGGGTGAGCTCCGGCGTGTCATTTTTAACGCTGGCCGCAAACAGCGTGTCGAAGGCCGCCGCGTGCGCCGGCGTGAGCTCCTCGGAGCCTCCGGCCACCATGACGTCCTGCAGTCCGTAGCGGACCGCCTCCCAGGCGTAGCCGATCGCCTGGCTGCCTGAAGTGCACGCGCTCGAGGTGGGGATGACCCTTCCGCGCAGTCCGAAAAAGAGGCTGATGTTCACCGCCGTGGTGTGCGGCATGAGCCGCACGTAGCTCGTGCCCGTGATGGAGCCGGTGCTGTGCTCGGAGAGCATCGTGCCGAACTCCATGATGCTCTTGGTGCATCCCACGCAAGAGCCGTAGGCGACGCCCGTGCGGCCGCTGCCGAGCACGGGGTCGCCGGAAAGCCCGGCCTCGTCCAGCGCGAGTTCGGCCGAGCGGGTCGCCAGCTGCGCCACCCGGCCCATCGAGCGGGTTTTCTTCCTCGTGTAGTGCTCGGGAAGAGTGAAATTCTCGACCGGAGCCCCCAGCCGGCAGTTGAGGCCCTTGAACTGTCCCCAGTCCTCCATCACCCGGACGGCGTTCCTGCCGGCCTGAAGCCGCGGCTTGATCTCCTCCCAGGAGCTTCCGAAGGCGGTGATCGCCGAGCCCCCCGTCACCACTACGCGGCGCGGCGTCACAGCAGGCCTCCGTTCACCGAAATCACCTGCCGGGTGATGTAGGCCGCGCCCTCGCCCGCGAGGAACGCGACCAGGGAGGCCACTTCCTCGGGCCGCCCCATGCGGCGAAGCGGAATCGCCGCCTTCGCCGCCTCGAGCGCCGCGGGCTCCATGCGGACCATCCCGGTGTCGATGAGCCCGGGCGCAACGGCGTTCACCGTGACCCGGCGCTTGCCGAGCTCCACGGCGAGCGCCTTCACCGCGCCGATGAGTCCGGCCTTCGCCGCGCTGTAGTTCACCTGGCCGCGGTTGCCCATCAGACCGGAGACCGAGGAAACGGCGATGATCCGGCCGCCGTCGCGAAGCCCGAGCATCGGCATGACGCAGGGCTGGATCACGTTGTAGAAGGAGTTGAGATCGGTGTCGATGACGCTTTTCCAGTCCTCGGCGGTGAGAGCCGGGAAGGCCGCGTCGCGGGCGATGCCCGCGCAGGCCGCAATGCCCCAGTAGGCGCCGTGCGAGGCGATGTCGGCCTCGAGGGCGCGGCGGGATGCGGGGCCGTCGGCGACGTCAAACGAGAGAACCCGGGCCGAGCCGCCGGCGCGGCGGATCTCATCGGCCGCTCCTTCGGCGCGGTCCCTGCCGCTGCGGCAGTGAAGCACGACGGGGTAGCCCCGGGCGGCCAGCTCGAGCGCACAGGCGCGCCCGATGCCGCCGCTTGCGCCGGTCACGAGAAAAGTGCGGGAAGAATGCATCATGCTGCTTTGTCCAGTAGCTTAGTAAGCTCGAAGTTCCGGGGCTGGCAGACGCTCACGCGCCCGGTGGCAAGGAGCCTGCCGCCGCAGAGAACCGAACCTTCGAAGGAACCGAGCGGCCCCTCGTAGAAAAGTTTGCTCATTTTAACCTCGAGGCGGCCGCATCGAGGGATTTCAGCCGCGAGCACCTGAAGCCCGCGCACGCTCAGCAGCAGCCCCAGGGGCGCGTCGCGCTTCTGCTCGGGCAGGCGCTCGTTTGCCTGCCGCCTCCAGTAGCCCGCCCAGACGCCGGCCGTCTGGGCCATGAGCTCGATGAAAAGAGTAAGGGGCAGCAGCCCCGCCTCGTCTGCGAAAACTTCAAGCGGGCCCGAGGCGCCGGCCTCCGCGCTGCAGAGGACTGCGTCTTCCGTGATGCTTTCAACACGGTCGAGAACGAGCATCGGCGGGCGCTGCGGAAGGTACTGGGACGGCGCGCCGTAGGAAAGGCCTTTTTCTGTTTCAGCCATCGGCCGCTCCGAAAAGAAGGGAGGCGTTGCTGCCTCCGAAGGCGAAATTGGAAGTGAGCACCGGGCCGGGCTCCACCCGCTGGGGACGAAGCGGAAGCCTGATCCCCTCGAGCGCCGGATCCCGCACCCGCCCCGGTGCGAACTGCCCTGGGATCATGCCGCCCCGGGAGGACAAAAGGACCGCGAGCACCGCTTCGAGCGCTCCGGCGGCTCCCAGCGTGTGGCCCGTCAGGGGCTTGGTCGAGCTGCAAAGCGGCGCGTCTCCCACCGCCTTGAAGGTCGCCGCGGCCTCCATGGCGTCGTTAAGCGGCGTTCCGGTGCCGTGAAGATTCACGTAGGAGAGGTTCTGCGCGGCAAGGCCCGCGCGCTCGAGCGCGCCGCGCATCGCCTCGTAGGCGCCCGAGCCGGCCGGGTCCGGCGCCGTCATGTGGTGGGCGTCGGAACTCTCTCCGAACCCCAGAAGCGCCACCGGGGAAGGCTCGCGCGAGAGCCACAGCAGCGCCGCGCCCTCGCCGATCGTGATGCCGTCCCGGCCGGCGGCAAACGGGGCGCAAAGCCCGGGCGAGAGCGCCCCGAGCGAAGCAAAGCCGTTCACCGGCAGCCTCGCCAGGGTGTCGGCTCCGCCCACGAGCGCGGCCTGCGCGAGCCCGGACTCGATCAGCTTCGCGCCGCTGATCACGGCGCGGATGCTGCTCGTGCAGGCCGTCGAAACCGTGTAGGCCGGGCCCTCGGTGCCGAGCCACGCCGAGAGGAACCTCGAGGGGTCGCCAAGCTCCTGGCTTTCCGCGGCAAACTCCCCGGGCTCCCGGCCGGGACCCGCCTTAAGGACCGAGCTCACGTAGCGGTCGGCCTCGTCCGACCCCGACGTGCTCGTGCCAAGCACCACCGCAATGCCGTCGCGCGGCGTTGAGTGAAGCAGCCGGGCGAACGCGGGGCAGCTCTCCCAGGCGGCCCGCAGAGCCCGGTTGTTGCGGCTCTCCTCGCGGGGAAATCCCGCGGGCATCGGCGGCAGCGGCTTCGTGAAGTGCCCGAGCCAGGCGGTGCGCCCCCGGGTGAGGAACCCCTGCGTCGGGCGCAGGCCGGGAGCCCGCCCGAGGGCGAGGTTTCCCAGAATCTCGTCCGGGCCGCAGCCGAGGCTGCAAAGGGCGGACACGGCGTTCACGTAGATCAAGGCCGCCTCCCCTGCCGCCTGCGCCTTTCAAAGGCCGCCTCAAGGGCCAGCGTCACAGGCGAGGCGAGAAACGCCGCAAAAACCCCGGCCGTGAGCGCGAGCCCGAAGTTCGCGACGGCCGCCGTCCTGCTGAAGACGAGAATCCCGAGCGAGGCCACCGTCGTGAGCATCGCGGTCACGACGGCAAAAAGCGTCGCCTCCGAATCGCGCTGCTTCGAGCCGAAGAAAAGCGAGTAGTCGATCCCGATGCCCAGGATCAGGATGAGGGCGAAGAGCGAGAAAATGTTCACCGGCATGCCGGCCCAGCCAAGCGCTGCGATCCCCGATGCGATCGACAGCGCGCAGGGAATCAGCAGCCCCAGGGCCCGCAGCGGCCCGCTGGCCAGGCCGTAGGCGAGGATGATCGCGGCGCCCGCGGCCGCAAGCGTCACGCTCACGCTCTTGCGGACCTCGGCGAAAAGCTGAGAAAAATCGCTCCGGCGGTCCACCCAGGCGCAGCCCGGCACCGAACCGGCAAGAGCGGCGAGCGCCTCATCGGCTTTCGCGCTTCGGCCCGCCTGCACAGGCACCAGAATGGCGGTGCGGCCCACGCCTCCCTCGATGAGGCCCGACCAGCTGCGGCTCAGGTAGTCGCGCAGCCAGGTTCGGAGTTCGAGCGGATGCAGCCGCTCGCCCGTCCGAACCGAAATCCCGGCCTGCGCGAGGCGGCGCTTCACCTC
The DNA here is from genome assembly GCF_022809315.2 of Mesosutterella faecium. Classification (NCBI taxonomy): domain Bacteria; kingdom Pseudomonadati; phylum Pseudomonadota; class Betaproteobacteria; order Burkholderiales; family Sutterellaceae; genus Mesosutterella; species Mesosutterella faecium. The sequence goes on along the minus strand of NZ_JAKZJU020000001.1, from coordinate 1,611,876 downwards.
GGGCATCGCCCGTTCGATGAGCGCTGCATCCTCGCGCTGCGCGCGCAGCGAGTGCAGCGGCACCACCGTGGCTCCCTCGATCAGCCCCTCGGCGCGCAGCCGCACAAGCCCGGCCTGCAGGAGATCCTTTCGGTCGAGCGCCTCGTCGGGCGTGCTGCCCTGGACGATGAACCAGCGCTGGCTCGTGTCCCGGCCCGTGATCGAGGCGATCACCTGCTCCTGGGCCCGAAGGCCGGGAGGCGAGCTCTGCAGGGCGCCGATGTCGTCATCGGTCCCGGCCAGAATAATCCCCGAAACCGAGAAAATCGCGAGCAGCGCGAGAACTGCCCAGGGAAACGCCCGGCCGCCGCGCCAGAGCCCGACGTAGCGCTGGAGCGCCCCTGCAAATGGAAGGCTGCGGCTCCTGAAGCGCCTCGTGAGCCCCGGGTACCAGACCATGACGGTGACAAAGGAGGCGCACAGCCCCGCCACGCTGAAAATGCCGAGCTGGCGCAGGCCGGGGAAAGGCGCGAACAGAAACGCCGCATAGGCCGCGCAGGTGGTCGCCAGGGCCTGCAGCAGCAGGGGCCTCAGGCTGCGGGCCGTCTCGTAAGTCGAAACGCCGGCCCCGGCCTTCATGCGGGCGGTGAAGTAGTGCGTCGTGTAGTCCGCGGAAATGCCGATGAGCGAGAGGCTCATCACGAGCGTGAGAAGATGGATCTTCCCGAAGACCAGGATGGTCGCGGCGGCGCCGGCCGCAGCGCCGACCGCAATGGAGACGAGGCACAGCACGAGCGGCTGGACCGAGCGGAAGGCCGCGACGAGAAGCACGAGAAGCAGCGCGAGCGAAATGAGCCCGAGCCTGGAAACATCATGCCGCGCGCTGCTGCCCGCGTAATCTGAATAAAAGACGGCCCCCGAAGCGGCAAAGCGCGCCCCGGGGAAAAGCGCCCGGGTCTCCCGCTCGGCCTCCTTGATCGAGCCGACAAGGCCGCTCAGCTCCGAGGCCCCGGCGAAGGCAGGATCCACCTCGGCGTGCAGGATCCGCCAGGTCCGCCCTTCGGAGTCTGTTCCGGTGAGCCACCCGCCGCTGTTGCGCAGCCCGCCCTCGCCCCGGTCGATCAGGTTCGAAGTGCGCATGAGAAGAAGCGGATCGCGGGTGAGCTCCGAGGAGGACACGCCCGCAAGCGGCGCATAGAGCTGCGAAAGCACCCACGCGGCCTGCGCGCCGCCCCCCTCCTCGAGCCTCGAGCGGGTCTGCTGCGACAGGAACGCGGCCCGGTGCTCAAAAAGGAAGCGCGCGGAGTCGCGGGTGCGGACCGCGTCCAGCCGCCCGCTGAAGGATGAAAAGCCGGGCAGCTTTGAGAGCCGGCTGGAAAAATCCTCGGCCGCGGCCTCCGGACCGGACACGGCGAAAACGACCTGCCGGCCCATTTTAGAGGCGAGAGAGCGGATTTCCGCGCGCGAGACCTGTCCCGCGGCGGGCTCCGGGATCAGCTCCATCACGTCGGAGGAGACCGGGACGCGGGGCAGCGCGATCAGAAGAAAGGCAAAGAGAACGAAAACAACGCCCGCCCAGCCCCAGGCCGCGCCCGAGTCCGTCCGCAGCCTGGCCGCGGCCGCCTTAAAGACCGAGACGACGGCGGACCGTTTCATCGGGGGCCTCGTTAAGAACCAGGGACTTGAAGTCAATGCGCGTCACTTCCTTCGCAGCCGACCTGAGCTCCAGCGACTCGACGGCCTCGCGGCCCGAGATCCGCACCAGGGAGAACATTCTCGACAGGGGCTCGGACCGCGCCGCGAGCGCGAGCTCCCAGCGGCCGCCCGGGCGCTCTTTGAGGCTCTTCACGTCAAACTGGCTTTTAAAGGCCGAAGCGTCCCCGGAAAGGACGGACTGCATGAGGCTTGCAAAGGCAAAGGCCCGGGGGTTGGACTTCGAGGTGACCACTTCGGTGCGGCCGCCCTCGAGCTCGATCGTGATTTTCTGCCTGGTGACCGTGGTGCGCGTCACAAAGGGCGAGGCCTGGTCCCAGAGCACGCCCGCGCCCTGAACCACGGCCACCCGGCCGCGCGAAACAAGGGGCCTCGCCGCCGCCCGCAGGCGCCGGTTCTGGGTGAAGTCAGCCGTGAGGGTGCGCACGCCCGAAAGCCGCCTGGAGAGACTTTCCAGCGTGAGCTCCTCTGCGCGCGAGAGGAGCGGGCTGCACATCAGAAAAGATAATAAAAACAGCCTTCTTGTGATCATTTTTGAAGTGGTCGTCCAAGATCTGCCATCGGCTCCGGGGACTTCCGGCGAGGCTCCGCCCAGAAATCGTAAAAGTTGAACCACTCGAGCGGCTGCCTGAGCACCTGCTCCTCAAGCCTCGAGGCAAAGGCTTCGGCAAGCCGCTTAAGGGCCTGTTCGCGCTCCAGCCTGGGCAGCGAAACCCTGTCGGCCAATTTAGCACAGGAAACCCGGAACCGATGTCCCTCCCGGCAGGCAAAGAGCGTGTCCACCTCGCAGTCGAGGAGCGAGGCGAGGATGTAGGGCCCGGCCGGGAAGCAGGCGGGCCGGCCGAGAAACGGCACCCGGATGAAGCGCTCCTTCCGCGCGCGGGCGGCCCCGGCCGGCAGCCGGTCGGCCGCCATGGCCACCCACTCGCCGCGGCGGATCCGGCCTTCGAGCTCGGCGGCCGTCCCGAGGCCGAAGTCCGCGGCCGAAATCACCGTGAGCCTCGAGAGCCCGGCCTCCTTTTCAAGCTCCTTTCGAAACGCCTGCGCGTTGCCCTCAAAGAGCACGACGGTAACGGGCGTGCCCGCGTCGCGCCACGCAAGCGCCCGGCAGACTTCCGGAACCCCGTAGTGGGAGGTGAGGAGAAGCTTTCCCCTCGCGCCCGCCCGGACGGTAAGCGCGCGGTCCGAGCCCTGATCGAGCACGATGTCGCGGCTCAGGCTGAACTCGCCGTTCCAGGCGAGGATCCGGTCGAGAAGCGCCTCGCCGAAATGCAGGAAATGCCTGTAGCTCGTAAGCGGCTCGCCTGTGGAGAGCACGGCGCCCCGGGCACCCGCAAAGCCGCGGACAAGCCGCAGATAGCGGCCGCTTTCCCGCCTCCCCTCCGTCCCGGTGGCCCAGTAAAAGAAAACGACGGGGCGCAGCACGGCGCGGAAAACGCCCCGGCCGAAGCGCCGGTAGATCCAAAGCAGGATCCGGATGCCCGGCGCCCCGTGCCGCTCGGGCGCGGCCTCCCAGCCGCCCGAGGCCCTGCGGCCTCTCCTTAGAGACGACAGCCAGTGGGCCGGAGCCTCCAGCATGAGCTTAGTGTGCATGGCGGAAATGCGCAGGTTGTCCCTGAGGTAATCGAAGTGCGAGACGCCGCCTTCAGGGTAGACGACCCGCGTCGGCACGAACTCCATCGGGACGCCGGCCCAGTGCAGCCGCACGAGGATTTCAATGTCGAAGTCCATGCGGCCGCCCGGGCGGCCCGCCCGGATCACCCGCATGAAGGGGCCGACCGGGTAAACGCGGAAGCCGCACATGCTGTCGCGGATGTCCGCGGAGAGCGTCTCGAGCCTCACCCAGAACTGCGTGACCGTCCGGCCGATGCGCCGCCCGAGCGGAGCGCTCTCGTCGTAGACGGGCAGCCCCGAGATGAGCGCCTCGGGGCGGCGCCTCGCGCGCTCGAGCAGCAGCGGAGCGTCGGCCAGGTTGTGCTGCAGGTCGGCGTCGACCTGCAGCGCGTGGGTGAAGCCCCGCGCGGCAAGCGCCTCCACCCCCTGCATGACGGCCGCCCCCTTGCCGCCGTTCTCCGTCCGGCGCTCAAGCGAGCAGAAAGGCCGGGATGAGACCGCCTCGTCGATCAGGCGGCGGTTCCCGCCGTCGCTGCCGTCGTCGACGACAAGGCACGGCAGCCCCAGCCGCGAGACCGCGTCGAGCACCCGTCCCAGGGTCGCGCCATGGTTGTAGCAGGGGATCACCACGGCAGGCCTGAACTCCGGAGCCTCCTTCATCATGAAGCCCCGCACAGCACGAGCCTGCCGCGGCTGCAGGGCACTTCGCCCCGGGCCGTCAGAGCAGCAAAGGAAAATCTCACGACCCCGCCCCCGCCCGAAGGCTCCAGGCGCAGCCTCAGGCGCACCCGCTCGCCGGGATAAAGGGGGCGGGTGAACTTGATCATGCCCACTTCGGACAGCCGCAGCCCCCGGGCCCGGGCGCCGGCGTAGAAAAGCGCCCATTCAATCTGGGCAAAGCCGGGCGCGATCGGCTGGACCGGGAAATGCCCCTGGAACCATAAAAGCCCGGGCTGCAGCCGCAGCACAACGGTCAGTTCGCCTGAGGCGTCGCTGCGGGGCAGCTCGATCTCCTCGGGCCAGCGCTCTGCATCATTCATTTGAAAAGCTCCAGTAAACGCTCCCGTTCCACCTTGCCCTGCGCGTTGCGGGGCAGGCTCGGGCAGCCCCGGAAGAACCTGGGAACGGCAGGAAGCGGCAGCCGGGCGAGAAGCCTGCGCCGCAGCGCGGCCGCCGAAGCGGGCGGCAGGGGCCCCGCGGGAAAGCCCGAGACCACAAGCCCGATGGCGGCTCTGCCGTTTCGAACGACCAGCAGAGCACGGACTTCCCGGCCTTCAAGCTGCGCCGCCCTTTCAACCTCTTCGAGGCTCACCCTGTGCTCGGCCACCTTGACGATCTGGTCGCGCCGGCCGAGCAGCCTGAAGGCCGCGCCCCCGAGGGGCTCAATCCGGTCGTCGAGCTGCGCCAGGCCTCCGGGGGCCAGCGGGGTCGAAATGAGCGCCCGCTTAGCGTCGGCAAAGGCAATGCCCGGCAGGAGGCGCGCCAGTCCCGGGGGATCGCAGGAGCGCCTTGAGGCAATGGCGCCGAGCTCCGTGCTGCCGTAGATTTCATCAGCCCAGAGGCCGAGGCTCGCGCGGGCCCTGCCCGCGTCTTCGGCCGGCAGCGGCCCCCCGGCGGTGAGCAGAAAGCGGATGGCGGGGCCCCCGGGGGCGGGCTCCAGATAGTGAAGGAAAGTAGGCGTCGTGACGAGGGCTGTCGGAAAGTCGAGGCCCGCAAGGTCTTCGGGCACCTCGAGGCGGCGCGACAGCACGGGCAGCCCGAGCGCCATCGGCAGCCATATCAGAAAGGAAAGCCCGTACATGTGGAGCGGATCCACGGTGCCGGCAAAGACCAGCCCCTCAAGCCTCGAGGCGAAAAGCGCGGTGGTGATTTCCGCCTCGCGGTCCATCTGCCCAACGCTTTTCCGGACCTCCTTGGGGGTGCCGCTCGAGCCCGAAGTGTAGAGGACGAAACCGGCCTCCGGCGGCACGGGCGGAAGCTCGGACAGGCCCGCGGCGGGAGAGTCTGCCGGATCGATCCGGGGAAGGCTCCCGCGGGGGCCGCCGCCCAGAATCCCGTCGGCCGAGCCGCCAAGCGCCGCGTCGTCCGGCCGCCTGCTGCCGGGCAGGACAGGCGTACGGCCCGCGCAGAGGACCGCGGCAAACGAGGCGAGGAAATCCGCAGCCCCCCGGCTTTGAACGGCGATGCGCTTCCAGCCCGTCCTCTCCACAAGCGCGAGCCTGCGGGAGGCCTCCGCGGCGACCAGCCGGGCCGGGACCGCCCCGCCCTTTTCAAGAAACAGCGGACGCGTTGGATCCCCCGCCCTCAGCCACTCATTGAACGGCAGCGGCATGCTGCAGCCTCCTTCGCACCAGGTACTCCGAGGCCATGAGCGCGCCCATGAAGAGGTAGCTGAGGCAGCCGTTCCAAAGCCCCCACCAGCGCAGGCTGCCCGAGAGGACCGTCAGGAGCGCCACCGCTCCGTTCAGGACGAAAAAGAAGCACCAGACGAGCGTCACCCTGCGGCAGTAGCGGACCGCCGCGGCCGGCAGCGGCTTTCCGGAGGCAAGCCGTGCAAAGCGCTCCGCCACCGGCACGCCTCGGATCAGCGAGGAGCTGAAGACGAAGAAAAGAACCGCGTTCACGATGACCGGGTACCAGAGCGCCGCAGCGTCCCTCGCGAAAAGAAGTCCGGCCGCGCAGACCGCGGCGCCCGCGCCCGTGACCGCGGCCGCAGAGACTCCTCTGCGGCCGGACCGAAGCTCCATCGCGGCCCGGACGCCAAAAAGCACGAGCCCCAGAACCAGCACCCAGGACAGTGCCCCGAGGGCGAGCCCCGCGAGCACCGCAAGCGGCCACAGCGCAGACAAAGCCGCCGAGGCGGCCCGCAGAACCCGGGCGTGGGATTCAGCGGGCATCCTCAGCCGGCGCGTCCTTCTGCAGCCGCTCCAGCACGTCGAGCACGTCCGAGACCGTCTTCACCTGGCGGAAGTCATCGGGCTGGAAGCGGCGCCCGGTTTTCTTCTGCATCTGCACGACCATGTCCACTGCGTCGATCGAATCGAGGTCGAGGTCTTCGAAGAGCTTCGTTTCGGGCTTGACCGTCGAGGGATCCACCTCGAAAAACTTCTCGAGGACCTCGAGCAGCTCGCGGTAGAGTTCGTCCCGGCTCAACTTTTCCATGATATGTCTTTCACCTCTTCAAGCTCTGCTGGGAGCGGATGTAGTCGGCCAGCGTCGAGACCGAACGAAAGCGGCTCCGGTTTTCCTCGGTTTCGCCTCCGATGGCGACCCCGAATTTTTTCTTGACCGCCATGCCGAGCTCCAGCGCATCGATCGAATCAAGCCCCAGCCCCTCTTCGGAAAAAAGAGGGGCCTCGTCTTCGATGTCCTCGGGCTTGACGCCTTCCAGATTAAGCGATTCGACGATGAGCGATTTCAGCTGATTTTCAACGTTATCCGTCATGTGCCGTTGCCTTGGGATATATAGCTATATCAGGACAGCCGCCTCGCAATCTCCCGAGTGAGCGCCCGGGCCGCAGCCGGGATCGAGCCGGGGCTGCCGTCCCAGAAGCGCCGGGGGTCGATTGTGCCCGCGGGCACAAGCCTGATCACCGGCCTCGAGGAGGGAATGCGGTACCAGGGCTCTCCCTTGGCGAGCCAGCTTTCCGAGCATTGTATATTAATCGCCTCGATCAGCCCGCCGCTTCGAAGCGCGATCTGAGCGGCTCCGCGCCGGAACTTCATGACAGCGCCGGGCCTGGTGCGGGTCCCCTCCGGGAAAACAAGAATCGTTCCGCCCGCGCGAAGCCTTTCCTCGCATTCCTGCAGCAGCCGCTCCGGGTCCTCGGAGTTGTAGAGATAGCCCGCGGCGCGCACGACGCCCTTGAGGAAGAAATTGTGCGCGAGCGCTTCCTTCACGATGCAGTCGGTCTCGGGCATCTCGGAAGTAATGAAGACGTAGTCGAGCAGAGTCGGGTGATTGGAGACGATCACCGAGCCCCTGCTCGGCGGCCGGGCGCGAAGCGCCGAGGTGTCGAGATCGAGCACGCGAAGCCGCCGCAGCAGCCGCAGGTAGAGCCTGAAGGAGGCGCCGATCGTGCGCCTCGCCCGCAGCATCCTCTTCTGCCCGTCGGGCTCCGACCAGCACAGCCACCGAAACCAGGTGAGAGACAGCACCAGCCCGCCCAGGCCGAAGACCGCCCACCCGAAGCCGGTCGCGAGCCGCCGCAGCTGCAGCGCCGCAAAGGAGTCCCGGGGCCTGCGGGGAAGCCGAAGCCGCGCCGAAGTCATGACCAGCTCCAGCGCCAGAGCCGCCGCGGCTCGCGGACGTCGAAGTCCCGCGCGCCCGAGGCGAGCCCGGAAAGAAGCTGCAGGACTGGCTCCTGCGCGGCCGCCGCCCCGGCAGCGGCCGAGGGCTGCGCGCGCAGCTCCCCGCCCGGGGCGAGCATCAGGGCCGCGGCCCAGGGGCCGGGCGGCGGCGGGGGCAAGAAGCAGCGGCCGAGAACCGGCGGCGGATCGTTCTCGTAAAAAACCGCGAGAACGCTGCCCGCTCCCGTGCCAAGCGCCGCGGCAGCCTCAAAGAGCGCCGCGGAGAAAGTCTCCTGCCCGGCCGCGACCGAAGAATGAGGAACCCGGCAGTGCGCCTCGATGGAGAAAAAACCCGCCGCCGCATTGTGCACCGACATCATGAAGTCGGTGGGCGAGGGATCCTCGTCCCCCGCGAGGCAGGAGAGAATCTTTTCGCAGCGCGGCAGCTCCGCGCTGCGGCTGGCGAAAACCGCAAAGCCCGGGGCTGAGCCGCCTGCGGCTGCAAGGGCGCACTCGACGGCAAGCCGCGCGCCGGCCGAGAGCCTTCGGGCCGCAAGGGGGCGCAGGCGGCAGGCCGGCCTGAAGCGGGAGGCGAAGGGACCCGGGCCGCCCGGGGCCGTCAACGCGCCGGGAGCTGCGGCGCTCCAGCCGCGAAGTGCAAAAGTCAGAGGCTTCACGAACGTCCTCCCGTCTTCCTGAACGTGAGCAGGGTGTGCCCGAGGCCCAGTCCCTGGAGAGCGGACTCGAGCTCAAGCCCCGCACCGGAGGCCATCGCCTGGAGCTCTTCCTGGGAGTAAAAGCGGCTCGTCCCGTTTGCGATCGCCGTGAAATAAAGCGAATAGGCGGCCAGGCAGCGCCGGCCGGCCTCGAAGGGCTGATGGTCCAGCAAAGGCTCCAGCACGAGAATCCTCGCCTCTTTTTTCATGGAGCGGGCGATGCCGCGCAGAATCCGGCACGCATCCTCTGCGGAAAAGCAGTCGAGAAACTGGCTCATCCACCAGAGGTCGGCCTCGCCCGGCAGCGCGGGATCGGCCAGAAGATCCGCCTCGAAAGTGCCGATGCGTCCGGAAAGCCCCGCACGGGCCGCGTTCTCGCGCACCATCCGGCACTGCTGCGGCAGGTCAATCACAACGCAGCGCAGCTGCGGGTCGCTGCGGCAGCAGAGAATGGACCAGCGGCCGGTGTTTCCGCCCACGTCGTAGAGCAGCCGCGGATGCCGCTCCAGAACGTGAGGCAGCGCATCCTGAAAGGCTGCGTCGGAGAAGAAATGGTCATAGCGGAACCAGCTCGAGCGGGCCGGCTCGGGCAGCGCGCCAAGCCCCGGGTAAATCGTCTTCGAGTGCAGGCCGAGCGCAGGAAGCCCCTCGGGACGGCCGCTCCTGAGTGAATCGCGCAGGCGCGAAAGCCCCGCGTAGCAGACATCGGCCGCAAAATCAAAATTAGCGCGCGTGAGCTCGTCGTTTTGAAGGTACCAGCCGGTCTTGGTGAGCCTCCAGCGGCCCTGCTCCTGCTCGATGAGCCCCGCGGCCCGGGCCGCCTCGAGAAGCACCCGGGCGGCGTACTCCGACAGCCCCGCGGCCGCCCTCAGGTCCTCCTCGGCCGCTCCTTTGTCGCCGCACGCGTCAAGCGCCTCGAGCAGCCCGAGATCCCTCATGGAAACCGCCGCCTGGAACTCAAACGGTGCGCAGGCGAGGCGCTGCGCGTCGACCTTCGCCTCAAAAGCGCTTTTTCCCTTCCTCTGCGGCTTCATGCCCTGTCCTCTTTCCTTGAGACGCGGCCCTGTCCGCAAACCGCGGCGCGGAGACAGGGCCCGGATCCGCGCCGGTGCTATAGTGTCGCTCAATTCCGAGTCTTCGTCTTTTTTTCTCTCCCGCATTTGCGATGCATTTTGAGACCTGGCTGTCTTTTTTCGCGCTCTGCTGGGGCATGAGCCTGTCGCCCGGGCCCGCGCAGATCGCCTCCCTTTCAGCCGCGGTGAGCTACGGCTGGCGGCGCTGCATTGCGCAGACTCTCGGACTGTCCTGCGGGGTGTTTCTCCTCATCATGATCGTCGGGGTGGGCATCGGAGCGGTGCTCGCCGCCTCTCCCGTGCTTTTCCAGATCATCCGCTTCGCCGGATGCGCCTATCTGGTCTGGCTGGGCATTTCGCTCTGGAGGGCGAAGCCCCAGACCGTCGTGATCAGGGGCGGCGCGGACGGAGCCGTGACCGCGTTCCAGCTCTGGCGCCGGGGGCTTCTCGTCAACCTCACCAATCCGAAGGGCCTGGTCTTCTTTCTGTCGCTGCTCACGCCCTTTCTCAACACCGACGCCCCGATCCTGCTGCAGTATGCGCAGATGGGGCTCACCTGCGGCTTCACCGACCTGTGCGTGATGACCGGGGTGACGCTGGTGGCCGAACTGCTGTCGAAGAAGCTGCGCAGCAGCCGCAACATCCTCATCGCGAACCGCATATTCGGCAGCATTTTCATCGCGATCGGCCTCGGGCTCATGGCGGTCCACAGCTGAACGCAGGCCGCGCCGCGGCCCCGGATTTAAAATAGGCGCCCGTGCCCGCAGGGGGCGTTCACAAACCGCAGAGGGCTTTTTAATGGACATTTATCTCACACGCCACGGCGAAACCGACTGGAACCGGGAGATGAAGCTGCAGGGCTGGGCCGACATCTCGCTGAACGAACGGGGCCGCGAGCAGGCCCGCAGGCTGGCCGCGAGGCTCAAGGACGTCCGCTTCGACCGGGCCTTCTGCTCGGACCTCGACCGCGCGGCGGAAACCGCCGAGATCGTCCTGGGCGGCCGCGGCCCCGCGGTCGAGCCCGACCCGAGGCTGCGCGAAATGGGCTTCGGGCCGCTTGAAGGCGAACCCTACGGCGACGCCCGGACCAATCCCGAGAATCCCCTGCACGGGATGTTCGTGCGTCCGGATCTCTACAAGCCCGCATTCGGAGGCGAAGAGCTCTCTTTTGTGGCCGCGCGCTTCGACTCCTTTAAAAAATCCACGCTGGAGCCCCTGGAAAGCGACCCCTCGGTGCACACCGTCCTCATCGTGGCCCACGGCATCATCGTGCGGGAAATCCTCACGCTCGCGGGAGGATTCCAGTACGAGGATTTCTGGAAGCTGCCGGTCGGAAACTGCTCGATCGCCCGCCTGAAGCTTGAGGGCGGAAAGCTCACCATCGCCGAAATGGATGAAAAAGTAAGCCACTGGCTGATCTGAAAGGCGCGGAGAGAGGAGCCCATGCTCGTTTACTGGCTCAGGCACGGGGAGACGGCCTGGAACCGACTCGGAAAGATCCAGGGCTGCACGGACATTCCGCTTGACGACGAGGGCCGCAGGCAGGCCCGCGAGACCGCGGCCGCCCTTTCGGGGGTGACCTTTGACCGGGCCTTCAGCTCGCCGCTCTCCCGCGCCCGCGAAACCGCCCGCATCGTGCTGCAGGGACGCGGCCCCGAAGTGCAGGTGCTCGAGGATCTGCGCGAGGTGAACTTCGGCTCATTCGACGGTCGGGACATGCGCCGCTCGCGCAGCGACCCCGCCGACCCGCTCTATCTCTGGTTCCACCAGCCCGCCTCATTCCGCCCCGCGCCCGGGGGCGAGTCGCTCGGGCAGGCCGCGGACCGCATCAGGGGGGTCCTCGAGCGCTCCATTCTCCCCCTGGAGGGCAGCGCCGGGCGGGTCTTCGTCGCCGCGCACGGCTCCGTCACCCGCATCATGCTCACCCTGCTCATGGGGCGGCCGGCCTCGCGCTTTCAGGAGCTCTCCATGAAAAACTGCGCCCTGTCCGTCCTCGAGGTCTCCGGCGGCCGGGTGCGGATCGTGGACTGGGGCCGCATTTTTTACTGACTGTGCCGGCGCCCCGCCCTTCCCTTTTTGAGAAACAAGGCGCATAATACCGTTATTCCTTCTTGGAATAACGCAGCTGTCTCTTGCTTCTCCGCTGCTACGCCGGCGGCCGCGTCTCTGAAGATCCTGTTCTCCCGCAGGATCTTCTCCGGCAGTTGCGATGAGAAATGAAGTCAGTCTTGATTTCTCATTTCATCCGGGCGCGGACGCGCCCGGATTTTTTTTCAGCCTGAACTCCCGGGGTTTCTAGTCTTTAAGAACCCTGGGAGGAACGGGAAGACCAAGCATCGTGAACAAATCACGATGCTTTTTTGCTAACTGCTGGCTGACCCATTTGTTGTGAGTCTTCAGCTTCGTGGCCTGGACGTTCCTGAGTTTGGCCAGTGCGAGGGTCAGGGAATTGCCCGGGAGCTTCAGATCAGAATTTCTTTGAGTCTGAGCCCTCGCACTGAAGGACATCCTGGTCCTGAGGGTCTGCGCGAGGATGTAAATGAACAGCCGGCCGATGTAGGTGCTGTCCGTCGAGCGGATCCTGTCGCCGTGGATTTCGTTTTTAAACTGGTCAAAGGACTGCTCGACCACATTCCTTTCCCGATAGATTTCCAAAGCGGCGAAAGGATCCGCAATCTCATTGGTGCGGATGACAAAGCAGCCGTAATAGCGCGTTTCCTTTTCGATTGCTTCGTAGTCAGGCTTCCATACCGGGCGTCCTGAGTCATCCTTTGTGCAGGTCAGAAAATTTTTAACGTCCTGCCAGGCCTGGCTGTCGACAGAACGCCCTTCATTCTTCTTTTTCAAGGCTTTCTCGATGGCCTTGAGCAGGTCAAAAGATTCCTTTGCTGCCCGGATGTTGTTTCTGTAGAGATGGAGGGCAACCTTGACGTCCTGGCGGTTGGAGCGCCATTCGGCGTCAGGCGCGGTGACGGCGGCAACCTCCAGCAGGCCGGACTGGCAGGCGGGTTTTTCAAAATCCTTCCTGTGTTTGTCGAACTTTCGTTTGACCGAGTCCTCGACGACCCGCACGCCCTGGACGAACCGCAGGTTCAGCTCCAGGGATTTCTGGGTGTTCATGATGCTGCTGTAGCCGCGGTCCGTGACAAGGAGCATCTTGTCCAGTTCAATGCCTTCGTCCCGCATCTGGAAAAGGATTTCACGGAAAGAGGCCGCGTCATTGATGGACCCCTCGTAAATGTGGGCGAAGACTGCCTCTCCGGTGACGTAGTCGCAGACGAAGGCGAGGTTGACCTGCCTGAGTTCCGGGTTCTGTTTGGCATGACCGTAGGCGGCGTCTCTGATCGTCTCGGAGTAGGTGGAGATGCTCGTGCTGTCCAGCGCCAGCATTTGCGGCGGGACATAGCTGCCGGGCTTGAGCGAGGCTTTGATCAGGGCGCTGCGCTGCCGGGCTTCCTCGGCAGAGCGTTTGAAGCGGAGCTTGAAATAGGCCTTGAGCTTGTCGCGGTCCACCTGTTCCAGAACTTCGGAAATTCTCTGGCTGGACAAAGGCCGGGCCCCCGGCAGATAAACCCCTGAGAGCCAGTCGCTGTAGAGCATCATGGCCTGGCCGGCGTCAAACTGGAAGATGGCCAGATCCATGAGCTTTTCAGCAAGATCCGCACCAAACACGGACTTCAGGTCATCCCTGATGCCGTGGAGAATGCAGTATTCCCGGGCCGCCCAGGTGCAGCCCATGGAAACGGTCTCGTTCTGCTCCCAGCCTTCATCGGAAGCCGGTTCCTGCGGCTCCGCTTCTCCGACGTCCTGTGCGCTGACCAGTGAGTTTCCAGCCCAGTACCAGTCCCTGCCGGCGTATTCCGGATGAAGGGCAAGAAAGGCTTTTCCCACACGGACCTGACGAGTCTGCGGATCCAGCCTGCCGACATGATGCCGCTCCGCAATGCGCGACTGATGCTTCTTTGGATCCCACTTGTTGCGGTAGGTGTAGACATAGGTCCTTCCCTGTTTGTCCGTGTAAGTGGAAAAGTTCATTTTGCCGGAGGCGTTTTCAGAAGAATCCATGGCGATAGCATGTTTTTATTAATTATAGACTATGTTACCATAAAATAAATATCCCGGCAAATTCAAATCATTGAATTTCCGGGATATTTGAAATTAATTTGGCCTGAGTTTGTCCTGCGTCAACCCCTTCTGGAGCTAGGATCGCGGGAGTTTCCGTTTCAGGGCGTCCGCCGGGCCGCCCGTGCGGCCTCCCGCCCCGCGATCCTCCCGAAGACCAGGCAGTCGGTGAAGGCCGCCCCGCCCTGGCGGCTCGTGCCGTGGACGCCGCCCGTGGTCTCTCCCGCGGCCCATAGGCCCGGGATCGCCGTGCCGTTTGCGCGCAGCACCGCGGCCTGGGGATTGATCCTTATCCCGCCGATCGTGTAGTGGGCCTCAAGCGTCTCGCGGCCGAAGTAAAAAGGCGGGGTGTCGATTTTCTGCGTGAAGACCGTCTTCCCGAAGTCGAGATCCCGGCCCCGCTCGACAAAGCCGTTGTAGCGGCTCAGCGTCTCCTCAAGGCTCCTGCGCGGCACTTTCATCGCCCGGGCCATCTCCTCCACCGACGCAGCCTGGCGCACCTCGCCGATCGCCAGCTTGTGCTGCAGCACCGGGCCTTTAAGGGATTTCGAGTCGGTGATGACCCAGATCACCTGGCCGGGCTGCGCGAGGATCGCCCGGGCCTGCTCGCGGTGCGGGGCGTTCTCGTTCACGAAGCGCCGCCCCTCGGCGTTCACGTAGATGTCGCCGCCCGCATAGTCGAGCAGCCGCCCGCCGTGGCGCGTGATGAGCTCGACCTCCGACATGCCCGAGAGCGCCGCCCCGGCCTCCTGCGCCATCCGGATCCCGTCGCCGTCGGCGCCGTCGAAATGCCGCCCTCCGGGGTTGGCCGAGCTGCCCGCGTCCGGGTCGAAGCCCTGCGGCGCGAAGCGCCTCACCATGGCCTTGTTCGCGGAAAAGCCGCCGGTGGCGATCACAACGGAGCGGGCCGCGACCGTCTCGGTGCGCCCCGAGCGCTCGACCTGCACGCCGGTCACCCTGCCGCCCGAGGAGGTCAGGGCGGAAGCACGCGCGTTGAGCAGCACTTCGACCCCCAGGGCGCGGGCCCTGCGGTTGAGCGCCCAGATGTATTCGAACCCCCCGCGGTCCGGGTGGGAAGTGATCGCGCGGGGGTAGGAGCCGGGATAGGACACATAAACGCGGGGCATGAAGCGCACCCCCATCGACTGCAGCCAGTCGATCGCGGAGCCCGAGCCTCGCGCGAGCGTCTCAATGAGCCTGAGGTCGCCCTGCCGGCCGCCCCACTCCCAGAGCTGCCGCGCCATGAGAGCGGGCGAATCCTCGATCCCGGCCTTTTTCTGCAGCTTCGGGTAGACCGCGCAGATGGAGCCGTCGGCGTAGGCCGCGTGACCCCCGATCATGGGGCCTTTTTCGAGCACGAGCACCCGGCCCGCCCCGGCTTCCCGGGCAGAGACCGCGGCCGCAAGCCCGGCGATGCCCGCCCCGATCACGAGAACGTCGACCCCGCCGCGCGGGCCCGCCGCGCCAGGCCGGCTCACCAGAGAAAGCACGGCCCCGGCCAGAAGCAGCCTTCTTTTCATCGCTTTTCTCCTTCATCGGGCTCGCGCCGCAGCTGCACCGTCACCCTCAGGCCGCAGGGATCCATCCGCTCGAACCGCAGCGAGGCGCCGTGCCTGTCGGCGATGTCGCGCACAATGGCGAGCCCGAGCCCCAGTCCCCCCGGCTTCACGCTTTCTGAAATTTCCGTGAGGCGCCTGAAGTCCGAGTCGCTCACGCGCGGCCCGTTGTCAAGCACCTCAAGCTCTGCCTTCGGCCCGTCGCGCCGAAGGATCACGGTGACGGACGGATGCGGCTGCTTCGCGGCAGCCTGGCCGGCGTTGCGGATCAGGTTGAGCGCGAGCAGCTCGAGCTCGAGCCCGTGCCCCAGGACCGTGATGCCCGCCTCGATCTCCGAGCCGAGCTCGACGGGGGCGGCGGCGTTGCGCTCGTAGGTGCGGATCGCCTTCTTCACGGTCTCGGAAAAATCGACCAGTCCCATCGGCCCCACCTGGTTTTTCGCATAAGCGCGGACCCGGTCGACAATCTGCGCGGCGCGGCCGGCCTCCTCGCGGATCGAATCGACGGCCATCTGCTCGAGCCGGCCCGGAGGGCCTCCCGCCCTGCGCCACCGCTCCTCGAGCCCCGAGGCGTAGTTCGAGATCGAGGCGAGGGGCTGCTTCAGCTCGTGGGCAATCATTGAGGAGAGCTGCGAGATCACGCCCGCCCTTTCCAGGTTCGTGAGCCGCTCCCGGCTGTGCCTCGCGTCGGCTTCGGCCGCATCCTTGGCTCGCAGCGCCTCGGTGAGGTCGCGGGTGCGCACGCGCACGAGGTAGTGCAGCCGCGCCTCGTAGGCGAGCAGCAGAAGCAGCAGCGCGGCAAGCGGCAGGATCTTCTCCCTGTGGCGCTGCCAGAGCGCCTTCCAGCTGCGGTCGCGCAGGTACGCGTAGGGGCCGATCTCAAGGCTGCGGTAGAGGCGGTCGAGCGCGAGAAAGTCCGAGGAGACGCTCCAGTCCCAGCCGGCGCCGCCTGCGGGCATCGTGAGCAGCGCCACGGTCACGTCGCGCACTACGTCAGGGTTCGCGCGCTCGAGCGAGCCGATCACGGCGTCCGGATACAGGCCGGTGCTGCGGCGGCAGGAGGCGCCCGGGCCGGCCTTGTCGCCCACCACCCGCAGCACCCCTTTCTCCACCCAGCCCTCGCGCTCGAGCTGCTCGAGAGCGCAGGCGCGGATGACGCCGGCGTCGGAGCCGCCGGCCAGAACCTCGGCCACCACGTCAGGCATCTGATAGTGAACGAAATTCACGGACTTGAAGAAGCGGCGCCAGTTGTAGCCGGACTGCGCGAGCTCGCCCATCGCGATCTGCCAGCCCTCAAAATCGAGCGGCTGGCTCGCGGCCACGGTGCGCCCCCTGAGGTCGGCGATTGTGCGCAGGTCCGTGCGGTCGCTGCGGACGATGAAGGCCGAAGCGACGCTTCGCGAGGGATCCTGGCCCGGGAAGCGGCGGCGGGTCGCGATGTGCCTGATGCCGACCGAATGGATCAGAATTCCGTAAATGCCCGAGGGCGCGATGAAGAAATCGACGGAGCCGTCAGAAAGCGACCTTTCGGCGTCAGCCGCCTCCAGGTACTTGATCTCGAAGCGGTATCCGGGCAGCTTCTGAGCGAGGTAGCTCAGCGTCGGCTCCACGGTCTGGGCGTAGAACTGCGGGCTGAAAGTGTCGAAAAGCCCGAAGCGAACGGCCTGGCGGCCCGAGACCGGCTCCACGGCCATCGCCGCCGCACAGACCCAGCCCAAAATCAAGCCCGCAGCGAGCCCCTTCGTTTTCAATTGCGCCGCCCCCCAAAAAAGGGAAAAAAACTCTGACAGCCTTTATTTTCCGCTCAAAGCGGACGCGGACGCTAGAGAGGCTTACCCTGCGGCTTCAGGCTGGCGTTCTCGTAGGCCCGCATGAGGAAATAAAGCTCAATGCGGCGCGTCACGCGCCCGAAGAGGCGGCTCGCAAACCCGGGCTCCTCGTTGATCTCCTCGGGCTTGAGCGGCTCGCCTTTTTTCATGGCCGCGATGACCACGTAGACGGGCACGGGCAGCGAGGCCGTCCGGCCGTCCGGCCAGCCGAGGTTCACATGAGCCGCGGAGACCTTCCATTTATCGCTTTCGCCCAGAAGCCTGAAGGAGAGCACGAGCTGGGCTTCTGAAAACGAGAGCGCCTTCTCGGCCCTGTCGCTGTGAGCGCTCTTCGCGCCCTCTTTTTTCAGGTCCGAGAGGGCCTGCTCGCGGAACTCCCTGATCGACTTTGAGCGGCAGGAATAAAAGACCCAGCGGTGCCCCCTGGGATCCTTATAGGCGTCCCAGCTGGTGTCGAGACAGTCCGGGTAGAAGTCGAGCACCCGGCCCACGGTGAAAAAGGAGTGGTTTTCCTCGATCACGGTGTCCTTGACCGCCCGGATGTCGGGATTGAGCGACGAGCAGGCGCCAAGGAGAACCGTGGCCAGCGCCGCGGCGGCGGCCGGTCGTAATTTGTTCATGGCAAGACGAAGCCGGAGATCCGGCAAAAAGATTCCGCTGCCATTTTCCTCTCTGCCGCGCCCCGCGGAAAACAGGATGCGCCGGAAAATTGTTTCCTGCTGTATCCGGGCGAGGCGCAGGGCCCGGGAGGGCAGGCCGGGCCCGCCGGCCGGGGCTCCGAAGCGCGCTTCTGTTTTACTGAACAATAAATATTTATTATTTTCAATTTATTATTAATGATATCTTAAAGCACTTCATTATATTTTTTAGATGAAAATCCCGCAGGCCGCCTCGGGCCTTCTCAAAGCGCGGCCCGGGCGCGCTCGACCGCCGGGGGAGCCACCGATTATGATTGTGTGGCAGGTCATCTTTTTCCCGGGCGCTTCGTCCGGAGCCTGCGGCAGACCAAGGAAGAACCGGCATGGCAGAACAGGACATCGCGGTCGAAGGGCTTTCCTTCGCCCGGCACATATTCGAGGACATCGCCTCCCTCACGAAGGACCCGGCGGGAGGGTACACCCGCGAGGGCTACAGCGCGAAGGAGAACGAAGTCCACGACTACTTCAAAAAGCTCGGCCGGAGCCTGAAGCTCGAAGAAAAGACGGACGCTGCCGGAAACCTCTACCTCACGCTGCCGGGCCGTCACCGGGAGCTGTCGGCCTTCATGAGCGGCTCTCACGGCGACTCGGTGCCCCAGGGCGGGAACTACGACGGACTCGCCGGGGTCGTGGCGCCGCTCACCTGCCTGTGGTGGATGGAAAAAACGGGCTTCCGCCCCCTGCGCGACGTGACGGTGCTTGTCACGCGCATGGAGGAAAGCTCCTATTTCGGGAAGCCCTACGTCGGCACGATGGCGCTCACCGGAAAGCTGAGGCCCGAGGACCTGCAGCTGCGGCACCGCACGAGAAACGAAACGCTGGCCGAGGCGATCACGCGCGCGGGCTTCCGCCCCGAAGAAATGGTGACGGGCCGGCCGCTTGCAGACCTCGGGCGCATCGCCGCCTTCGTCGAGCTGCACATCGAGCAGGGGCCGAGGCTTGATTCAAAACCCCGGAAGCGCATCGGCGTCGTGACCGGCATCAGGGGCAACCTCCGGCACAAGTCGATCCGCTGCGTCGGAGAGACCGCTCACTCGGGCGCCGTGGACTACGAATTCCGCCACGACGCGGTCCTTGCCACGGCCGAACTGCTGATGAGCATGGAAAAGCACTGGATCCACCGGCTCGACCGGCAGGAGGACCTGGTTTTCACCTCCGGGGTCGTCAGGACCGACCCCTCGGCCTCGATCACCAAGGTGCCGGGGCTCGTCACGTTCTGCGTCGACATGAGAAGCCAGTCCATGGGCACGCTCGAGCGCTTCCACGAGATGCTCGTGCGGGACACCGACCGGATCGCGAAAAAGCGCGGCGTGCGCTTCGAGTTCGACAAAATGCTGAGGACCGAATGCGCGCGGCTCAATCCCCGGCTCGTTGCAAAAATCGCCAACACGGCGGCCGCCCACGGCATCCCCTTCCTCGTGATGCCTTCCGGGGCCGGCCATGACGCCGCCGTCATGGCCAACGCGGGCGTTCCCTCGGCCATGATCTTTGTGGCGAACCAGAAAGGATCGCACAATCCGAACGAAGACATGAAAATCGAGGACTTCATGCAGGGCGTGAAGCTGCTCCTGCTGCTGATGGAAAACTACGACCTCTGAATGAAAGGCCTGGGGCTGCAGGGCCCGGGCGCGCCCCGGAGCCGCCCGTTTTCCGCTGCGGTGCGGGCGGCCCTCTCCCCCTACAAGTGGCTGCCGTCAGGCTTGAGCGTGAGCAGAAGCACGATCAGCTTCAGCAGAAGCCTGATCAGGAAATTGTCGCGGATGCGCGCCACAGAAAAATAGGGGAGCCTCGTCCCGAAATGCACGATATGATGTCTGAATATTACAGAAAAATTCCGCTCGTCCGCAGGCGGCGCCAGACATCCGCTCCGGCCTGCGGCCCCACAGGGACGCCCACATGAAAAGCACCGCACCGGGACCCGCCGAATTCGCGCTGCAGCGCCTGCTCTCGTTTGACCGCCGGCACCCGGAGCGGCGGCTCTCCGACATTGCAATGAGAAGCGCGGCCCTGGTCTCGCACACCGATTCACCCCCTTCGGCCTTCACCGCGGCCCTTCTCTCGCCGCTGATCAAGGCGGGCCGCCGGATCGACGCCCGGGGGCTTGCGCGGGAAGCGGGCGGCCGGGCCGTTGACACGGCCCTGCTGGTGCCCGACGCGCTCATCGTCCCGGCGAGCCCCAAGGAGCCCTGGCGAGAGCGGGCGCACCGCGCACTCGAAACCCTGGCGCACAGGCCGTTTCCGGACGAAGTCTGGACCGTCACGCTGGCCGAGCACCTCGCAGCGCTCTCCGTGCTCTCCGAAGGAACGCACCGCGGGGGAATTCCCCGGGCGCTGCTCGGCATCGGCGCCTACGCGGAGCTCGACGACTACCTGTTCGAGGTCGCTCGCGCGCCCCGGGCGATCGCGCCGGAGCCGGCCGCCCTGGGCGAGAGGCTTGAAGAGGCGCTCCGGGCCTGGCAGCGCGAAAGGCTCGCCTGCGCACGCGCCCCCCAGGGCGGAATCTGGAAGCTCGACCTGACGGGTAGCGCCGGCTCTGCGCAGCGCGCGCTCTACCGCTCGCTTTTTGAGAGCGCGGGCGTGCCCTGGCGCGAAGCCCCGGGACCCGCCTTTCTCTTCATGCCGCCCCGCGAGGCGCTCGATCCGATGGAGTTCCGGCTGCTGATCGCGGCGCTGCGGCTTCACTGCGGGCAGGACCGCGTTTCGCGGCTGCCCGAGGGCGGCGGAACGGCTTCCGGCTGGGCCGACTGGTCCATGCCCGGCAGTCCCAAGGGCGGGCGCGTCACCGGCAGCCGCTTCCTGCGGCTGCTTCGCGATCCCGGGGTCGACGACCCGATCGAAGTCTGGATCAAAGCGCCGCCTCCTGAATTCGGCTTCATCGGCCGGGCGGTCCCCGCCTTCGAGAAGGAGCCCTGGAGGCCCGGGCAGACCGGGTTCGAAGCGCGCTTTTCAGAGGCCGTCCGCCGTTTCGGGATCGCGGCGGCCACGGCCTCGGCGCTCATCCTCGAATTCAGGGACGAGGCCTCGGCGCGCATCGCCTACGACGGCCGGACCTTCACCGTGGCCTGCAGCGGACGTCCCGGTCTGTCCATCGGGCGCGGCAGTGAGGACGGCGGGCCGAGCCGCTTTCAGCTCTTTCGGGAGGGCGAGCCCCCGCAGCCCGCTTCGGCCTCCTCACTTTTCCCCAGGGCCGCCGCTGCCGCCGGGTTCGCCTCCGAACCGCGGGAAATGCTGCGCTGCACGCTCAGCCTGTGCGGAATGCCCTGCCCCGGGCCGGGCCTCGGCCGGCTG
Source organism: Mesosutterella faecium (assembly GCF_022809315.2). NCBI lineage: Bacteria > Pseudomonadati > Pseudomonadota > Betaproteobacteria > Burkholderiales > Sutterellaceae > Mesosutterella > Mesosutterella faecium. Next base: position 1,590,998 of record NZ_JAKZJU020000001.1, on the reverse strand, counting down.
CAGGTCTCCTCGGTGAGCCTTTTTCCCGCCGGGCGCCGGGCGGAGCTTTCGCTGCCCTCGGGGGAGCGGCTCACCATTTCGCCCGCGGAGGACCATCTCCACGTGAAAGTGCGCTGCGGCGAAAAAAGCCGGGGCGAAGTCCTCCCCGCCCTGCTTTGGGAATGGATCGAGGAAAACTGCACCTCGCCCATGGATGCCTTCCGGTAGCCCCGGCGCCTCGCGAGCCAGGCGGCCAGGCTTCGAAAAAAAAATCGGAAAAGGTCTCATTTCCATCCACCGCCCGCCCCCGCTCAGCCTATACTCGGCATAATCAGAGCGCAGCCTCTGCAGAACCCCGGTTCTTCAAGGGGGTGCGCGCACCAACTTTCCTGTGAGGAGCTTGAGAAAAATGAAAATACTGGTTCCCGTCGACCTGAGCTCGGGCAGCCGCCACGCCGTCGAATTCCTCGCCTCGAGGAAAACCCTGCTCGGGGCGAGTGCGAGCATCGAGCTTCTCAACGTCCAGACGCCCCTCAAGCGCCGCTCCTCGATCCTGTTCGGCCAGGGGGCGATCGACCGCTATTACGAAGAGCATGCCGAACGGGTCTTCACCCGCTGCCGCCAGGTTCTGAACAGCGAGGGGCTTTTCGTGCGCGAGTCGATGCAGGTGGGCGTGCCCGACCAGAAAATCGCCGAGGAAGCGAAGCGCTACGGGGCCGACCTGATCGTGATGGGCACCCGGGGGCTCGGGGCGCTGCGCGGCCTTTTCATGACCTCGGTGTCCACGGGCGTGATCTCGATGGCCTGCTGCCCGGTGCTCCTTGTGAAGGAAAAGCAGGGGCCGCTTGGCGACGACCTGCACGTGGGCGTCTGCGTCGACGGATCCTCCTACGGGGCTGCCGCCGCGCAGTACATCCTGAAGCACCCGAAGCTGTTCGGGCGCAACGCCCGGTTCGACCTCATCAACGTCGTGAACGACTACCGCGGCGCGGCCCTCACGAACGTCACCGGCATCGCCATGCCGACGCTCTCGGAGCAGGAAATCACCGAACTCGAGCAAAACGACTTCAAGGACGCCATGTCGAAGGTGCAGCCGCTTTTCGAGCGGGCGAAGCTTGAAACGCACGGGGTCTGCCTCGTGGGCAACCCCGCCTCGGAAATCACCGCCTATGCGGAGGCGAACGGCGTCGACCTTCTCGTCACCGGCACGCACGGCTACACGAGGCTCAAATCCGCCGTGATGGGGTCCACCGCGCAGACGCTCGCCGCGCACAGCTCCATCCCGCTGCTCGTGGTCCAGGGCGGAAAGCCGGAGCCCCAGAAGCAGTCCTGATCCCGAAGGCAGCCCCCCTGCAGCCCCCCGCTGAGAAGCAGAGGGCTGCGGCAGAGCAGCGCCATTTCTGTCCTTTTCAGGCCCTTGTCCGGCCTTTCACCTTCTGCGCGCCCGCCGGGGCTCCCGATCCGGTCAGCCGGAGGCCCGGCCGGAGGAGCGCTCGAGCAGGGCGTGGTCCAGCTCCCGGCCGTCGGGCAGGAAGCAGCGCACCGAAAGCTTCCCGGCGTCGGCCTCAAGGGTCATGAAGTTGTCGGTCTCGGGCCTTGGCGCGGCATAAAGGTCTAGCTCATGCAGCGCCTCGACATTGTGCCGGATGTTGCCCGACACGCCGCAGACAAAATAATAAGGGCCGTCCTTCGCGTGCCTGAAGTTCCTCACGAAGCCGCGTCTGCGGTACGTGTGCAGGTGCCCGGTGAGGACGAGATCGATGCCGGTCTGCTCAAACAGCGGCATCAGCCGCCTGCCGGTCTGTGAAAAGCGGGTTTTCCAGGGCTTTCCCGGCCTCTGGTAGTGCAGGATGTCCTTGTGCATCATCACGACCCGCCAGGGCAGGTTCGTTTTGGAGCCCTTTTCAAGAAACCACAGCTTCATGCGCTCGTAGAGGCGGGGCCTGAAGGCCGCGGCCTCGAGCCACTGCGTGTTGAGCACGATGAAGTGCACGGGGCCGCAGTCAAAGGCGTAGTACCAGCGCTCGAGGTCGCCCTCGCCGTTTTCCGGCACCGGGAAGGCCTCGAGATAGGCCTTCGGCATGATCGGGCGGAACTGCCGGTCGCCGGGATTCTTTCGGTAGCACTCGTGGTTTCCCATCACCGGAGCCTCGGGAACGCTCGCGATGGCAGGCGTCACGGCCTCGAACCAGTCGGCCCAGTAGGACAGGCGGCTGCCCATGTCCACAAGGTCGCCGAGGTTTGCGGCGAAATCCGGCCTCGGAAAGTGCCTGAGCGCCCCGCGGTAGACCCGCGCCCAGGTTTTGAAGCGGTCGCTCGACTGGCTGTCGGCGAAGACGAGCGCCCGGCAGCGGCCGCTTTCCGCGGTCCTGAACCGGAACCAGGAGCCGTCCGGCTCCACGCGGTACTCGTAGTCCTGGCCGGGCTCCAGGCCGTCAATCCTCACCGTGTGGAGGGGAAAGATCACGCCTTCGGCCTCGGCGTCGCGCTGCGGGGCGGAAAACCGCCGCTCAGGGCCCTGAGGATCCGCTCTCCTCAGGACGAGTTCGCCCGGTCCCTGCCGCTTCCACTGGACCGTGACCGAGCGGGCGCAGTCTGCCCCCACGGTGAGCCGCGGCCAGACGGGAGGCGGCGTGGGATCGGCCTCCTGCCCGCCGCGGGGCGCGGCGCAACCGGAGGCGGAAAGAGCCGCCGCGGCCGCGCTTCCGGCGAGCAGCCGGCGCCGCGAGAGCTTCAAAAGATCAGCCATGGTGTTCTGCCTTTCAATGAACCGCGGGATTAATCGAGCCGCGCGCCCTGGGCTTCAAGGATCAGAGAGGCGACGTCGTCTTCCGTGAACGTCCTGAACGAGCTTTCGCAGGGGCCGGGCTCCCGCACGAACTGAAGAAGCTTCCCGCGCCCTGGGTTCATCGGCTTCAGGGCCTGGAGCGTCCAGGCGATGCCGAAGTCATCGTAGGCCCGGTGAATGGCGTCGAGCCCCTTTTGAAGGGCCTCGGGCCCCGTGAGCCCCGCGGTGTCCGCGCCCCAGGCGAGCCTGAAGTAATCGCGGAAGGCTCCGCCGTCGCTCCAGACGCTCTTCAGCCAGTGGGGGAACAGGATCGTGATCGCGGGCACGTACGGGATTTCCCAGTAGTTTTCAACGATGCCCTCGATGAAGTACAGGCTGAAGTCGACCTCTTTCTTCCCGAATGAGGTCGGCCCGAAGCCGTTCATGCAGGCCGCGAGCTGCAGCTCGCCGATCGCCTCCCGCTCGCCCCTGAGGGCCGCGGGCAGGCTGGAAAGGATCGTGCGGGAGACGGCAAGGCTCGCGTTTTCCGCAAAGCTGCAGCGCCCGCCGCTCAGGAACGCGACGCCGGCCTGAATCACGGCGGTCATCGCGCCGTAGGCGAGGATCGGCCCCGGAATGCCGGTCGCGTAGCCGGGATTGAGCCAGCAGAGGTCGGCCTGCAGAAGCTCGCCGTAGAGCCCGCCCGCGCGCCCGGTTTCCTTTTCCACCATCTCGGCCGCCCCGTCCATGTCAGAGCCCGAGGAGGGATAGGTGGAAACCGTGGCCAGGGCGAGCCTGCTGCCGCCCCGGGGCTCGCCGCGCTGCTCGATCTCGGGCCAGACGTCGCGCTGCTGCGCCGCCCCGTAGGCCACGATCTTCGCAAAGTCCATGACGGTGGCGCCGCCCACGCCGATCACAAGCCCGATGGACTGCCGGCGGCAGAGCTCCATCATGGCGCGGGCCTGCTCGATGCTGGGGCTGCTGAGGTCGGGCTCCACCCAGACGCGCACGCCGGCGGCCTCAAGCGCCTGCTCGAGCCCGGCCAGCTCGCCGCTGCGGGAGAAGTGCGCCCCGCAGACGACGAGAGCGCGCTTCGAAAGCCCGGCCGCAAGCCGCGCGAACTCGCCCGTCCTGTCCTCGCCAAAGAGCAGCCGGCCCTTGTTCTGAAAGCTGAAAGACTCCATGAGATCCTTCCTCTTGTAAAAGGCTCCGGACATCATAGCCCGCCGGGCGGACGGCGCGAGGCTGCTCTGCGGAGGGCGCAGCCCCTAAGGCGCGAGCAGCGCGCGGCCTTCCCCCAGGTACCAGCGCACGGTGCGCTCCAGCGCCTCCTCGAAGGAGAGCTCGGGCCGCCAGCCGAGCCCGCGCTCGATCTTCGACGGATCAATGGCGTAGCGGAAGTCGTGCCCGGGGCGGTCTGCCACGAAAGCGATCTGTGCGGCGTAGGGCCTGCCGTCCCGGCGGGGGCTGAGGCGGTCGAGCAGCGCGCAGATGCCGCGCGCCATCTCAAGGTTCCCGCGCTCGCCGTGTCCGCCCACGTTGAAGGTCTCGCCGGGGGCCGCGTCGAAGAAAATCCGCTCGATCGCGCGGCAGTGGTCACCGACCCACAGCCAGTCGCGGACGTTGCCCCCGCTGCCGTAGATCGGCACGGGCTCGCCCGCAAGGGCCTTGCGGATCACCGTGGGAATGAGCTTTTCGGCGTGCTGCCAGGGGCCGAAATTGTTGGAGCAGTTGGAAATGGTGTAGTTGAGGCCGTAGGTGCGCCCGAAAGCCCGCACGAGCAGGTCCGACGAGGCCTTGCTCGCTGAATAGGGGCTGCTCGGGGCGTAGGGCGAAGACTCGGTGAAGAAGCCCTCGGGCCCGAGCGCGCCGTAGACCTCGTCCGTCGAAACATGGTGAAAGCGGGCGGAGCCGAGAACCCCTTTTTTCCTCCAGACCCGGACGGCCGCCGTGAGCAGCGAGGCCGTGCCCAGGACGTTCGTGCGGACGAAGCCCTGGGGGTCTGCGATCGAGTTGTCGACGTGGCTCTCGGCCGCGAAATGGATGATGCCGGTCGCGTCAAAGCGCTCGAGCAGCGAGGCGACCAGGGCCGTGTCGCAGATGTCCCCGCGCACAGGCACGACGCCGGGCATCGCCTTCTGCGCCTCCCAGACCTGCGGGTGCGCGGCGTAGGTGAGAAGATCAAGGTCGATCACCCGGATCTCAGGCCTTCTGCGGGCAAGCCCGAAGATGAAGTTCGAGCCGATGAAGCCCGCGCCTCCGGTCACAAGGATTGTTTTTTCAAAAGCGGTCACAGCACCTCCCAGGCCTCGCGGCTCTCGAGCGCCTCAAGCCATCCCCTGGGGGCGGCGCCGCAGGCGCGCTCAAAGCGCGAGCAGGACAAAACAGCATGCGCGGGCCTTCGCGCCCGCGCGGGAAAAGCACCGGTGGGCACCGGGCGGACGCGGCAGGCGAGCCCCTCGGAGCGCACGATCGCCCGGGCGAATTCAAAGCGCGAGCAGCTACCCTTTCCCGCGAAATGGAAAAGGCTCATCGGGCGGCGGTGCGCCCCGGCGCGCAGGAGTAGGAGAATGGCCTCGGCCAGATCGTCGGCCAGCGTGGGCGAGCCCACCTGGTCGTCCACGACGGAAATTTCCGGCCGCTCGCGGGCAAGCCTGCGGATCGTTTGAAAAAAATTCCGCGTTCCCTCCCGCTTGGAATAGAGCCAGGCCGTGCGGACGATCACGCCCCGCGCCCCGCTTTCAAGGAGCGCCTCCTCGCCCGAGCGCTTGCTCAGCCCGTAGACCGAAAGCGGCCTCGGCGCGTCCGTGGCCTCGTAGGGCCTTTCCGAGGCGCCGTCGAAGACATAGTCGGTGGAGACGTGCACCAGGGGAATGCCCTGCTGCGCGAGCAGCCAGGGCGCATAGGCGTTCACCGCGAAAGCCTCTCCCGGGCAGTCCTCGGCCCTGTCCACCGCGTTGTAGGCCGCGCAGTTGACGACGGCCTCGAAGCGGCCTGCGCCGAGCACCTGCGAAATGCGGGCGGGGTCCGTCACATCGAGCTGGGCGCGCCCGAGCGCGAGCACGCCGATCCCAAGCCCCGAGGCCCTCCGGACCAGCGCCTGGCCGAGCTGGCCCCCGGCCCCCGTCACCGCGATCACGGCTGCCTCCCGAAAAAGAAATCCGGGTTCGAGCGATAGCGCGCGAAGCTCGGCGCGGCCCGGTCTTTTTCCGAAAAAGAGGCCTGCGCGGCGGGCACCCCCCAGTCGATCCCGAGCTCCGGGTCGAGGGCGCTCACCGAGCCTTCGGCCGCGGGCTCGTAAAAGGCGTCGCACTTGTAGGCGAAGACCGCCCTTTTCGAAAGGACCGCAAAGCCGTGCGCGAACCCCTTCGGGATGAACAGCTGGCGGTGGTTTTCGCCCGAGAGCCTCACCGCCGCGAAGCGCCCGAAGGTGGGCGAGCCCGCGCGCAGATCAAGCGCCACATCGAGCACTTCGCCCTCGATCACCCTCACCAGCTTGGCCTGCGACGCCGCGCCCTTCTGGTAATGAAGGCCGCGGATGACGCCGTAGTGCGACAGGGACTCGTTGTCCTGAACGAACCGCACGTCGAGCCCCGCCTCAGCCATGGTCCTTTCATTCCAGGTCTCGCAGAAATACCCGCGCCCGTCGCCGAAAATCCGGGGCTGCAGAACAAACACCCCCGGCAGTGCGGTTTCAAGCTTCTCCATTTCCTTCTCTCCTCCTGCCTAACCGCGGGCTAACGGCGCCAGAGGCAGGCCGAAAGCGCCCTGAGATGCTCAAGGTACGGCGTGCCGGGCTTGATCGAGCGCAGCAGCGCCTCGTAGTCGTCCTGGCTGATCAGCCCGCGGCGCCTCGCCATTTCCTCCGGATAGCCCGCAGGGTTCCTTTCGTCGCGCCAGGCCCTGGCCGCAAGCTCCGAAGCCTCGAGCAGAGCGTCGGGAGTGCCGGCGTCAAGCCACCTCGACTCCCTTTCGAGCCGCAGCGCGCGCAGCCGTCCCTGCGCCAGATAAAGGTTGTTGAGGTCCGTGATTTCAAGCTCCCCCCGCGCCGAAGGCCGAAGCGTTGCCGCAAGGCCCGCCGCGTCGGACGGGTAGAAGTACAGCCCCGTCACCGCCAGATTTGAAGTCGGCAGCTTCGGCTTTTCAACCAGCCTGAGCACCCGCCCCCCGGCATCGCAGTCTGCCACGCCGAAACGCTCCGGGTCCTTCACGGGGCAGAGCACCACCGCGGCCGATTTCAGAGCCGGCCCGGAGGCAAGTGAGCGCAGCCGGGCAAGCTCCCCGTTCAGCATGAAAAGATTGTCCCCCAGGATGAGGCAGATGTCCTCGTCGATGAAGTCCGAGGCGATCAGCAGGCTCTGCGCGATGCCTTCGGGCCTGTTCTGCACCCGGTAGGAAAGCCGCAGCCCGAATTCCGCGCCGTCGCCCAGCAGCGACCTGATGCCCGGAAGGTCCCGCGGCGTTGAAATGACGACAATCTCGGTGATGCCCAGATCCATTAATGTGGAGAGCGGATAGTAGATCAGCGGCTTGTCATAGACCGGGAGCAGCTGCTTGGAGGTGGTCCGGGTCATGGGATAGAGCCGGCTGCCGCTGCCGCCGGCGAGAAGAATGCCTTTCATTGCCTGCCTGCCTCTGCCGGGTCTTCCGGCGTCCACCAGAGCCGGGCGTCGAAGAGCCTGAGGGCCTCAGGCTCAAGGGGCTGCGGCTCTGTCTGAAGAAATGACAAGAGCGTTTCGGGTCTGTCGCGGCCGATCAGAAAGAGCCGGCCGGGCCTGTCGAAGGGCTCGCCGGCGGCCGAGCTGCGGTTGGTGATGATCTTTCGGTTCAGGAAAAGCGCCTCCGCCATTCGGAAGGAATAGCCTTCATCCTGACCGATCCGAACCAGGTCGACCACCGCTTCGGCTCCCGCGCAGAGCCGCAGGTAGTCCGGGTAAGCCAGCCACTGCGAGGACTCACCGGGTGTTTTCTCGACCAGCCAGCGGCCAAGCCCCGGGCGGGCGGCCAGCAGCGCCCCGCGCAGAGCCCCGAGGACCTTCGTCCTTTCCAGGCCCTGCCCCCGGCTGCCCATGAAAAACCACAGGCAGTCCCTGCTCGGCCGGTCGTAGCCGGCCATCACATCCGGGTTCACGCCGTTGGGGCGGTAAAGTCCGCCCAGCGCGGCGGCATCGGAGCGGCTGTAGGACTCCAGAGCGTCGACCACCCCCTCGGCGCGCAGCGCCCTCGCGCTGAGGATCACCCTCTGCGCGCTGGGAGCCCGGCCGCCCAGCCCTCCCTCGATCCGGTCGTGGAAGCGCAGCACGATCCGCCGCGCCGGGTGCAGCTTCCGGTAGAGGCGCAGCAGCGGCGCCTCGTGCATGTCGGTGAAGACCGTGAGCCCTTCGGCGGGATCGGGGCCGCAGGAGGCGAGCCGCTTTGCCGCGCGCCGGAAAAAGGCCCCGAGCCGGACCGGGCTCGTTTCATCCTTGAGCTCGAGCACCTGGAAACCGAGCGGACTCAGATGCGTCCGGTAGACGGCTGCCGCGGTTTCTGAAGGAGCGAAGAGCACTTTCGAGCCGTGGTCGTCGAAAAAGCACTCCGCCAGGTTCCTGCGGGCGATCTCGGAGCTGAGCGAGAGCCCCAGGGCCTTCGCGAGGCTGCGCTTCGCCCGGGCGGTGCGCCCGCGGGTCTCCCGGCGCGACGGGACGGCGACCAGCCGGATGCGCCTCAGAAGAATATCGGAGAGCGGGACGCTGTCAAAGCCGTCAAGCACCTCGATCGAATCGAAGTAGCGCCTCGCAAGCGGCAGGCGCGTGCTGCCGCGGCCAAGAGCGACAACGCGGGGCCCCGCTGATTTTTTCTCACTGTTCAAAGCCTGGTGACTCCTGCTGCGGCCGCCGGGGTGCCCGGAGCGGTCTTCATTAGGGAAAAACGGGACAAGCCCCCGGGCGCGCCTATCGGAGCAGCCTTTCGATCCAGGCCGCCGCGCCAAGGGCGTCAAGCACGCGCACGGCCACATATCCCAGCAGGAAGCAGGTTACCACGCAAACGGTCTGGTAAAGCAGCGCCTTCCACATCGCACGGCCCCTCTTTATTTAAGTTTCACGACCCGCTTGAGCTCCTCCTCGGCCTTCTCCTCGGAGGCGGGGATCACCCGAAGAGCGGTCTGCATGAAGGCCGACACCGCCTTTCTCTGATAAGCCTGGCGCGGCGTGCCGAAAAGGATCTCGTAGCTCGAGCCCTTGGGGAGGCGGAAAATCTCCAGCTGCTTCAGGGCCTCGTCGGGCAGCGTCATGCGCACGAAGTTTTCCTGGCAGAAGCAGGCCCCGACGCCCCTCAGGCACAGCGACAGGAGCGTGCCGATGTTGTCCGAGCGCGCGCTCACGAACGGATGCAGGTCAAAGCGCCGGATGAACTCCTGCGCGACCCGCCCGGAGATGTCCTCGGGCTTTCCCATGACGAAAGGGCAGAGCGCCAGCGGAGAAAGATCGCCGCCGCGGATTTTTTCAAGCGACGCCTCGAGGCTGTCCGGGAAAAGCCGCTTAAGCAGAGTGCGCGAGACAGCCAGCACAATGTTCTCGCGGTAAAAGGGCTTGAGCTCAATGTCGGGCGCATTGTTCGGGAACGAGGCTATCGCCAGATCAATGTCTCCGTCAGCCAGAAACTTGCGGAGCCTGTCGTTCGTGTCCTCGACCAGCTGTATCTCGTAGCGGGGCCAGTCCTTCTGGAATTCCTCGATCAGCAGCGGCATGATGGCCCGCCCGCGGGTAAAGGCGACGCCGATCTTGAGCACGCCCCTGTGATTGTCGCTGATGTCGCCCAGCTCGACCATCATCCGCTTGTAGTTTTTCTCAAAGTCGGAGGCGTACCGCAGGAACACCTCGCCCGCATAGGTCAGCTCCAGCGGCACGTGCCTGATCAGCAGCGCGCAGCCCAGCTCCTTTTCCACTCCTGCGATGTGCGCCGACAGCGTCTGCTGGGTGATGTGCAGCTCGGCCGCGGCCCGCGTGAAGCTGCGCATCCGGGCCACCGTCGTGAAGTACTTCATCGAAAGGAAGTTCATTGCAAGGTTCCGTCAGGATCAGCAAAGTTGATTGCCTGTATTTTACGCAATGCACTACAGCAATTCAAAGATAGCCGGCCCCTGCCGGGCGCGGCCGCTAAAATGAGCGGCGAAGCGTTTTTTCTTTGCGCGGCGGCTGCCGTCCCCCCGCCCGCCGCTTACCGACAGAGGCCCCCATGCTGTGGAGAAACCGACAATCGAGCACGAACATCGAAGACCGCCGCGGCGAGTCCGCGGGAGGCGGCCCGGGCGGCCTGATCCCGATCCGCGGCAAGGGCGGGGTGCTGATTCTCATCATCGTGATCGTGGCGGGCTACTACGGCATCGATCTCACGCCGCTGCTGACCGGCGGCGAAGCCGCCCAGACCCAGGCTTCGGCGGGCGCCTACAAGCCTTCGGCCGAAGAGCAGGAGCTCGCGCAGTTCACGGGCGTCGCCCTGAAGACCACCGAGGAGACCTGGTCGGAGATCTTCAAAAAGGCCGGCTCCACCTATACGCCCCCGACCCTCGTGCTCTACAGGGGCAGCACCCGGACGGCCTGCGGCTACGGCCAGTCCGCCATGGGCCCCTTTTACTGCCCTCCCGACCGCCGCGTCTACATCGACCTCTCCTTTTATGAGGACATGAAAACCCGGCTGGGCGGCGGAGGCGACTTCGCCCTGGGCTACGTCCTCGCCCACGAGGTCGGGCATCACGTTCAGAACCTGCTGGGCATCAGCGACAAGGTGCGCGAGGCGCAGAGCCGCACCGACCAGGCCGGCGCCAACCGCCTTTCGGTCCGGCTGGAGCTGCAGGCCGACTGCTTCGCAGGCGTCTGGGGAAACTTCATGAAGCGCGACGGCGTGCTGGAAAAGGGAGACCTTGAGAAGGCGCTTCGCACCGCCTCGGCCATCGGCGACGACCGCCTGCAGCGCGAAAGCACCGGCCGCGTCGTTCCCGACAGCTTCACGCACGGGACTTCAGAGCAGCGCTACCGGTGGTTCAAGCGGGGCTACGACACCGGGCGGCCGCAGGCCTGCAACACCTTCGGCTCGGCCAGCCTCGACAGCCCGGGCGAGACCTTGTACGGCCGGCTCGGCCGGGACTCCGGGCGCTGAAAGCTCCCGGGGCGCGGCCGCGGGCTGTCACGACAGCTTGTTTCTGAACAGCCAGCCCGCAGCCGGCAGACAGACCGAGGCGATCAGCGCGAGCGGAATGAAATCCGGCCAGACCTGCGCGAGCCCCGCCCCCTCGAGATACACCCGCTTCACGATGTCGATGCCAAAGCGCAGAGGATTCACATAGGTGAGGTACTGCAGCGCCGGCGCCATATTGCTCACCGGGGTGAAAAAGCCCGAGAGCATGACCGTGGGCACCAGGCAGAGGAAGTTGTAGAGCATCGCCTGCTGCATCGACAGCGACAGCGCGGAAACGGACAGGCCGAAGCCGACGGCCGCGATATTAAACGCGAGAAGCCCCAGATACAGGGTGATCAGGCTGCCCGAGAAGGGAATCCCAAACCAGAAGCGGATCACGAGCAGAATGAAGCTCGACTGCGCGAGGCCGACGAAAATGGGGGGCAGCGCCTTTCCTACCAGAATTTCCACAGGCGTGAGCGGGGTGACGAGCAGCTGGTCGAAGGTCCCCTGCTCGCGCTCGCGCGCCACGGTGAAGGCCGCGGTGAGCTGAGTCTGGATGAGCGCGAGAGCCGCGATCAGGGCGACCAGAATATTCCAGCGGGAATCCAGGTTCGTGTTGTACCAGGCGCGCCGCACGAGCTCGACGCTGCCGGCTCTGCCGGAGAGCTCTGAGGCGTAGGAGGACACGATGCTGCCGAGGTACGCTCCCGCCAGCCCCGAGGTGATGGTGTTGCGCCCGTCGAGCACGACCTGCAGCGGGGCGGTCCTGCCGCTGAAAAGGCGCGAGGGGAAGTCCGGCGGGATCCTGATCGCGAGCGCAACCGCCCCGCTTTCGACCGCCTCGCCCATCTCGCGCTGCGAGCTCACGGTGAGCCTGCGCACGAAAATGCCGGAGCTGTCGATGCGGGCGAGCAGTTCGTCCGAGGCCTTGCTGTGGCATTCGTCGAGCAGGACGTAGGGAGCGTACGAAAGCTCGTAGTTCGCGGCGTAGCCGAACAGCAGCGCCTGCAGGAAAACCGGAACTATGAGAATCGCCCGGCTCCTCGGGTCCTTCAAAAGGACCTGGAGTTCCTTGCGGATCAGACACCGCACCCGCACCAGCCAGAGGCGCACCTCAGGGCTAATCACCATGTCATTTACCTCAGCCTCTTGCGCACGGTCCTGGTGGTCACCGATACAAACAGGACGCTGTAGGCGCAGAGAATCAGGACCGAAGCCGCGAGGTCCCACGGCCTCGTGCCTACAAGAAAGAGCTCGCGCACAATTTTCACAAAATGCGTCGCGGGCAGGATGTTGCAGATCGGGGTGAGCCAGCCGGGCATATTGCGCAGGTCAAAGACAAAGCCGGAGAGCATCGCGGCAGGCAGGAAACTGACAATAAGCGCGACCTGGCTCGCCAGAAACTGGCTGCGCGCAAGCCCCGAGATCATCAGCCCCATCTGCAGGGACACCAAAAGGTAGAGAAACGACACGCCGGCTATGGCAGCAAGCGACCCGCGGATCGGGACATCGAAAAGATAGCGAGCGGCAAAAAGGCAGATGGCGATGTCCACGATGCCGATCAGCAGGTAGGGCGCCGTCTTCGTGATCACGATCTCGAAAGGACGCACCGGGGTCACGAAAAGCGACTCGAAGGTCCCCCTCTCCCACTCTCGGGCAATCAGCAGCGAGGCGAGAAACGCGCCGACCAGCGTGAGGACAATCACGATGATGCCGGGCACCAGAAACCAGGTGCTCTGGCCCGCCTCGTTGTACCAGGTCCGCTGCACAATCTCGAGGCCTGCGCCGCGGGCGGTGCTGCGGTCGGCCTGTTTCTGGAGCGCAGTGCTCAGAGCCGCCGACACATACGCCTCCACCGTCCTTACGGTCTGGGAGTCGACCCCGTTCAAGATGAGCTGCACCGGAGCGCTTCCCGACTCCGAGCGCCGAGCGTAATCCGAGGGGATGCGCACAATGCCCATTGCAGCGCCCTGCCGCATCGCCTCCACCGCCTCGCCCATGCCGGCCTTGCGGCTGATCCTCAGATACCGGTTGCCCGACAGCGCCCGGACCAGGTGCTCGCCCTGCACGGAAGAGGATTCGTCGACGACGGCAAGCGGCGCATGCTCCACGTCGAACGACAGGCCGTAGCCGAGCAGAAGGATGAGGATGACAGGCAGCAGGAGCCCGAGCAGGAGCGTGCTGCGGTCGCGCAGCATCTGCCGGAGCTCCTTCATGGCGAGGGCCCGCAGCCGGGTCGCTGCGCCGAGGGAATCAGAAAAAGCGCGGTCCTGCTTCATTTTTCCCTTCCTCCCCCGGCCCGGCCCTTTTCCACGATCCGGACGAAGGCGCTGTTCATGTCGGCGCAGTCCTCTCCGGCGAGGCGGCGGACTTCGCCCGGAGTGCCCAGGGCGAGGAACCGCCCCGCGTCCTGAATCGCGATTCGGTCGCAGTACTCGGCCTCCTCCATGAAGTGGGTTGTCACGATGACCGTGACGCCGGTGCGGGATAGCTCCGTGATGGTGCGCCAGAAGCTGCGCCTAGTGGTCGGGTCAATGCCGCTTGTGGGCTCGTCGAGAAACAGGATTCTTGGCTCGTGCAGCAGCGCGGCCGCCATCGCCAGCCTGCGCTTGGGGCCCATGGGCAGCCGGCCGGAGACATCCCCGGGCCGGAGGTCGAACTGCTGCAGCATCGCCTGCACCCGCTCGCGGAGCCTGCTGCCGTAAAGTCCGTAGGCGCCGGCAAAGAACTCCAGATTCTCCTTGTTCGTGAGCAGTCCGTAGAGCGCGAATTTCTGGGCCACATAGCCGATGCGCCCGCGGGCTTCCGCCCGGGCCTTGCGGAGGTTGAACCCCGCCACCTCGATCACGCCGCTCGTGGCGGGCAGCAGCCCGCAGAGCATGCGGAAAGTGGTGGTCTTCCCTGCTCCGTTGGGGCCGAGAAGGCCGAATATCTCGCCTTCCTTCACATCAAAGCTCGTGCTGGCGACCGCCGTGAAGTCGCCGAACCGACGCACGAGGTTCCGGACATGGATGACCGGCCCGGAAGAAGCCGGCCTCCTGGCAGCAACGGGCTGCTGGCCGGCGCGGGGCGCCCTGCGGCCCTCCCCGCTGCCCGAAATCATCAGCATGAAGGCGTCCTCAAAGTCCGGGCGGCGGCTTTCCATGCGCCGCCCGGCCAGAAGCGAGACGAGCGCCGGGGCGTCCGACCCCGGCCTGCGGATGAAGCGCACGGCGCCCCCCGAGGGCACCGCGTCGAGCACGAGATCGCCCCGGTCGTACAAGGCGGCCTGAAGGTCCCGTGCCGGCTCGCCCCCGCGCGGCCAGGCCGTGCCGGTGAGGCCCTCGGCGCGCCGCACGAGCTCGGCGGGACGCCCCTGGGCCACCAGCCGGCCTTCGTGCAGCGCAAAAACATAGTCCGAACGCTCGGCCTCGTCCATGTAGGAAGTGCTCCAGACCACCGAGATATGCTCAAGCTGCACCTGCTGCCGCACGATTTCCCAAAGGTCCCGGCGCGAGAGCGGGTCGACCCCGATGGAAGGCTCGTCGAGCAGCAGCAGCCTCGGCGTGCGCACGAGCGTGCAGATCAGCCCGAGCTTCTGCTTCATGCCGCCGGAGAGCTTCCCGGCCGGCCGCCCGGTGAAGCGGCCCAGATCAGACATCGCAAGCAGCCGCTCGTAGCGCTTCGCGCGCACGGCAGGGGGCACTCCGTGAAGATCAGCATAGAGGTCGAGGTTCTCCTGGACGGAAAGATCCTCGTAGAGCGCGAACTTCTGGGGCATATAGCTGATCTGGTCCTGCACCCACTGGGTCTGCGCGGCCACGTCCCTGCCCAGAACCTCGATCCTGCCCGAGGAGGGCGCAAGCAGTCCGCAGACAAGCCGCATCAGCGTCGTCTTGCCCGCTCCGTCAGCCCCCACCAGGGTGACGAGGCGGCCGGCCGGCACGTCGAAATTGAGCTCCGAGAGAGCCTGAACCCGGTCGCCGCCGCTGTCCCTGAAAGCCATCCCGAGGCCCTCGGCCCGGATGGCCACGGCCTGCTCTGCCATCGCCTCACACCCCGCCGGCTGAGGCCCCGGAGGCGGCGCCGGAGGCCGGGCGGAGCCTGACGGTCGCAGGCTGCCCGAGCCGCAGCTTCGAGCCGGGATCGTCAAAGAGAATGCGCACTTCGTAGACGAGGCTCGTGCGCAGCTCCTCGGTCTGCACGTTCTTAGGCGTGAATTCAGCCACCGAGGAGATGAACCCCACCCGCCCGGGGACCTTTTCCCCGGGGTTCGAATCCGTGGTGATCTCGGCCGGGTCCCCGGGCTTCACGCGCCCCAGGTCCTTTTCGCTCAGGTACGCCCGGACCCACTTGGGATCCGTGAGCGCAAGCGTGAACACAGGGCTTGAAGCCGAGGCCATGTCGCCCTTCTCAAGCAGGCGGCTGCGGACCACGGCATTCTGGGGCGCACGCAGCGTCCCGAGCTCGATGCGGTGCCGCAGCACGGCCAGGTTCGCCTTCGAGGCCTCAAGCGACGCCTCGGACTCCCGGATGTCCTCCACCCGCGGGCCGATCACCTGGAGCTGCAGCGCCTCCTTCGCCTGCTGCTCGTTTTGCCTCGCCACGCGCTCGGCGCTGACCGCCTGGTCATAGCTCTGGCGGCTCACCGCGTGGCCCTGGGGCGTGTTCCAGAGGGCTTCAGCCCGCTTGAGGTCGAGCGAGGCCCGCTCGGCATCGGCCTGAGCCGCCCGGTACTTAGCCCGCGCCTGGGCGATTTCCTGGGGGCGGTTGCCATGGCGAAGCCTCAAAAGCGCCTGCTCGCCCGCACGGACCTGGGCCGAGGCCTGCTCGGCTTCAAGCTCGAGCGTGCGGGTGTCGAGAACCGCCAGCACCTGCCCTTTCTTCACCTGATCGCCCTCCTCGACCCGCAGTTCGCTGATGCGCCCGCCCTCCTCGAATGCGAGCGACACCTGCCTGATGTCGACGTTGCCGTAGAGCACGATTTCATCGGAGGCTTTCTGGAAGAACTTTTCATGGACGACGTACCCGGCCGCGGCTGCGGCCGCGACAAGGACAGTTGCCGCAATGAGGATCTTTTTATTCATTTGCGCTTATATAAAACAACAGGTTGCTTAATGGCCTGATGCTTAGTTTAAATTAAATTTAAATTTAATTTTCTCTATAATAACCCCGGCTAAGGGGGAATTCAATGCTGCATGAGACCATGCGCCGGCAGCGCGCTGACGGTGCCGCCACCAGGGAAAAGATTCTTCAGACCGCCTCGCGACTGCTCAGCCGCAGGGGCTTTGCCAACGTGACCTGCCGCGACATCGCGGCCCGCGCTCATGTCGACCTCGCCTCCATCAACTACCACTTCGGCAGCCGCCGCGGCCTTTTCGCCGCCGCGCTCATTGAAGCCCACCATGACATTTTCCAAATCGAAGAGATAAGGAAAATTGTCGAAAGCCCGCAGCCGGCGGACCAGAAAGTGAAGAGCATTCTCCGGATGATCCTGCAGCAGGCCTCAAGTGAAAACGGCTGGAAAATGAAGCTGCTGTTCAGGGGGCTGCTCGATGAGGAGGCGAGCCTGCGCCCGCTTTTTGAAACGGAGGTCCTGCCCAAATTCGCGCTCGTCCAGCGCCTCGCCTCCGAGGTCTCCGGCATTCCGGAGAATGACCCGGCGCTCAGGCGCTGCATGTTCTGCATTGTTTCGCCGGTCTTTACGCTGCTGGCCTTCGGCAAAAGCCTTCCCAACAACCTCTACTCCCTGCAGAAGGACACCCCGGAGGAGGCCGCGGAGTTCATCGGCCGGTACATGACCGACTGGCTTCGGGAGGAAGGCCGGCGCTGGAAGGAAGCGGACCGCGCGAAGGCCGCCTCCTCCCCGCCTTTCAGCGGCTGAGGTACTCCGCCACGGCGGCCATGAAGGCGCCGGGCCGCTCGCGGCATGAAATGAACAGCCTGTCGCGCGCCCGGGTCACCGCCACATAAAAAAGCGAACGCTGACGCTTGTAAAGGCCGGCTTTTTCCACCTTGTCGGAGCCCTGGCTGACAGCCGAGTCCGACGGGATCTTGCCCGCATCGGCGCCCGCGATGAAAACCACCTTGAACTCAAGCCCCTTCAGCCGGTGCAGGGTCGACACCCTCACCGCGTCCCGGGCCGGCATCTCGGCCGCTTCAATGGCGGCCGTGGCGAGGCCCCGCGCGGCCAGGCACCGGGCGTACTCGTCGCGCCTCTCGCGGGAATGGGCGGCCACTACAAAATCAGACAGAACGTAAGACCGGTCCTGGTTCTGAAGCTCAAAAATCCGATCCGCGATCCATCCGGCCTCGTCCTCGAGCCCGTGCGCGACGTAAAGCACAGGCTCGGGCCCGCGGCGCGTGGAAACGCACTCTTCATCGCGGTAAGGCCGCCGGCTCAGCTTCGACTCGAGCACCTTCGCGCGGTTGTGCTCCAGCACGACGAGAGCGGCGCTGCGGATGTCGGCCGTGGTCCGGTAGTTGATCGTGAGCTTTCTCGTGCGCTTCGAGCGCACGTTGATGCCGCAGCGCTTGAGGTCGTAGCCGCTGCCGCGGCTGTAGATGCGCTGGTTTTCGTCGCCCACGATGAAGATGTCGCCCTGCCTGGGGTGGCCCGGGGTATTCGAGAGCGACAGGTCGGGGGTGAGCTGCCGCAGCAGCCTGAAGGCCTCGCGCCCGAAGTCCTGAGCCTCGTCAAGAATCACCGCCCGGTACTGCTTGGTCGAGCGCCCGGACATCAGCAGGGCCGAGGCCGTGTTGTACGCGTCCGAGGGCGTGAGCTTGCCGGTTTCGTCGATCGCCCGGCGCACGTAGGCAAGCACCGGCCAGACCGCGGAGCGCTCCCGCTTTCCGAGCGTCACGCCCCGGCCTCTGCGGTCGGCGAGGAGATAGGCCGCCTCGGAGCGGATGTTGTCGGGCAGAACCACCTGCTCAAACTCGTTTCGGTAGAAGGACTCGGGCATCGGGGGCTTGTTGCCGATGCGGGCGGGGAAAAGCCTCCTTGCGCCGGCCCAGATCGCGTCGAGCTCGGGCCCGGGCAGCAGGTACTCCCGGCCCATATGGTTCTCAACGAGAAAATTCCGCACCCACTCGTCCAGGTTCACGATCTCCATGGTCCGCTCAATGACCTTGGCAGGCAGGAGCTTCTCCATCTGCAGGCGCAGGTCGAGCGCCAGGTTGCGCGTGAAAGTGGTGAACAGCAGGCGGTCCTTCGGACCCCAGTCGGTGAGCTCGACCAGACGCTTCGCGCGGTGCAGCGCGACCACCGTTTTCCCGGTTCCGGCGCTGCCCACCACCATGAAAGGCCCGTTGCGGTCGGCCTCCACAAGCTGCCTCTGCTCCTCGGAGAGGTAGCAGCGCCACTTGTCGAGCGGCATCCTCAGGATCTCGGAGAAATCCTCCTTGTCGGCGGGAGCGTAAAAGGCGCTGCGCGTGGCGGCGCTTCCCAGATACCCCGCCTCGGTTGCCGTCGGCCGCACGCCATGGGAGACGAGCGCCGAGGCCGGAGTGCCCTGGACGATTTTCCAAAGCCGCTTTTCGACTGCGGAGGGCAGAAAGCGCCCTTTCTGCTCCAGTTCGTCTGCGGAGCAGAGCGAACGCACCAGCTCGAGCCGGTTCACCGGCACCCCGAGGTCGAGCAGCAGGCCGTCGGAGACCTTGCCAAAAAGCGGGGAGCCTTTTCCGGAAGCGCTCGAAGAGACTGCCTCCTCGGGCTCTTCGAACATCTGGATCGCCCGGATGCGGGGGTTCGCCTCGATGCGGTGCGTGCGGGCCCAGCGGCAGGCTTCCTCGCGGCTTTTCGCCACCCAGGCGAAAACCCAGATCGAAGAAAGCGGGTTGCAAAGCACGGCGTACCAGCCTTTCCAGAGCGTGAGGCAGCTGTAGCCTGCCGCGCCTTCGATCGGCTCGAGCGGGCCAAACTTGGCCAGCCTCTCGGGGCCGTGGCGCGTGAAATCGTCAAAAAAGGCGGCGGCCCGGCTTTTGATCTCTATGTTTGCGCGGTAAATCGCATCCATGAGAGAGGCCGCCGTGAGCAGCTGTTTGCCTTTTCTTTTCATGACCGCTCCTCCTTTGCCGGGGGGATGCCCAAAGCCAGGGCTGCAACATCGCTCATCCGGGGGACAAGAAGAAAGGCCCCGGCGTCCTTCAGCGCCGATTCCTCCTCAAGCCCCAGGCGGTTGAAGCCGGTAAATCCCACGCAGGGAATGCCCGCAGCCCGCGCAGCCCGCACTCCAACCACCGAGTCCTCGACCGCCAGCGCTTCCTTGGGGCTCAGTCCCGCGGAACGAAGCGCCGCCAGGTACAGATCCGGCTCCGGCTTCGGGCGAATGCCCGGCGCGAGGTGAAAAAGCCGGTCTTCGAAAAGGCCCTGCGCGCCGGAGCTCTTCACCATGCGCTCGAGCCGCGAGGCGCGGCTGTTTGAAACGAGGCTGAGGGGAACGCCGGCGCATTTGAGCCTGCGCAGGCTCTGCAGCGTCCCGGCAGGAACCAGGGCCCGGTCTTCCAGCACTCTGCGCCCCGCCCGGTAGCGCGTCATCCAGTCCTCCGGAACCGTCACTCCGAAGCGTTCGCGAAGCACCTGGGGCACAAGGTCGCGCGTCATGCCCTGCAGCATCCTGATCACGTCAAGCGCCGTGAAGTGAAGGCCGAGCTCGCCCATCATCGCCGCGAGCAGCTGCCCGTCCGGGCCCTCGCTGTCGATGAGCGTGCCGTCGAAGTCGAAAAATACAGCCTTGGGACGAGTAAAGGGCATAGGAAAAATCAGCGCAGCCGCGCGGGGGAAAACATGAAGCCGGAGACCTCATTTTAGACGCTGCCTGCGGGCCTTCCCCGCCCTGGCGGCCCGCACGGCCTGCAGCTTAAAAGATCTTCAGATCCCGGGGCTGCGGACCCCATTCATTGGGGCCCTTCTGACCCGCAAGGGCGCAGAAGAAAAGTCCCACCACGAATAGAATTCCGCAGATGAAGAGCACGGGGCCGATCGCCATGAGCGAGAAAAGCGCGAAGGCCACCGAGAGCGGGATCATCAGCATCAGGATCATCACCGCCGCGAGCGGTGCGGCGATCCAGGCGCCGGAGCGGCCCGTGTCGTGCAGGCGCCTCACGGCCACGGCGCAGTTGGGCACCAGCGAGGCAATCCACCAGGCTATCGAGCCAAAGCCCGCGATCCAGCCGATCAGAGGCAGCGCCGCGAGCAGATTGAGCACCCACTCGATCAGCATCGAGCCCACAAAGAAGACCCAGAATTCCGTGCGGTTCGCGCGGCCGTCGAACTGGGCGTAGCGGTGGCTGAAGGTATCGCAAAAGAGCTGCCAGACCGCCTGCAGCGTATCTCCTTCAGCTCCGCTTCCTGAGCCCGAGGCGCCCGCGTCCTTCGTGTCCGACACGGTCGACGGCGTGAACAGAGCGCCGCCGCTGCCTTCTATCCTGCGGGGCGGCTGCGCCTCGCCGCTGAGGCTCGAGGGCTCTTCGGCCGCAGCCTCGGAAGGCCTGCCCTCATCCTTTCGCGCGGCATCAGAACCCGAAGCTCCCTTCGATCCGCTTAAGGAAGAGGCGCCGGCATCCGGCGAAGCCCCTTCCCCGGACGCCTCCTGCGACTGGACTTCCTCCAGGACGCTGCGGTGCTGCTCGTCTTTATTGTTTTCGGCCATTTTCCTTCCTCCGGTTGCCTGCGGCCATCCGAACCGCAGATGATCTTAATGCTCCTTGAGCGCCCTGAGCGAGGCCTGGGACAGGAACTCGTTGCACAGTTCGTTGACGCTCACGCCCCGCTGCAGGGCCAGGGCCTTGAGCCGGTTGTAGACCGAAGGCTGCAGCAGAAGCTGCACGCGCCGGGTCTTCAGCTCACGGCGCTCGACATATCTTGAAGCCTCGCCCTGAGGCTCCGGGGCGGCGGAATCTTCCTGCGGGAGAGCCCTGCGCGGGAGCGCTCCGCCCGCAGGAGCAGAAATAAAGGAAGCGGCCGGGCTTTCGAGCGCGTTCAGAAAATTCTTTTTTGCCATGGCTCAGGCCCTCTTCGGCGGGAAAAGCTCGTCGAGCAGAGCCTGATAGTCCTTCGCGGCATTGCTGCGGGGAGCGTAGGAAAAAATGTCGCGCTTCATGGCCTGGGCCTCCTTCACCGCAGAGCATTCGCGGATGCGGGCCGCGAGCAGGCGCGTACCCAGCTCCCGGGCCTGCGCGTCGATCGCCTGAGAGGCCTGCTGCGCGAGAATCAGCCGGCGGTTGAAGCGCGTGAGCGCGATTCCCGCGATGCGCAGCTTCGGATTGCAGTAGCGGCGGACCGTCGCAACGGTATCGGCCAGGCGTTCTATGCCGTGCAGGCTGTAAATATCGGCCTGCGCCACGATCAGCACCTTCGAGGCGGCCGTCAGGGCGTTGACCGAGAGCACTCCGAGGGCCGGAGGCGTGTCGATCAGGATCCAGCTGTATTTTCTGGCAATCGGCGCGAGGGCTTCCTTCAGCCTGTATTCCTTGCCCGTTTCGGCAATGGCAATGTCCGCGCTCGAAAGGTCGGGAGAAGAGGCGATGGCATCCAGCCCGAGGGCCGGGGACTGGATCACCTCCGGGGCGGCCGCGCTCTTTTGCAACAGCGCCATGGCGCCCGGGCCCGCGGACAGGCCCAGCGAATAGGACAGGTTGCCCTGGGGATCCAGATCGACGGCCAGCACCCGCTCGCCGCGGGCCGCCAGTCCCGCGGCCAGTGCATGCGTTGTTGCGGTCTTCCCGACGCCGCCCTTTTGATTGGCCACTGCGAGGATTTTTGCCATTTTCTCCACCTAGGTAATGCATGAGGGCCGGATCCCCCGGCCGCGCCGCTGATCTTAAAGCAAAAGCCTGCGCTTAAAAAGACGCCGTTAACCGCATCATGATATACACATACTGCTATCAGCATGTCCGCCTTTGCCCCGCTGCGCCGGCCTTAAGGCACCAGGTCCCCCACGCCCTCAATCACAAAGTCCGGGCGATAGGCATAGGCGGCGAGGCTTTCTCGCTTCGTGAGCCCGGAGAGCACGAGGACCGTGCACATGCCCGTCTCAAGACCGCCGCGGATGTCGGTTCCCATGGAGTCGCCGATCATGACGGACTGCGAGGCATGCACTCCGAAGCCGTCCATCACCCGGCGCAGCATCAGCGGATTGGGCTTTCCCACGAAATACGCCTTCTGCCCCGAGGCGATTTCAATGGGGGAGACCATCGCCCCCGTGGCCGGGATCAGGCCGTAGGAGCCGGGACCGGTAATATCCGCGTTGGTTGCGATCAGCCGCGAGCCGCCCAGCACCAGGGTGAGGGCCCTGCCCACCGACTCGAAGCTGTACTCGCTGAGCGACTCGCCCACAATGACGTAATCGGGGTGGTCATCCGTGATCCTCACGCCCGCCTTCTCCAGCGCCTCGTACAGTCCGTTGGCCCCGATCACCCACGCGCTGGGCGATTCGCGCTGGGAAATGCAGAATTCGGCTGCGGCCATCGCGCTCGTATAAAACTCGCGCGGCTCAGTGGCAATGCCCATCCGGTTGAGGCGCCCGGAGAGCTCCTCGGGCGTGAAAAGCGAATTATTGGTGACAAAGCGGTAAAGCTTTCCGCTGCGCCTGAGCCAAGCGATGAACTCCTTCACGCCGGGAAGAAGAAAGCGTCCGTGGTAGATGACGCCGTCCATATCGATGAAAAATGCGCTTTTCGCGCGCACGAAATCCAGGTTTTTCTTCTCTGGCGTCATGTGCCGGCCCCTGACTTGAAATGAGTCTTCTATTGTAGGAGAGAACTCCCCCGCGCCCCTTCCGGAAATCCGCAGGGTTATGATGGCGGTTCCACGACTCCATTTCAAGGAAAAAGGCCATGCCCGCAGCGACTCCCAATCCCCCCTATTACAGCCTCGCACTGACGACGATCGTTTCGCCGGGAACTTTGGAAATCTTCACCAAGCTCAACGAGTTTGTCAAAGAGACCACGCCGAAGGCCCGGGGCTTTCTCGGGCTGGAGGAGGCGAAGGGGCAGAAGGAATGGATCACCATTCTTTACTGGACGGACCGGGAGGCGATCGACGAATGGTCGAAAGACCTGCGGGTTTTCGCGGCCAAGCACCCCACCCTGATGATGGCCTTTCTCTCCTCCAAGGCCCGCATTGCCAAGGTCGAAAAAGCGCTGCCCTGAGGCCGCGCACTAATCCCGGGGCAGGCTCACTCCCGGTGGTTCTTTAAGACCCCGCTCATTTTCCGCAGAGGGCCGGGCCCGGTCTCTTCGCTCAAAAAAAAAGCGCCGCCGCGCCTGAGGCTCAGGGAGCCGGACGGCCGCCGGGCTTCATTTTGTTTCCCCGCGCCCTGCCTCCGCTGGCTCAACCCCTATGGGGTCTTCCCTCTCATTTCAGTCTGCTTTCTGCGGACAAAATAAAGGCTTCGGTTCATCCGCAGGATGCCGAAGCCTTTCAAATCACGGGAAACGCGCTGGATCTTAGTCCTGACTTTTCCGTGATTTCTTTATCAAACCTTGTGCGGAAGCCTGGTACTCAAGGCTTTCGGCTGTTTTTAAAACTATCCAGCGATGTAGGTAAATTTTTAAGCCATAGGCAGGCGAGAATGGAATTTCCTGCGGATGCTTTCAGCCGTCTCAAGGTCTTTCAGAGGCTCGATCCCGCAGGCGTTAAGGATCTTGTCGCAAAGTTCCTGTAAAGAGAGAAGATCTCCTTTTTCATTCCTGACGCTGAGCGACTCCGCGTTCTCATTGCTGCAGCAGTAGAGGAAAGACTGAGCCTTCTTCAGCCCCTTCAGCCTGCTGATCTTCATTGATTCCAGCGCCCGAATGAGTTCCGCGCCTGAAACATCAAGACCGGACTCGCGCAGCTTCTTCATTAAAAGCCGCTGGAGAACCAGGCCGATGTAGTTGAGGACGAAATGCCCACGGATATGCTGGTCTGTCCAAACGAACACAGGTCTGGCCCTAAGATCGGTCTTGAGCATCCGAAAGTTGTTCTCAATGCGCCAGAGCTGCCGCAGAAGGCCGTAGATTTCGGCGGGCTTGTGCTTCTGCAAATCAAGATTGGTGAGCAGCGCCATGTATCCACACCACTTGCGGCGTTTGTCGTAAAGGGCTGAGTTCAGCTCAACTTTAGTGGTCCCCGGCTTGATAAAAGCTTTGTAGCCGGAGGGTGTAAAGAATTTTGTGGGCGCTCTGAGATAATGCTTCTTGGAGAGCCTAAATATGAGACGCACACCTGATCCTTTTGACAAACTCGCGGAACAGATTCTGGAAGACCTGAAGAAGTCCGGCCGGGAAATCAAATCCTCCGGGGAAGCGGATGATTTCATGGCCCACCTGCTGGGGCGGCTGCTGACGAAAATGCTGGAGGGCGAAATGACCCATCATCTGGGTTATGAAAAGGGCCAGGCACGTCCGGGTGACAATGAGCGCAATGGCCACAGCTCCAAAACCCTGAAGTCTCCCAAGCTTGGAACCATCCATGTGGACGTACCCCGGGACCGCAAAGGCCGCTTCACACCCCGGATTGTTCCGAAGCACAAAAGGACGCTGGATGGGTTCGACGAAAAAATTTTGGCCCTTTATGCCCGAGGCCTGACGACACGGGAAATCCAGGGCTATCTTTACGACGAATATGGGATGGAAACCAGCGCCGAGTTCATCAGCGATGTGACCGACGCCATACTTCCCGAGCTTCAGAAATGGCAGGACCGTCCTCTCAGCCCTGTCTATCCGGTGATTTTCTTTGACGCCATCAGGATCAAGACAAGGGGCGAAAACGGGGTGGTCACTCCCCGGGCAGTCCATATCGCCCTGGGCGTGGATACCGATGGAAAGAAGGATGTCCTGGGTCTTTGGATGGCCGAAAATGAAAGTGCCAAATACTGGCTTAAAGTCTTTAACGAGCTGAAGAATCGAGGCGTCAACGACATTCTTATCGCCGTCACGGACGGGCTTAAAGGGATGCAGGAGGCTTTGGAGACGGCTTTTCCGAAAACGATGCTGCAGACCTGCATCGTCCATTTGATCCGCAACAGCCTCAAAATGGTCAACTACAAGGATTACAAGGCGGTTGTTGCTGCGCTGAAGCCTGTTTACCGTGCTGTCAACGCCGAGGAAGCACGTCAGGCGCTGAACGATTTTGCCCAGTCGGAACTTGGGAAAAAATATTCCTACATCGAAAAAATCTGGCTGGACGCATGGGATCGCGTGATTCCTTTCTTTGAGTTCTCACCCGCCGTCAGGCGGTTGATCTACACCACCAACGCCATTGAAAGCTTGAACCGGGACCTGCGAAAGGTTGTCAAGACAAGAGCTTCTTTCCCAAGCGAGACCGCTGCGCTGAAGCTGCTTTACCTGGCGATCCGAAAGGTGGAGAGGAGATGGGTGAGGCCATCACCTTATTGGAAAACTGCCATGCGAGAATTAACCATTGAGTTCGGAGACAGGATCGCACCTTTCTTCGATTAACCTAAAGGGGGCGCCCACAAGAATTTCCATACCCTCTGTAGCCGCTTCGCCCCGCCGCTTTCACAGCGGCGGGGCCTCTTGCCACAAGGTCGGAAGCACGCTGCCACTTGAGTTCAAGCTCCTGGCTGTCGTGTTCAAAGCGTTTGGCGGAATAGGTGGCTATGCAGGTGGCCTTGAGGCTGACCGGTCTTCGCTGGCCGGTGCTTTTGTCCACGACCGTGCGCTCAATGGACAAAGGCATTTCCTTGATTCCCCACCGAGGGTCATCCGGACTGGAACTCCAGTGCCAGCCGTCGCAGTCCAGTAATTTCTGCTGGTCCGACACAGACAGCTTGATGTAGGGAGGGAAGCCCACAATGAAGTTGAAATTGGATTCCTGCAGCGCCTCGAGATTGATGTACTGGTTCAGCCCGCTGTCAGCAACCACCGTGACATTCTGGACTCCGTAATCCCGGCTGAATTTCTTCACGACCTCCATCAGGGTGTGAACTTCGGCTGTGTTTCCGGGGAAGATTTCGTAATTGAACGGAATGCCGTCTGCATCCACCAGAAGCCCCAGCACCACCTGGGTCTCCTGGGTCCGATGCTCCTTGCTCATCCCCCGGCGGCGCAGGCCGTCTTCAATAAAACTCTCGAAATACAGTGTGGTCACGTCATAAAGCGCAATTGTCAGGTCGCGCTTGTAGAGCCGCCCAATGCCGTCATTGAGCTTTTTGACGATAGCTTCCTTGCGGTCGGCCAAAATGTCCAGGCTGTCGTAAATCTGATCGAGGCGCAGGTCGCTGAAGTCGAAGACGAATCTTTCCTTGTTGAGCCAGGAGGAGCGCTTCGAGGAAGGGGCGATCAGCCGTGAAACGACGGAAAAGAAAATCGTCTTGTCCACGTCCCAGCCGATCCGGTAGTTGTGACGATAGTTCTGAAAATAATTTGAAATTCCCAGCTGCTCCCACAGAAGCCTGTAGGGTGCCGGCTTACAGGTCCTGCAGTCGGGCCGCCGGTCTGCCGCGCTTGGCGCAGCGACCCGCGACAATACTGTTTCCTGGATCGTCTGGCTGTACAGCGAAGAATCCGCCCTGAGCTGCTCGGCGTGTTTCTGGATCTTCTCCATGGCGTCCGGGTCTTTTTCAAGCAGCTTCTTTTTGTTCCCGTAGCTGGCCAGCACACGGCTGGTGGGTTTGCGGGTAAGCGGGTCTCGGAAGCTTTCGCAAATGTAAACGTATTCCACACCCTTGAACTTCTTGATTGAAACGGAGATGGCCATGGGAAAGCTCCTGTCAGACATTTACATCATATCATGATTAACACTAATCTAACTACATAATTACGACAAAGCTTGATAAACATCAACGCCTCACAAATTTATGTTTGTATTGATATTTATCCTTGTTGAGGACGGCTTTTTAGGTAAAAGTCAGGAGCGCCGCCGCGCCTGAGGCTCAGGGAGCCGGACGGCCGCCGGGCTTCATTTTGTTTCCCCGCGCCCTGCCTCCGCTGGCTCAACCCCTATGGGGTCTTCCCTCTCATTTCAGTCTGCTTTCTGCGGACAAAATAAAGGCTTCGGTTCATCCGCAGGATGCCGAAGCCTTTCAAATCACGGGAAACGCGCTGGATCTTAGTTTTTGTCGATCAGGAACTCTTCCAGCTTACGACCCTTCTTCAGCTCTTCGGTGAGCCATTTCGGCTTCAGCCCGCGGCCGGTCCAGGTGAGCTTCCCGTCATCGCTTCTGTATTTCGCCTTAATGGAGCTTTTCTTGGCTTTCTTCGTTTCAGAGGCCGCTGAGGCGGCCTTTTCCCTGGGCGTCTGGGCGGCGCTCAGATCCTCAAGAGTAATTTCATAGCGCTGCATGTACTGACGGATTTCGCGGATCGCAGACTTGCGGATCTGCTTCATGATCGATTCCGTCTGCCGCTTCAATTCGCGGGCTTCCTGGATTTTGGCGTCAAGCTTCTTGTTTTCAGCAAGCATTAATTTAATCCTCTTTTTCTAATGAATAAATCATTTATCAAATAGGTTTATTCAATCTTTGAAAAGGATTTTAATAGGTAAAAGACAAAAATTGCAAATTAAAGGCCCTCTTTTTCATTATCTTTCCTGCCGATTAGAAAAAATCAGCCTGCTGATAATTACTAAATTCGAATGGCCAAACCGGAGGCAGCCCTAACGAAAACAGGAAAATTACCGCCGTCAGGCCTCCTTTGCCTGCCCAGCGCTATCATTTACATCAATAAAACATATAGATAATAACTTTATTCCGTCTTTGCTTATTTCAAAACATTTATTTTTATTATTCTTTTAATCAGGCTAATCTAAACAGTGTACGTAAAACTCATTAGACCACTCTTTAATATTGAACGGCAGAAAAGTTTCACACGGGAATTTCAAAGGGAAGAAACCTCTCCGTATTTTTTTGGAAGGAATTGTAAAGATAAAGCTCAAGGCCGCCCGACCGCTGAATTTAAGATAAAACACACAGTCCCGCTTCAAAGACCGGAAGAGGCAGGCCGCATTCAGCCCGCGGCCTTGGATTGCGAAGGCTGACGGGCCCATGAGCCGGAAGAAAATAGCGAAGGCCTGCCGCCGGAAGCCCCAGAAAAGAAAAGCTTCAGGAAAAGCCGCTGAAAAATAAAATCGCCGTTCTTTGGGCGCGGGCCCCCGCCGAAACACGCGGCTTCCCGCAGGCCGGAAACACAAAAAAGCTTTTGTAGGAACGCAGAGAAAAGGAGGCTCCCCCGTTTCTTCCGGGGGAAACAGCAGCAAAAGCGCCGTTCTGCCCCGGGCAAACCAGTCAGAAGACGCTTTCGGCTTCCGCCACGCGGGCGGCGAGACTCGGATGGTATCGCCTGGGGCCGTATTCCCGCCGGGTGTAGGTGACAGCCTCCCGGTAGTCCTGTTCGTCAAAGGAGCTCAGCTTGCGGCGGGCCTCCACCCGGAGCGCATCCCAGCCGGAATCGGCGTCCGTGGCGGCGCACAGCCACGCGTAGGCCTCCTGATAGTTCATGTCCACCCCGGTCCCGTAAAGATAGCCGCGGCCGAGTTCCCCGCAGGCGTCCGAATCCGCCTGTCGGGCCGCCTTTTCAAACCAGCTCATGGCTTTGGCCGGGTCCTTTTCAATCGACAGGGCGGGCGCGCCCGACAGATACAGGCACCCCAGGGTGTACTGGGCGCGGTGAAAGCCCCCGCGGGCAGCCCGGCGGACGAGCGCAAGGCCTTCGAGGCGCCTGCTCTGCGCCGAGGCCGGAGTGAGTCCGAGCCGCCCCAGAACATAGGCCGCCTCAACGCTGCCGCCCTGAATTTCGGAGCGAAGCTCCCGCTCTCCGGCGGCGGGATCCGCGAGCCCCCCGAGCCCCCGGATCTGCATGGCGGCCACCGCAGTCTTCGCCGAGGCGCTGCCGAGCCCCGCGGCCCGCTCCGCCCACTGCCTCGCCTCCTTCCAGTCCTGGTTGAGGTCCCGGTTGCCGAACCCGTAGCGGCGGGCGAGCTCCAGCGCCTCCTCGGCGCCGCCCTGGTTCGCCTTTTCGACCAGGACCTGCGCCTTCTCAATGGAAGGACCGCTGTCGCGGTTCCGCCCGGCCAGTATAAAGACTCCGAGCACGAGCACGGCAGCGCTGATCATGAAAATGGTGAATGATTTCATGGCTGTATCAATATATTATTCATTCAGTTCCAAAGCAATGCGCTGGAAGCCCCCTTTATTTTGATCAATCTTTCTGAGCAGCACCGCCTAGCCTTTTCAGGTTACCCATGAAATTATGTAAAGACTTTCTTTTTGTTTTGATCCAAATCAAAGAATAAAGGCCTGACGATGAGGGATGATGTATCTGAGTTTCCCCCGATTCACGGCCGTCCAGCCGGCTTTCAACGGGAAATCCTTCCTGCCCCTCATTATTTACAGGACTACAAAAATGTCTGACACAACCGCCCAGCAGCGATATCTGTTGATGCGATATGGGTCGATGATCGCCGGGCCTCTGCTGTGCGCCTTGATCTACTTCTCGATGCCGTCGACCTACACGATGGCTGACGGCAGCATCGCAACTTTTTCCTCAGCCGGCCGCGCCTGTCTCGGCGTTCTGGTCTGGATGGCCATCTGGTGGTGCTTTGAAACGGTGCCTATCGCAGTCACCTCGATGCTCCCGATGGTGCTTTTCCCGCTCTTCCAGATTTCCAAAGTATCGGCCGCCATGGCCCCCTACGCATCCGATACGGTGTTTCTATTCATGGGGGCATTCCTGCTCGCCGGCGGCGTCATGCGCTGGGGGCTCGATCGCCGGATTGCCCTGTTCGTCATGAGCATCATCGGGACCACTCCCAGAAAGATGACTTTCGGGCTCATGTTCACAACGACCTTCCTGTCAGCCTTCATGAGCAACACGGCGACGGCGGCCATGATGGTTCCTGTGGCGATGGCCCTGATCGCGCTCGTTCATTCCACAAGAAGCGGCAATGACCCTCACAGTGCCCGCCAGGAGCATAACTTTTCGCTGTGCATCCTGCTCAGCCTCGCCTACGGCGCCTCCATCGGCGGCATGGCCACCCTGATCGGCTCTCCCCCTAACGGCATCTACATGCGCTTCATGGAGCAGACGTACGGCCAGACCGTGAGCATCATGGACTGGATGAAGGTGGGCGTTCCAGTCACACTGATCATGTTCCTCGCAGCATTCTTCATTCTCACCAGCGTCATGTTCCGCGACATCGGCGGTGAGATTCCCGGCGGAAAGGCCTGGGTGAAAAACGAGCTGCGCAGCATGGGCCGCCTCTCCCACGGCGAGATCGCCGTCGGGGCGTGCTTCCTCGTTGCCGCCATTCTGTGGTTCTCCGGCAGCACCCTGCGTGCGATCGACATTGACGGGTTCCGCCCCTTCAAGTACCTTACCGACGCGGTCATCGCGATGGGCATGGGCGTTCTCACCTTCATGATTCCGGTCGACCGCAAGGGCACCATGGCCATGGACTGGAAGACCGCCAATGAGGCCGTGTCCTGGGACGTGCTCCTGCTCTTCGGCGGCGGCCTGTCCCTCGCCTCCGCCATCCAGCACACCGGCGTGGCACAGCTGATCGGAGCCCAGGTGTCCGTTCTGGCGGGCTCGCCGTTCCCGGCGGTGCTCTTTGGCGTCATCACCATCGTCACATTCGCCACCGGCGTCACCTCCAACACCGCGCTGGCCGCAATGATGATGCCGCTGCTCGCGGCCGTGGCCCAGGCCCTGGGGCTGCCGCCTCAGCCGATCCTTATGGGCACGGCGCTGGCCGCCTCCGCAGCCTTCATCCTGCCGATTTCCACGCCTCCGAACGCCATTGTGTTCGGCACCGGCAAGATCCGCATCATTGACATGCTGCGGGCGGGCTTCATCATCAATATCGTTGCCATTCTGGTGATTGGCGGCGTGATGCTCGTGCTCGACTGATCCCGCGAACACGATCTTCAGCCGGCCCGCCTCTGTGCGGGCCGGCTTTTTTTGCCGGCGAGCCGCCCCGGACCCGGAGCGCTCTTCCCTGCGGCGGCGGAAAATGTCAAAATGCCCTTCTGACCTCATTCCTGTATTCGAGAGAGCTGATGGCTGAAGACAAAAAGGCGCCGAAAGACAACCCCGCCACCCAGACGGTGGTCCTGCTTGCAAGACCCGAGTTTTCCGCAAAACAATACGCCCAGAACCTGAAGGCTGACTGGGGCTTTGAAACCGAGGATTCGGACGTAGGAGAAGAAAACGGCTCGCTCGTCACGCTGATCGACGGCATGATGGTTTGCGTCGCTATGACGCCCGTGCCCGTTCCCGACGGCAGAGCGCAGCGCCAGGCGCAGACCAACTACCTGTGGCCCGAGGCCCAGGAGACGGCGAAAGCCCATCAGGCCTATGTGACGGTGAGCGTCCAGCACAACGGGCACGAACCGCTTGACGCCGGCTGCCTCGCCGTGAAGCTCACGGCGAGCGCCCTCAAGCAGGCGGCCGCCTGCGGCGTCCTCACAGCCGGAACCTTCATGTCACCCCTCTTTTATAAAACGAACGCAGAAGCGGACTGCCGCCGGGGCCGGGTGCCCGTGATGAACCTCGTCTACTTCGGGCTCTATCCCCACGAGGACGGGGAATGCATGAACGGCTACACCTTCGGCCTGGCCAGGCTCGGAGCGCGGGAGGTGGAGGTGATCCGCTCGCTGCACGAGCCGCAGGACATTTTCAACCTGATGGTGACGGCTGCGACCTACATGCTCGACTATCACGTCAGGCTCAAGGCGGGCGATACGATCGGCCAGAAAGAGGGCGAAAGCTTCCCGATCACGGACGGCCCGGGGCGCGCCGTGGACGGCAATTCGCTCAAAATCGCCTACTGAAGCCCGGCGCGCACGGCGCCGCTGTCCTTTGCCGACAGCGGCCCGGCCTCAGGACGAGGCCTGCTTCTGCGCCTTCGCTCCGTCCCTGATAAGCAGCACGATCGAAGCAAGGATGAGCGCAATGCCCGCCAGCGTGGGCAGGTTGCAGTCCTCGCCCAGCAGAAAAATCCCCCAGCAGGCGGCCCCCATCGGCTCGGCCAGCGAGAGCGTCGCGGAAACAACGGGCGTCGTCGTCTTCATGCCCATGAAAAACAGCCCGAAGCCTATGCCGCCCGCAAGCGCGAAAGCCGCGCAGACGCCCAGTCCGCGGGCGCTGCCCCAGATCCAGTCCACGGGGAAAACAAAAAGCGCCGGCAGAAGCGCGATCGAAATGATGAAAAGCGAGATCATGATGCCGGCCTCGGGCTCCATTCCGGCTGAGACCTGCGGACTCTCGTTCATGTAAATGCCGTAAACGAAAGCGCCGAGAAGCGGGAAAATCACCCACCCGAGGCTGCCGGCCTGAAAGCTCTTCACATTAAGCAGCGCGATGCCCGCCACGGCAATGAGCGTGGCCAGATACCAGACCGGCCGGGGCTTCTGGCCGAAGAAAATCCGTGCAATCACGGCCGACATCACCGGAGTTGCGCCGACGCAGACCACGGTGCCCACCGCGACCCCGAGCTTCAAAGCCCCGTAGAAAAAGAAAATCTGGTAGCAGCAGGTGCAGGCCGAACAGATGACGATGGCCTTCCAGGGCAGGTTCTTCGTGAGCCGCGGCAGCCTCCCGGCCGCAAGGCACCAGAGAAAAAGGACCACGGCCGAGCCCAGCATGCGCACCTCGGCCACGACCCAGGGCGTCGCCCCGGAGGGAGCAAGCGCCTGGAGGGTGCCTGTGACGGAAAAGAACAAGGCGCTCACAAGAATGTAGAGGGGGCCGGCGAGATGGTTAGTCATGGCAAAGGTCTGAAAGAGTCCGGAAGCCGCAGAGCCGGCTCCCGGAGCAAAAGCGAAGCACTAAATAAAAGTCCTTATTGTAGGACCAGCCCGCCCGAGCCGGGTGCGGCGCGGGAGAAAACGCCGGCTCACGCCGCTGCGCCGCTCCAGCCCCCCGCGGGGGGCCGGCTTGAGTACACTTGATCTCATTGCGAAGCATTCTTTGCCCGCCCCCGGGCGGGCTATGACAGATTTGCGCCGAACCGGCCCGCAGGCAGCCCATGGAAATCATTTTCTGCAAAGGGCCGGGTCAAAGGGACCGGAAAGCGCCACGGGGCTGCGGCGCGGCTTTCGCCGCCCAAAGTCTCAGCAAGGAAGCCGGCCATGAGAATTCTCTCCGAAAACCGCAGGCGTTTTGATCAGGAACGTGCCCACGCGTTCAGCGTTTTCAAAGACAGCGGGGACGCGCCTTCCCTGCTGAGCACGCTCTCGTCCCTCACCGATCAGGCCGTCATGCGCCAGGCCGCCGCCCAGGGGCTGCCCCAGACTCTGGCCCTGGTGGCGGTGGGAGGCTACGGCCGCGCGGAGATGTTCCCCTACTCCGACCTCGACATCCTCGTGCTGGTGCCCGAGCACTGGAGCGAGGAGCAGCGCGCGCCGGTCGGGGTCTTCCTCACTTCGCTCTGGGACCTCGGGCTCACGGTGGGTGGAACGGAAAGGACGGTGCGGGAGTGCCTCGAGGCGAGCAGCGACATCACCGTGGCCACCGCCCTGCTTGAATCCCGCCTGATCGGAGGCAGCAGCGAGCTCTACTCGCAGATGAAAAGCGAGTTCCTCGAGCGGCTCGTCCCCCGGGACTTTTTCCGCGACAAGATGCTGGAGATGCACCAGCGGCACGCGCGCACGGGCGACTCCCCGTATGCCCTCGAGCCCAACGTGAAGGAAAATCCCGGCGGACTGCGGGACCTTCAGGTCTTCGCCTGGATCGCCCGCGCCTCGGGCTTCGGGGACTCGCTCTACGATTTTTCCGTCAACGGCCTCATCACGACCCGCGAGGCCGAGGCCATGCGCCGCTGCCTGATGTTCCTGCAGCGGCTTCGCATCGAGATGCATCTTGCGGCCGGACGGCACGAGGACCGACTCCTTTTTGACCTTCAGAACGCTGTGGCGCGCTCCATGGGCATCGAAGGCTCAGGCGACCTGCGGCCCTCTGAAATGCTGATGAAGGACTACTATCGGAACGCCAAGTCCGTGATCCAGCTCTGCCTGATCCAGCTGCAGGCGCTCTCGGACCGGTTCGCCGGGCGCTCCTCGGCTCCCGCGGTGCCCATCGACGAGGTCTTCCAGGCCCGGGGCGAGGAGCTCGACCTGCGCCGACGGGGCGCCCTGGACGACAGCCTCGTCAATATCCTCCGGGGCTTTTATCTGCGCGCGACGAACCCTCTCGTGCAGCGTCCGTCCATCGGTCTGGTGCGCGAGCTCTGGCACGCCGTCCACAACCCGCACGCCCGGTTTGCGGCCGACGCGCAGAGCCGCTCGGTCTTCCTCAGCATTCTGAAGCTGCCCGCCGGGGTTTACCGGACGCTGCGCGACATGAACACCTGGGGAGTGCTCTCGCTCATCCTGCCCGCCTGGAGCCGGATCGAAGGCCAGATGCAGCATGACCTCTTTCATGTCTACACCGTCGACCAGCACACCATACAGGTGATCCGGGGGCTGCGGCACCTGGTCTACGCCGAGCATGCCCACGAGTTCCCGCTCCTGTCGGAAATCATGGGGGAGCTGCCCGAGACCTGGCGGATCATTGTCGCCGCCCTCTTTCACGACATCGGGAAGGGGCGGGGAGGAAACCATTCGCTGCTCGGAGAGGCCGATGCCCGCGCCTTCTGCGAGGCCTGCGGAATCAGCCGCGAGGACACGGAATTCATCGCGTTTCTCGTGCGCGAGCACCTCACGATGAGCCGCGTCGCGCAGAAGCAGGACATCGCCGATCCCGAAGTCATCAAAGCCTTCGCCTCGGTCGTCAAGAATGCGGAACGGCTCAAGGCCCTTTACCTGCTCACGGTCTGCGACATCCGGGCGACCGGCCCCAAGGTCTGGAACGACTGGAAGGGAGCGCTGCTCGAGCAGCTCTACCGGGCCACGCTCGCCCAGCTCGGCGGAAATCTTCCGACGCGCAGCTCTCTGCTCGAGCTGCGCAAGGCTGCGGCGCTGGACCTCGCCCGCGGCGCTGGCGTCACGACCGAGGAGTGCGAAAAAATATGGGCCTCGCTCGACGTGGCCTACTTCCTGCGGCACTCGGCCGAGGACATTGCCTGGCACGCCTCGGCGCTTTCGTCCTGGACGGGCGCCGGAGCCCTGGTGCGGGCGCGCCCCGCCCCCAGGCTCTCAGGCATCGAAGTTCTCGTCTGCGCGCCGGACCGCGCGGGCCTTTTCACCACGCTGGTGGGCTGCCTGCAGCGGTGCCGCACCTCGGTGCTCGACGCCCGGATCCACACCACCCGCGACGGCCGGGCTCTTGACACCTTCCTCGTCATGGATCTCGGCCGGCGCCCGGATCCGCAGGAGGCCGCGCAGGCCATTGCCGAGACCGTGAGCCGCGCGCTTGCCTCGGACAAGCCTCTGCCGCCGGTGAAGCTCGGCCCCCTTTCGAGACATTCACGGCACTTCCCCATCCGCCCGGTCGTTCTGATCGAGCCCGACGCCCTGGGCAACAGCTGGCTGCTCTCCATCATCTGCAATGACCGGCCCGGCCTGCTCTACACCATCTCGAGCGTGCTCTCCCGCTCGGGCGTCAATCTGCAGACCGCCCGGATCTCCACGCTGGGCGAGCGGGCCGAGGACATCTTCCAAATCGACGGCGCGCCTCTTAAGGATCCTGCCGAATGCCTTAAGATAAGCAGAGAGATTGTAGAGAGCATTGCGCCCGACGCGGCGCCGCTCCCGCAGGAGGGGAAAAAGCCCGGTTCTTTTCCCCAGCCAGAGGAACCACATTCATGACTCAGCCAGAAACTCTCGCGGTTTTCGCCGACACCAGCTTCGAGGACGCTTTTGCAAAAATCGCGCCGCTGTTCAAGGAAAAAAGCGGCTGCACGCTTCAGCTCACCTTCGGTCAGTCCGGCGCCCTCCGGACTGACATCGAGGGGCTTATGCCCTGCGACGTCTTCTGCTCCGCGGACGAAGCCTCTCCGGCCGCGCTTCAGAAAGCCGTGAAAGCCCATGAGCTCTTTGCCTTTGCAGGCAACCGGCTGGTTGTCGCCACACGCAGCGAACGCCGTTTCCAGAATCAGGACTGGGCGGAGATTCTCTGCGATCCTTCCACGACGATCGGCATGAGCACTCCGCGCGTTTCGCCCGAAGGCGACTGGGCCGCCCTGCTTTTCAAAAACATCGCCAGGGCGCTCCCCGGGCGGCTGGGCTCGCGCATTGTCGGCCAGCACGCCGTGGCGCTGATCGGGGGCAACCACACCGACGAGCAGCTCGATCGGGAGACCGGGGCGCATTTCATGCTCAGCCATGAAGGCATCGACGCCGCGGTGGTGTTTGAAAGCGCCTCGGAGCGCATGAAGGCCGAAGGCCTGATGCTGCATCCCATCCCAGACAGCGTCTGCCCGAAGATCGTCTGCTGGGGCTGCTTCCCCAGAACAGGCAAGGCGCCCGGATCGCTCAAAAAAGAGCTGGAGGCTCTGCTGCTTTCTCCTGAAGGGCAGACGCTCCTGCAGGGCTGCGGCTTCCTGCCCGCCCCCGCAAACGCCTGAGACCGCAGGCGCGGGCCGCGGTCTAAGCCCCCCCTTTCCTCTGAAGGGGGGACTCACCTTTCCGTGCGCCGGAAGGGCTTCCGGGCTCTCTCCACGGTCAGGGACGCATCAGGTGCCACAGCACGCCGGCCGCACAAAGCCAGAATAAAACAGCGCTGATGCGGTTGAGCCACCAGCTGAAGCGCGGCCCCCTCAGATAGCGGCCCGCAAAGCAGGCGGTGTAGCTGTAGGCAAGATGGACCAGAAGGCAGATCAGCACGTAAAGCGCTGACAGCAGGGCGGCCTGCGGCCCGTAGGGCGCGCTGCGGCTGATGAAGGGGGGCATCAGCGAAAGAAGAAAAACAATCAGCATCGGGTTCGACACCTGCAGCACGGCGGCGCTCGGAATCACCCGCCGCACAGGACTCTGGCGGGAAGCCGCAGACAGGCTGCCGGCCTGCCCGAGCCGCGCGAGATCCACCGCCGGCGCCTTCCAGTTTTTCCATCCCAGCCAGACCAGCACCAGCGCGCCGCCCGCCTGCATCGCCGTGAAGGCAAGGCCGTTGGCCGCTATGACCGCCCCGAGCCCGGTGGCCGACACGGCCGACATGAAGGCCACGCCGAGCGCATTGCCCACGGGAGAGCGCCAGGCGTTGCTCTTTCCGAACCGAAAGGCGTTGCTCACGGTGTAGAGCACGCCCGCCCCGGGCGTGAGGCAGGTGATCAGCGCCACAAAGGCATACATCAGAAGACTGTTTGACATGCTGGTGATTCGTTTTCATTCGATATACGCAATATTTTATTGGTCATTAAAATAAACAGTGAACCAAAATTTATTGCACATAAGCAAAGAAACCGAATCACTCCTCCCCTGGAGACGCCATGATCGTCAAACGCTTCGACTACCGCCTGATCAGGCAGCTGCTGCTTTTTGCCGTCGTCGTCGAGGAGAAAAGCATCCGCCGGGCCGCCAAAAGGCTAGCCATGTCCCAGCCGCCGCTGTCGGCCCAGCTCGACGAGCTCGAGGCGAGGCTCGGCATGAAGCTGCTGCAGAGAAATGCGCGCGGCGTCACCCCGACTCAGGCAGGCGAGGCGATGATGCCTGACGTGCTGCGCCTGATCGGCGAGGCGGAGAAGCTCGACTATTCCGTGCGGCAGATCCGCGAGGGCCAGTGCGGCGTGCTCAATGCGGGCGCCGTTCTGGAGGCCATGCTGGGGTGGGTGCCTCAGTTCCGCTACCGGCTGAAGAAGGCCATGCCGGGCCTTGCCCTTTACACCAAGGAAATCGACTCAGGAGACGCGGAGTCCGAGCTGCTCTCGGGCAGGATCGCCTTCGCGTCCGGCTATTTCGGGCGTCCCCGCAGCCCTTTCATCCAAAGGGCGCTTCTGTTCAGGGAGAAACCGGTCGCCCTGCTTCCTCTGGACCACCGTCTGGCAGGCCGGGGCCGCATCCGGCTCGCGGACCTTTCCGGCGAGGAGTTCGTTCTGCCGGCGCGCAGCATTTCGCCCTTTTTCGTAGACTCGCTCATCGGCGCCTGCAGAACTGCTGGATTTGACCCCCGGATCCGCCATGAGGTCAGCACGACCATGCGGGAGATGGCCTATGTGGGCTGCGGCCAGGGCATCGGGCTGGTTCCCGCCTTTTTCACGCGCATGGTGCCCCCTTCGGTCAAAGCCGTGCACCTGTCCGACGTGGGTCCGGTGATAGAGCTCTCGGCCGCCTGGTGCGAAGACCGGCAGACTCCGCTTTCCCGCCGCGCCCTCGCCCTGATCCAGGCCGCCCCTGAGAGGCCTTGATCCGCGGGCCGCGGCAAGGCCCGAGAGGGAAAAAGGAAGGGAAGCTCCGCGCTTCGGGCCTCAGCCTGCCGCCCTGACCCGCGGGTCTCGGGCAGCGGTCCGCCCCGCAGGGCTTATTTACGTCTGGCGATTTTCCGGAAGGTGTCCTCATCCACCAGAATGACCGAGTCCTTGAACTCCGGGGAGGGATTCGGTCTGCCGGGCCGCCTGCCCTGCGGAGCCGGCACGGGCAGGCCCTTTACAGCCTGCGTTCCTCCGAGTCTGCCCTCAAGGTAGGCCTTCTCAAGCTTGGAGGCCCGGGGCTTGCGCCCGCTCCTGCTGCGCACCAGCCGCTTCAATGAGGAGACTCCTTTCGACGACTTCTCAACAAGCCAGATTTCATCGCGCCGGAGCTCCTTGAAGCCCAGCAGCGAGGAGTCCTGGGTTGAAAACAAAAGCTGCGCCCCACGGGGATTGTCCTGAGCGCTCGCAAAAAGCCGCACGATCTCTCGCGTGAGCAGCGGATGAAGGCCGGCGTTCAGCCCGTCGGCCACAAGGACGCCTCCCCGCAGCAGCACATCGCGCAGCACAAAGTAAAGCGAAACCATGCGGCGGGTGCCGGCCGACTCCTCGCTCACCGGCAGCTGCAGATCACGGCCTGAGCCGCCAGTGCCGTGCCTGATCAGAAGACGGGCGGCCTTCCGGCCCGCCTTGGCCGGCTCGACGCTGCAGCCGGTCACCGAAGCGTCGAAAGAAGCGAGGAAATTCGCGAGATTCGAGCGGGCCTGCAGCGTGCGCAGACGCCGCCCAAAATCCGTCGGGAGCTCCGCGCCCTCCTCCGAATTCACAAATCGGAAGCCTCCCAGCAGATTACGGAAGCCCCGGATTCTGGGATCCCGGACGGAAGAGAGGGCGGACATCATCGTCTCGCGGCGGATCACGCCGGAAAGCGCCGCCTGGGCCGCGGCCGGCGTGAGCCCGGTGAGCTCCAGCGCATCGTCGGACCGGGAGAAAACAAGCTCCCAGCCGCCGCTCTCCTTCACCTCCAGGCTCTCAGCGCAGACGCCCTTCGCATCCAGGCTCAGCCCGTAGCGGTAGCGGGTCCCCGCGGGATCGGCCAGCTCGAGCTCAAAGCCCGATTCCCCGGCTTCATCCCCTCCGCTCAAAAGGCTGGGCTCGGCCACCGGGTACTGGAAGCGCCCTTCGCCGAGGGCTCCCTCAACGGCCACGGCAAGCGCCCGAATCAGGTTGGACTTCCCGCTGCCGTTGCCTCCGAACAGGGCCGCAGCAGGCAGCACGCCAGAGCGGCTGAGCGCATGCCCTTCCCGGGCCTCCGGCAGCCGGGAGGACGCGGTCAGAACCAGCTTCGCATCCTTGCTGTAGGAACGGAAATTTCGAAACGCAAAACGGCGCAGCATGAGAATTCATCCTCAGAAACGGACTTCTCCGGAGAAAAATCTTAGAAAAATGAAATGGCCTGGATTAAAGCCCTGAAACTTCAGCCGGGATCGCGCGGACCCTGGCTGAAGCTATAAGCGGTCACTCAGAGATCAAAGCCCCTGCCGATCATGTAGAAGCGCCCGCCCTGCACATAATGAATCGTGCGCCAGGCGCGGCCGGCCTTCCGGAAATGCCAGTGCCGGCCGTCAAACACCCGGTCGTCCGCCCAGGCCGCCACCGCTTCGCCAATGAACAGATCATATTTTTTCTGATTCTGAGGTTCGGGGATGAGCCGGCAGACGATCCAGGCGTTGCAGCCCTTGAGGAACGGGCGGCCCAGGCCCTCCGGGTCAAAGAACTTCGCGCCGCAGTGCTCGAGCTTGTCCGGATCATCATGGGCGGATACGGACCCCAGGGCAAAGGCGACGGGAGCCGTCTTCACATTCGGGATCTGAATGATGAACTCCCCCTTGGGCTGCCGCTCGAGGATCTCGCGCGTCTTGTGCGTCTTGTCGAGGACAACCGTGAGCTTTGTGGGATTCATGTCCAGATTGCAGCACCAGGCCGCGGCCATGGCATCCGTCTCCTTCCCGTCGGTGGCTGAAATCACAATGGTCTCGCCCAGGTTGAGCAGTCTCAGAGTGCCTTCATTCAAATCGATCGGCTTAATGTGCTTCATGTAATTTGCCATTTTTTCCCCTCCGCCCTTAGCAGGCTTGTAGTGCATAGTACTTAGAACATAGTAATGCAAATGCAGAATTTCAAGACCCCCTCGGGCCTTGACGCAGAGCTTCAGGGCCTTCATCCGCGGTAAAACTCCTGCATCCGGGCCGGGACTGCGCTGATCAGCCAGAAGGCAAAGTTTTCCGCCACCTTCTGAGCGAGCAGGTGCCTCGCCCGCCTCGTTGAGCGCCGGGACAGGGTTTCCTCGAGCCGCCTCAGGCAGGCCCTGTAGTCCCTTTTTTCCTCGCGCCCCGAAGAGGCGGCGTGAAACAGCCAGTACTGCGCCGGCAGCGACACCGTGAGCTCGCCCTGGCGGAGCCTTTCCAGCAAAGGCACTCCGCGGCCCGTGGCGCAGACCGCATAGGAGGCCGCCTCCGAAAACAGGCTCGTGAACGCCGTGACGCCGGCTCTTTCAAGCCCCTGAGCCAGCGGAACGGCCGCGAGCATGGCGTCCGCCACTCTTGAAAGCTCTCCGCTTTTAACGGCTGCATTAAGCAGCGGCTCCACCGACTGTCCGAAGGCCGCGAGGAGCTCTGTTCTGCGGAAAGACTCACAGACCCAGGTCCGCGGCAGCCCCTCGGAGTCCCAGCAGCCGGTCTGGTCGCCGACGGCGCGCCGGCGTATGAATTCCAGATAGGAAGCGAGCGAGGGACGGCCGTCGTCCTCCAGCCAGAGCGTGGGGATGGGGCGGGCCGGCGCGCCCTGCGTCGGAAACTCCGGCTGGACGGAAAGGGGCGCGGTCTGGTCCTCCGGCTGCGTCTCGAGCAGAAAGGCGGGCTCGTTGCCCAGAAGGGAAAGCGCCGGAGACACCCGCCCGGCAGGCATCAGCCTGACGAGCACGGGGCGGTGAAGCGCCCTGATCCGCCGGGCTGAAACGCCCAGAAATCCCGCATCCTCCAGAAGGCGCCTGCGGTAGTCCTCCGCCCTGCCCCCGCGGTAAGCCTCATCAAGCCCCACGGCTCTGAGGAAACCGGAAACCACGAGAAGCGGCAGCTCAGCGGAGTAAAGGCTGCGGCCCGGGGAGAAGAGATCCTCGGACACCGGCCTTGATATGAGCCTTTCGGACTCGACCACGGCGTAGCGCACAGGGATGCGCTCGCCGCCCGGCGTCACAAGAAAATCCTCGATGCCCGTGAGGCTGGGCGGCACCCTGCCGCAGGAAGCAAGCGGAGCGCCCGTGCCGAGAAGCCGCGAGAAGCTGAGGGCTGCGTAGGAAGGCCCCGCGGCCACGGACTGAACGACCGCGCGGCGCTCGGGCGAGTCCGCCTCCGGCACCGGCATCTGCATGCCGGGCGGCAGCGGCTCCTCAAAATCGCGCTGCTTCAGCCTCTCCAACGCACCTTCTGCCATGCCGCCCCCTGCGACTGCTGCTCAAACCGCCAATAAAAATCCCGGCGGACTGCCGGGCGGCTGTATTTTCCCATATTTAAAGGCCCCCTGCGGAAAAACTTCGCAGGGGGCTCAAAAAGCCTGCTGATCAGGCCTCAGGCTGCGTCAGAAGGAGTGCGACAGACCCGTGTAGACGGAAGTCGTCTGCAGCTTGGCGCCGAAATCCTTCGCCTTGGCCTGGCTGTAGCGGGCGCCCGCGTAGACCGAGGTCCGCTTCGAAAGCGGATAGGCGTAGCGGACGGAAGCGCCGAAGTAGGTGAGATCCGCGTCTTTCAGACCCTGGGTGGACTTCGCCTTGGAGTCCACGTAGTAGAGGGCGCCCGTGAGGTCGCCGCCGGCCACCGGGAAAATCGCGCCGAGATGCGCTCCCCAGCCTTCGAGCCCCTTGTCGTAGGAGCCCAGCACGTCGTCGGCATCGACGCCGTAAGCATCGGTCAGAGACTCGCCGCCCGCGGCCGACAGATCCCAGCCCTTGAAATACTGCCCGAGGAGGAAGACCTGGGCCACGTTTTCAAAGTTGTAATTGAAGCCCAGATTGACGAGCTGGCCGTTCTTCGAAAGAGGAGAGGCGGCGTCGCCCGCGCTCGCGCGGTTGAGGTACTCGTAGGCGAGGACAGCCTGGAAATGGCCCTTCTCGTAGTTCAGGGCGCCGCCGAAGTAGCGGTCCACCATCGAGGTGTTCTCGCGGCTGCTGTTGGAGACCTGGTCGGCGTTAAAGGAATACATGAGAGTCGCCTTGAAGCCGGCGAACGAAGGAGTCTGGTACACAAGGGCGTTGTCCAGAGTGGGAGCCGCGGCCAGGCCGAAGGCGTCCCCGTCGCCGCCGTCGTAGGCGTCGCCCACGAGATACACCATGTCATAGGTGCCCACGGCGGCCGAGAGCGCGCCCAGGCGGCCCGCCGACAAAGTGCCGTAGCGTCCGGAGACGGAAACCTGAGCCTCGCGGTCGAAGAGCCGGTCGTCCGTGCGGGTGCCGTCGTCCGAGTTATAGGAATTCTCGAGCTTGAAGGACACTTCGGCATCCCCAATCTTCTCAGTGCCCGTCAGTCCCCAGAGCGAGGTGTCTTTCTGCCCCGTTTCCATGCTGACGGTATTGGTCGAGTCCATGCCGTCGGCCTTCTGGTGCTGATACTGCAGCCCGGTGTCGATCGTGCCGTAGAGCGTCACCGAAGCGGCGGAAGCGGCGCCCGAAAAAGCCGCGAGCATCGCTGCGGCTAGCAAAGTCTTCTTCATGTTTCTGCCTTTTTTATTAAACGAAAATTGCAGCGCAACAAATATTAATGAAAATTACTTTCATTTTCAACCGATCTCTGGCACGCCGACGAAGCCCTTGCCAGTGCGCTGAGCGGGCCTGACAATGAAGCGAATCGATTTTTTCTGCCGGAACCCCCTTTATGCACCGATTCGACTACAGGCTGATTCGCCAGATGCTGATTCTTGCCGCCGTTGCCGACAGCGGCAGCTTCAGCCGCGCCTCCCGCCTTCTTGCCATTTCGCAGCCGCCGCTCATCTCCCAGATCAACGAGCTCGAGTCCCGGCTGCGGGTCCGCTTCCTCATCCGCGGCCGCACCGGGGTCAGGCTCACCCCGGCGGGCGAGGCGCTGATGCCGGAAATTGAAGCGCTGGTCTCCCAGGCCGAGGCGCTGGACTATTCCGCCAGAACCATCTCAGACAAGACCCGCGGGGTGATCCGAATCGGGGCCGTCTACGAGGCCATGACGGACATTGTCCCGCACATTCTGCAGGATGCGGCAGCCGCTTTGCCCGATGTCTCCGTTTTCACCGAGGAAATTGATTCATCCGAGGCGGAATACAAGCTGTCCCAAAATGAACTGCACCTCGCCATCGGGCGTTTCGAGAGATTCAAAAACAAGGATTTGAAGCTTCGGGCGCTGCTGCGCGAAAAGCCCGTGCTCATCGTGCCGTCCTCCGACGCCGCCAGCGGGGCCGCCTCCGTCCGCCTGAGCGATCTGGCCGACCGGGACTGGATTGTGACCGGCAGAGACAAAAGCCCCGATTACGGGGACCGAATCACCGGGTTCTTCCGAGCCGCCGGCTTTTCTCCCAGAGTCCGCTTCACGGTGGACTCCATCGCGCGCCAGATCGCGTTTGTGTGCTGCAGGCTGGGAGTGGCGCTCGTGCCCGAAAGCAGCGCGCGAACTCTGCCCGGGGCCGTCCGCGCCGTTCCTTTGTCGGAGGGCGGGTTCGAGCTCGTGATCAGCGCCGCGTGGAACGAGCGCTGCCCCGACTCCGTTTTAAAAAAATTACTCGCCCTTCTCCCGAAAGCCTGAAGCCCCGCGTCGGGCTTTGGCAGGCGCAGTAAACTTGCCGCACCGGACCGGCGCCGCCGGCTGACGTTTTTTCTTACCAGGGAAGTCTGAGCAACATGGAAAGCATGAATGAGCTGTTTTACCGGGACCCCTACTGCCGCTCCTTTTCAGCTGAGGTCGTGAGCTGCACCGAGGGCAGCAAGGGCTATGAGATCGTCCTGAACGACACCGCCTTTTATCCCGAGGGAGGCGGCCAGCCTGCCGACCATGGGAAAATCGGCGAGGCCGTGATCAATGACGTCCGCCGCAACGGCGACGTCATCATTCACTTTGCAGACCGCCCGCTCACGCCCGGAATGACCGTCAAGGCTGAACTGGACTGGCCGCGCC
This sequence comes from Mesosutterella faecium, assembly GCF_022809315.2. Classification (NCBI taxonomy): domain Bacteria; kingdom Pseudomonadati; phylum Pseudomonadota; class Betaproteobacteria; order Burkholderiales; family Sutterellaceae; genus Mesosutterella; species Mesosutterella faecium. The sequence continues at coordinate 1,546,696 of NZ_JAKZJU020000001.1, read as the reverse complement.
GCTTTGACAACATGCAGAACCACACGGGAGAGCATATGTTCTCCGGTCTGGTTCACCGCCGCTTCAAATACGACAATGTCGGGTTCCACATGGACGAGGACGTCATCACGGTGGATTTCAACGGTCCCATCGGCGAGGAGGACCTGCGGCAGCTTGAAAAGGAAACCAACGAGGCCATTGCCGCCGGAATCAGCGTTCAGACGCTCTTTCCCAGCCCGGAAGCGCTTTCGCAGATGGACTACAGAAGCAAAAAGGAACTGAAGGGCAAAGTCCGCATCGTGGACATCCCGGGCGTTGACCGCTGCGCCTGCTGCGGCACGCATGTGAAGAACACGAGCGAAGTCGGAATCTTCAAGATCCTCGGGGCCATGAAGCACCGCGGCGGCACCCGCGTCGAATTCGTCTGCGGGGCCAGAGCCCTGCGCGACTATACGCTCAAGGTCGAGCAGGCGCGCCAGGTCTCTCAGCTTCTTTCCGTGAAGCCCAACGCCACCGCTGCGGGAGTGGTCAAGGTGCTGAAGGAAGTGCAGGAGCGCGACGAGAGGATCGCGGCTCTCAACGAGCGCTATTTCCGCCTCCGGGCAGAGACCCTGCAGGCCGATGGCCCGCTTCTGGTGGACGTGGAGGAAGGGCTGTCCCCGCTTGAATGCAGGAAATTCTGCGGCCTTCTCGCCGAAAGCTTCAAGTCCGGCGCCGTCGCAGTGCTTTCCCCCTCCGGCCCCCAGTCCGAAGGACCCGCCTTCAACTACGTGATCCACAGCGGCGACCCCGAACTGCGGAACGTGAGCAAAACCCTCAACCAGCGGCTCAACGGCCGCGGCGGCGGCAGCGGCGGCTTCGTTCAGGGCTCTTACCGGGCGAGCGAACAGGCCATTCGGGCCGCGCTCTCTGAGGCGTTCAAGGCTTCATGAGCTTTGGCGGCTTCGAATAGACTATCGAGGTTGTAGTTGCAGTATCTGCTTTCACAAACGCTAACTTTTATAAGGATCCCAGCATGACAAACAGCAAGTATGCAGGCACCAAGACTGAAAAGAACCTTCTTGAGGCTTTTGCGGGAGAATCCCAGGCCCGGAACAAATACACTTATTTCGCTTCCGTGGCCAAAAAAGCCGGCTATGAGCAGATTGCCGCCCTCTTCCAAAAAACGGCCGACAACGAAATGGCGCACGCCAAGCTTTGGTTCAGGGAGCTCGGGGGCCTCGGCGACACGGCTGAGAACCTGAAGGCCGCGGCCGAAGGCGAAAACTACGAGTGGACCGACATGTACGACCGGATGGCGCGCGATGCCGAAGAGGAAGGCTTCCCGGAGCTGGCCGCCCGCTTCCGCGGCGTCGCAGCCATTGAGAAAAACCATGAAGAGCGTTACCGCAAGCTGCTCAAAAACGTCGAGGAGAAGAAAGTTTTTGAAAAGAGCGGCGTCACTGTCTGGGAGTGCCGCAACTGCGGCCACATTGTGATCGGGACGAAGGCTCCGGAAGTCTGCCCCGTCTGCATGCACCCCCGCAGCTTCTTCGAAGTGAGAAAAGAGAACTACTGAGCGGCTGCTGAAGGCATAAAAGCCTAAAGCTCTCCTCCCGCAGAAAACCCTGGCCAAAGGGTTTCTGCGGGATTTTTTATGCCCCTGGCAGCCTTTAAGCGAGAGGGAGAGCAGCGCCGGCCTCCCGATTCGCTGTCAGGGGACAGGCGGCCCTGCCCTCAGGGGAAGAGGCTGCTTTGTTGCCAAAAAAGATCCCAGACTGAAAAGCCGCCGCTCAACAGGGGGCCGATCAGCACGCCCATGGACCGCCAGCAGGCCCTCCTGCAGCTTCCATTCGCCCAGGGCCGGCTTCTAAAACAGCCCGGCAGCCCCTCGTTCCCGGAGGCTCTCTTGCGGCAGGCGCCAGAGCTGCCCCTGCCGCAGGGCCAGGAGCCGGATCCCGTATGGTTCAGGATTCACCGCCCCGGCCTGGACACGAAGAATCCCCGACTATGTTTCCAAAATCGGGGATTACAGAAAAGGGAAAGCTTAAAAGCGCCGCTTCGGGCAGCCTGTCAGCGCCGGTCAAAGCGCCTGGCAGAAACCGCGAGAAGCACAGCCGCACCCAGCACGGACTTGGTCACAGCGCCGGCAATAAAAGGCGTCACGCCAAGGGCCATCCCTTTTTCCAGGCCGATGAGCGCAGCCAGCCAGAGGCCGCCGAAAGCGAGGACGAAAAGATTGCCCGCCAGCATCGCCGCAAAGCCTTTAATAAAGCGGCTGCCGTCCCAACCGCGGGAAACCAGCCAGCCGGTCATCATGGCAGCCAGCGGGAAAGACAGCAGGTACCCGCCGGTCGGCCCGAAAAAGCGAGCGATTCCGCCCGCCGCCCCGGGAGCGAACACCGGCAGCCCCAGCGCTCCCTGCAGCAGCCAGCAGGCCACGGTGAGTCCTCCGAGCCTCCATCCAAAGAGCGCCCCAATCACCATCACGGCAAAAGTCTGCATGGTCATCGGCACCGGAACCATGGGCACCGTAATGTAGGAGCCCGCAGTCAAAAGCAGGGATCCAAACAAAACAGCCACGCCCTTGGTGAGCGCATTCTGGGACTCGAGCCAGCGAGTCGAGGCAAGCTTGGTATGCTCCATTCTTTTATTTTCTCCACCGGGTATGCGAAGCGGCCCGAAGCGAGTCTGCAGCAGTGCAAAGACGCCGCCGGGACGCAAAAAAATCCAATCTCCCGACCCCTGCCCACAGCCGCAGGGAAGCCCGAAGACGCAGGGGCCGGGCACGAAAGGCATTTCGTTTTCCGAACGCCCGGCCCCGCCGCTTTGCGGGAACGGGGCGCTCAGGACGTTTTCATTCATTGAAGATCGGCAGCTCCTTCATCAGCTCCGTAAACTTCTCGGACTGGAAGAGCTCGTACTCCATCAAATCGAAGCCGACGATGTCCGTCTCCTTCAGAATTTCCTTGAACAGGACCTTCAGCTTGTCCACGTCGCTCTGAACCTTCTCGGAGATATTGCGCAGATTCTCCTCCCGCAGAATGCCGGAGCGAAGGTCCGCGGCGCCGACCGAATCCAGGTCAACATGCACCGACAGGTGGCGCAGGCCAAGGCTGCGGATCCAGTCGGCGATCTTCCGGCTGTCAGCCTCCAGGGCTTCAGAACCGGCCATGGAGATGCCCTGATGCTGGAACTCGCGGCGGTCTACCGGCGGAATTTCATCGGCCTGCCGGCAGACGTAAAGAATCCGCTCGCGGTCCATGGGCTTGTGGATCAGCCCCGAAAGCTCCTCGCAGCCGCCCGTCAGGGCGTTTGTCACGATGACGCGCTTGCGCCAGAAGCGCTCGGGCGTAATGTGCTCCTGATGGAGGTCCAGCCAGAGCAGGCCGAGATCCTGATACTGCTCGTGCAGATAATCGGTCGAGCACAGGGTGACCGTTCCGTCCGTTGAGAAGGTGATGACGCGGGCCGGCTTCTTTTCATCAAGGATCCGCCGGGTGGCGGCATAGAATCCGCGGAAATCCATCTCCGTGAGCAGGTTCGAGGCCTGCGCGGACATCAGATCCGTGCTGTGGGGTCCGAGCATCGACTCCGGCAAAGGCACTTCGACTGATTCCGACTGATCGCACTGAGGCGCGATCGTGGCAAGCAGCCTGGGGACAAAGCCGGAGCTGGAGCTGGCGCCGTTCTGCCAGTCCGGGAAAATCAAACGTAGCGTCTTGTTATTGAGAGTCATTCGAAGGCCCTTTCTGCGACCGTAAAAGGTGTCATCCAGATACCGCTAATCATATACTAACGCAGGGCGGGGCCGTACCTCCGGGCGGCAGCCCCTCATGGCTTCATGTGCTCTTCGCCCCAGCGCTTGAGCTCCAGAAGAATGGGAATCATGCTGCCGGCGCTCGCCGTGAGACTGTATTCAACCCTCACCGGCATTTCATCGAACTGATGCCGTTCGACCAAGCCGTCGCGCTCCATCTCGCGCAGGCTGTGGGCGAGCATCGTATTCGTAATGCCGTAAATGCGGCGGCGAAGCTCTCCGTAGCGGACAGTCCCCTCGGCGTAAATGACGCAGAGGATCAGGATTTTCCATTTCCCGCCGATGAGATCCAGAACCCTCTTGAGCCCGCAGCCTTCGCCCGCCATGTTCTCGCACGGTGATATGTGTCTGCCCATTTCGTCTCCAGTTCTATTTTTCTGACCAAGTAAGTATATTCTTAATACTTGATATAAATTTTAAACCATATACAATAAAAATATCAAAAGTCACCTTTCCAAAGGGAAAAATCATGGAATACAAATTTGATAAGGACAACTTCCAGTCTGAAGCCCTGGCCAGCAGCATTCCTGTCCTGGTGGACTTCTATGCAGACTGGTGCGGTCCCTGCCAGTTCATGATGCCGGCCGTAAAGGATCTGGCCGATCAGTACGAGGGACGCATTAAAGTCGGCAAAGTCAATGTCGATGAGCAGTCGGAGCTTGCCAGCCAGTTCAACGTGAGGAGCATCCCTTTCTTCGCGCTCATCAAGGACGGAAAAATGGTCGACAGCGTGATGGGAGCCGTCGCCCCTGAGGTTCTCAAGGGAAAAGTGGACGCGCTGCTGAGCGCAGAGGGCTGAGCGCCGCCGCGGCCTTCGGTCCGGACGCCGCAGTCTGCGGCAGAAAAAAACCGTGCGGGAGGATCCCTGCACGGCAAACCGATGAACCGGAGGAGAAACAGATTACAAAATGGGCATGCTCAAGGCTGCTGCAGGCGCCTCCGGAGGCATGCCCGTCCCCGGAGGTCCCGGAAAGCTCTCAGGCCCTGCGGCAGACGTGCGAGCGTTCGTTGTAGATGCCCTCAACGTAAACGTTCTGGTTTTTGTCAACGCTCACAATGCCCAGCACGTTGCGAGGAAGCGGCCGCTCCACCATCCCCTGATTCACGATGTAGTGAATGCCGTTGCGGGCGGAGTAATACCCGCGGTGGTAGTGACCGGAAATGACCGCCAGCACGCGGCCGCTCTTTTCGAGCATTTCAACCACCGACTTGGCATCCCGAATGATGAAATCATCCGGCAGGTTCGGATTCACATCCCAATAATCCAGCAGCTGGTGGGTGAAGACGATCACCGGCTCCTTCCCGCTGGAAAGCTCTTTGCTCAGCCACGCACGCTCCGCATCCGGGATGACGGCCACCTTCCAGTTCAGGTTCCCGCAGGAGTAATGCTCGCCGCGGGCGTTGTTGTAGCAGGCGTCAAGAACGATGTATTTCACGCCGCCGGAGATGAAGCTGTAGTAGGACTTCCCGTTGGCAGGGCCGTGGTTAACCACCGTGCTTAAAAAGTCCTGATAGCTGATCTTGTCAAAGTCATGGTTGCCGCAGACATGGTAGCGGGGGCCGTTAAACCGGCCGAAGGCCGCCTCGACCGTCTGCAGATAGCGCAGGGTCCCTTCCCGGTCGCCATCGTCGTTGCAGTCCTTGAAGTCCCCCAGCTCGATGGCGAAGTCCAGATCGCTCACGTTAAAGAGATCCGTGGCCTGGCGCAGCTTGGCCAGAGAATCGCGGTAAACGCGGATGGAGTCCTCGCTCGGAATCCTGCGCACGGGAGCGACGCAGTAATGAATATCCGTCACGAACCCGAAACGCGAGACGATTTCGCTTCTCGGGGGAAGCTGAATCGCCTCAGAAGTGACCGTTTTGGCAAAAAGGGGCCCTGCGGCGGGCGCGATCAGGGCGCCCAGAGCAGACTGGATAAACAGACGACGTTTCATTTTTCTCTCTAACGGCCTTCCCTGGTTTTCGCTGAGCCGGTTCTGGAAGGCCTTCCAAACCGGCCGCTTTTCACTTGAGCCAAATGTTAGAGAGAGGGTGTGACAGCCCCATAAAGCATTAATGACAAAGTAATGACGGGGATGCGGGCCGCCTGAATTCCACAGGCTGGAAGAAAACGGCCTTAAGGAGTCCGCTGCGGCCTTAACTGCCTTTTAAGCAGCCAGCCTGTGCAAAGCCCCAGGGCGCTCACGGCGATGGCGGAGGCATACGTCAGGGCGTAACCGCCCTCCCGCGACGTCAGGACAAGCAGCGCCGGCCCTGCGAAACTCGCGGCGCAGCAGGCCAGATTCATGAATCCATAGTTTCTGGACAGCTCCCGGGCCCCGAACACATCCGCCACAAAGCTGGGATAGATCGCATTGATGGCGCCGTAGGCGCCGCCCAGGCCGATGCATCCCAGAGCAAAAAGCGCGACCTGTCCCTGGGAAGAGAAAAGCATGGCCGTCAGCCCAAAGACCAGAATGACCACTGCCAGCAGCAGCGTATTGATGCGTCCCAGGAAATCAGAAAGGAGGCCGCCGCAGAATCTCCCGCAGGTGCTGGCCAGGGCCAGCAGCGCCACCACGAAGGAGGCCTGCATCGCCGAAATGCCCAGCTGCCGGGTGGCAATCGGGACGCAGCTGGAGAAAAGCATGAGACTCGCCGTGCAGCTGAGCATCATGAAAATCCACATCAGCCGGAACTCCGGCGTGCGGATCATGTCCTTCCAGACGACCTCGCGCCCCGAGGCGGAATTCTCCGTTCGTGCAGCAGCAGGGCCGCCGCACAGATCCGCCCGGAGAAGAAAAGTCAAAAGCAAAATCAGGCCTCCGGAGCAGACCGCAATGCCCGCCATCGTTTTCGTGATGCCGACCGCCTGCACAAGCGCCGAGGCTAGCGGCGCATAGAGCATGGAACTGAGCCCCCAGGACATCGAGGCAAGGCCGCCTGCAACCCCGCGGTGCCCGGGAAACAAGGCCACGGCCCCGGCCAGCGCACTGCAGAAGATCATGCCTGAGCCTATGCCGAAGAAAATGCCGTAAAACAGAATCAGGAGCCATGGCCGGGGGCTGAACGCCGTGCCGGCCATACCGATCATAAACATCACGGAGCCTGCGGCGATCCCGGCCCGAAGCCCCGCCCTGCGGTGAACCGCGCCCGCCAGCATCATCCCCGCGGGAGAGCCGACGAAGGACAGGCTGAAGGCGAGCGAGAGGCTGGAGGAGGTCACCGGCCTGCCGGTCAGAACGCTCAGGTTGGCTGCGAGGGACTCGCAGAAGACGCTCCAGGCATACAGCGTCCCGCCCAAAAGCAAAATGAGCATGTAAAGCAGCAGCTGGCGAATTCTGGGGCCGTTTTCCTTCATCTGGCCTGAAGGAAGCTTAAATTTTGGAAACCCTGACGACATGAGAAGCCCACTATGGACAAAGCGCGTTCAGGGCATTTTAGTATCAATGGCCTTTATGCCCCTCGATCGCCTGCTTCGCATCCCTCACCGGAGGCGCGCCAAAGAGCCTTTTGTACTCCCGGTTAAACTGCTGGACGCTTTCATATCCAACCTCGAAAGCCGCTTCGGAGGCGCTGCGGCCCTCGCTGATCATCAGTCGCCGGGCTTCGTTGAGCCTGAGCCTCTTCTGGTACTGCAGGGGAGTGATGGAGGTGATGTTGCGGAAATGTTGGTGAAAAGTCGACAGCGCCATGGCTGACAAACCGGCCAGATACTCCACCGAAATGGGCTCCCGGTAGTGGCCTCTGATCCAGGAAACAGCCTTGGCAATCCTCGCCACAGGCAGGCGCGTATCGCAGAACTGCCTCAAATTGATGGCGGCGTTATGAGAAAGCACCAGATAGTGAATGTTTCTGAGCACCCCGGGAAGCATGACCGATCTTTTGGCTTCGCTGTCAGTCAGCTTTAAAAGGTGCGCAAACTCCTCAAGAATTTCTGCCGTGCTGTGGGTCACGAGGAAGCTGCCGGCATCCGCTTCATTATCCTGGCCGGCCTGAACTCTGGGCTCGCCCGAGACTTGCGGCATCAGCTCCGCCAGCAGGAACGGATCCAGCTTGAGGGACATGGAGAGAAAAGGATGCTCCGGGTCGGCCTCAATGCTGAACGCCGTAGGCACATCGACCGACGTCACGACCATGGTTCCGGCCCCGTAAGCGTAGGTCCTGTCGCCCACGCGGACACGCTTTTCCCCCTGCAGGATCAAAGCCGCCGACAGGGTATAGAAGCAGTTCATGTTGATCGTGTCTTCAGTGAGGCAGCTCAGATTCAGCCCCGGTATCACGGTCCAGCTCCGGTTCCCGGCCTTATGGCGGCTTAAAATCTCCTGCTTCAGTTGCCGGCTCCAAAACTCAAGCTCTTCTTTTTCCATCCTAGACTCCCTGTGCCCGCAGGGCCCGAGGCCCGCACAGATCCCGGCATCAGATCACGCCGTTCGTTTTGAGCCAGCTCTGAACTTCGGAACTGGTTTCTGAAACAGCTCCAAAAACCGTCAGGTGCGTCCCAAGCCTGCTCCCGGCAAGCAGCTTCTCAAAGTCCTCTCTGGTATGCATAAGGCCGCCGCCACCATGCGTGTTGGCGGTGAGGACGAAGCGGCCGTCCAGCTTCTGCCCCCGGATCCAGGTCTGCAGCGGCGCGGAAACGTGATGCCACCAGGTGGGCGTTGCAAGGACAATGACGTCGTAGCGCGAGGGATCGAAAGCAAACGGCTTGATCTCCCTCACAATGCCCTTTTCCATTTCCTCCTTCACGATCTTAGTAGTCGGGGTGTAGTCGGCTGGGTAGGGTTTCTTGGTTTCTACCTGATAAAGATCAGCGCCAGTAAAGTGGCGGACGGATTCTGCCAGGCTTCTGGTGTGCCCTGTCTTGGAAAAATAAATCACTGCGACACGGCGCCTGGCGGCCGCGCCGAGCGCCGGCCTAAGCCAGGAGACCCCGCCGAGCGCCATGAAGCCTAAAAACATCCGGCGATTCGTCATGACCTGCTCCTTTCTCAAATTTCACACTGAGCCGCTTGTCCGGCTCTTGTCATGAAGCCATCTTAAGGATGAGCGCGGAACAGATTTGCACAGGGACGACTCAGTTATTGCCTAAAACTCCATGCATGCTCCATTCAACGGCAATGGACAACCTGACAAAAAAAATGCGGGCGCAAAGAAACACCTCAAAGCGGAAAGGGAAAATATCCTGATTTATATATTTGATTTCATATAGATTTATATTATCTTTTTCCGGAGGTCTGCCGATGGTCTTATTTCGATGCCGCAGGAATGTGCAAAAAATGAGGTTGAATCGTACTGACTGAAAATCACGCCTTCTCCTAGCATTTCCTCATCAGCGCCGGACATGAAAAGCATTTGAATCCCCCCGCTTTGAATTTTTATAAAAGGAAGATGCTATGAACAAGGGAAAAACTTTAACCGCGGTCGCCGCCTGCCTGATTACGGGAGCCGCGCTGGCCGCCAGCCCCAACAAGACCTTTGACCTTACCGACACCCCCAAGGCCAATCCTTTCGGACTGGTTTACCGCGGAGCCATCACCCGCAACATGGAAGGCCGCGTAAACATACATCCCGTCACTTACAAGCTTCATGGCCTCACCATCTCGGCAAACGTCTATACCCCGGCCGGCTATGATCCCAAAAAGACCTACCCTGCCATTACGGTCGCTCATCCGAACGGGGGCGTCAAGGAGCAGGTGGCCGGTCTTTACGCGCAGCGTCTGGCCGAGCTGGGCTATATCACAATTGCCGCAGACGCCTCCTATCAGGGACACAGCGAAGGCGAGCCGCGCAATACCGACAAGCCCCAGTTCCGCACGGAAGATATCCACGGCATGGCCGATTACCTGTCCAAGTATCCCGGAGTTGACCCCAGCCGTCTTGGCGCCCTTGGAATCTGCGGCGGAGGCGGCTACACCATCAACGCTGCCAAATCCGACAAGAGGTTCAAGGCCGTCGCCACGCTGTCCATGTTCAATTCCGGCGAGGTCCGCCGAAACGGCTTCATGAACTCAGCGGTGAAAACGATCAATGAGCGCATGAAGCAGGCAAGCGACGCACGAGCACTGATGGCTACGACCGGCAAAGTGCTCTACAGCGGCGAAGTGGACTACTCCAAGGTCACCAATGAGTCGCTGAAGTCCGTTCCTACGGACCTTTACCGTGAAGGCATCGTCTACTACGGCTTCACTCACCGGGCCGAAGGCTCCAGCTTCCGCTATACGACCGAAAGCCTCATGGACCTGATGACCTGGGATGCCCGCGATCAGGTCAATCTCATCACGGCTCCCCTCCTCATGATTGCCGGCAGCGGCGCTGACACGCTGTACATGTCCAAAGAGGTCTTTTCAATGGCGACCGGCGCGAAGGACAAGGAGCTTTACCTGATTCCCGGCGCTTCTCATATCGAGACCTACTGGGTGCCGCGCTACGTTGATCAGGCTGTGGCAAAGCTCAATGATTTCTACAAGAAGCATCTCTGATTGAACCGGCCCCGCTCCCTTCCTGCCGGAAGGGAGCTTTTCTATTTTTTGACGAAAGCCGTACCTGAGAGTTCAGAAAGGGACCGCGTCCGCAGGGCTGCAGAGGGAAAGCGCCTTCAAAGGCTGCCGGCTGCGACGATAAGAACAAACAGCGGGCTGACCACGCCAATCATGATTCGGACAAACAAAAGCGCGCCCCTGCTCATCGGGCGGGCGCTCTGCAGCTCCTGCTTCATGGATTTCCAGCCGGCCCATGCCGCCGCTATGGCGATGCCAAAGCTCGAGAGAGGCATGCCGATATTGCTGGTCACGTAATCCAGGAGATCGAAGATATTCTTTCCGAAAAGCTTGACCTCGCTCCAGGGTCCGAAGGAAAGCGTGGCGCAAAGCCCGACAGCGGCGCACCCTGCCAGGGTGATCAAAATGGCCCTTCGGCGGGAAAGCTCAAAGCGCCGCGTCATCAGCGCCGTACACGCTTCAAGCATGGACACCGATGAAGTCAGCGCTGCTACAAACAGGCAGATATAAAAGAAAACTGCGAAAAAATGACCAAACGGCATCTGGGCGAAAATAGCAGGCATGGTCACAAATGTCAGCCCGGGGCCTGCCGTCGGATCCAGATGAAAGGCAAAAACAGCCGGCAGAATCATCAGGCCGCCCAGGATGGCCGATGCGATCGCCAGCGTGGCAACCCAGGCTACGGAATTAGGCAGGTCGGCCTTGGGGTCCAGGTATGAGCCGTAGGTGATCATCGTGCCTGCTCCGAGCGAGAGGGAAAAGAAGCAGAAGCCCATGGCATTGAAAAGCGCCGAGGCATTGAAGTCTGACCACCGGGGAGCAAACAAATATTTGACTCCTTCCAGCCCGCCAGGAAGCGTGACGCCCCGGACAATAAGAATCAGCATGAGAATAAAAAGCGCCGGCATCAGGATTTTCGCAACGCGTTCTATTCCTGACTGAATGCCTCTAAGAACCACCAGAGCTGTGGCTCCGAGGAAAGCCAGAAGAAACAGATAGCTCTCAGGCGCGTTGGAGACAAAATCACCGAAATACGATCCCAGCAGCGACGCATCGCTGATCAGCCCCCGTCCCGACAAAGCGTCAATCAAATACTTAAGGCACCAGCCTCCCACACAGGAATAAAAGGACAGAATCAAAAATACGGTGAAAACGCCTATGCCGCCGAAAATACCCCAGCCCCGTCCGCAGACCCGGTTCAGGCTTTCCATTGGCCCGGCCCGCCCCGCCCTTCCCATGGCAAATTCAGCCATCAGCAGCGAAACGCCGACCGTCAGCGTGAAAAAGATATAAGGGAGCATAAAAACCGAACCGCCGTTCGTGCCTGCCATATAGGGGAACTTCCAAATGGCTCCAAGCCCCACCGCGGATCCGGCGCTGGCCAGAATAAAACCAAGCCTCGATCCCCAGCCTGCCTGTTTTTCCGTCATATGTTTTCCTAGACTCTTAAAAATTGAATCACCCCGGATTCACGAACAGGGCGTAACGACACATGGACACCTGCAGAAATATAAACGTTTTTGCGGCCGCTCAGAGAGCTCCCCTTCACATTTGTTAGAGCAACGCGATAATGTCACGGAAAACTACGGGACTATGTCATGGTCCGGCAACGCGACTCTGTCATAAGCCGGCAATCTGCATGACAGCCCCCGGCAAAGCGATTTTGTCACACAATCACTTCAGAGAGCCTGTTTTTTAGGAGTCGCACATGAAAAACTCGCTTCCTGAAAGAGCCCCGAAGTCCCAGACCGGCACAGAGGAGATTTTCGAACAGGTCGCCTACGGCCTGCTCTCGGTGCCGGAGGCAGCCAAAGCGATGAAGCTGAGCATTCGCCAGTTCTATCGCAGGCTGGCCGCCTGGAAAAGGGGCGAAGCCGCAGATCCGCCCCATGGCAACAAAGGGCGGCCCCCGAGCAACCGCCTGCCAGACGATATTCGTTTAAAAATCATAGAACTGGCAGTTACAAAATATCAGGATTTCCCTCCGACGCTCCTGACTCAGTACCTTGTGAAAAACGAAGGGATCAAAGTGTCGAAGGAAACTGTTCGAAAGATTCTGAGAGAACTCAGCCCTCAGGCCTCAGAGCAGGGGCTCAGAAGAGCCGGTCATTTTCTGAGGCGCAGAAGGTCAAGGTTCGGCGAGCTGGTTCAGATCGACGGCAGCCCGCACAGATGGTTCGGCCCCGGTCAGAAAGAGTGCTCATTAATCGCGTTCATTGACGATGCGACCGGCAGAATCGCCGCTGCCGGGTTCTTTCCCTCGGAGACCGCGGCGGGCTATATGACCGTGCTGCTCCAATACATCAGGGCGCACGGAATCCCCCTTGCGCTATACAGCGATCGGCACGGCACTTTCCGCGCGTTGGCTCAGGGCCGGTCCAAAAATGTAGAGGGCACACAGTTTCAGAGAGTCTGCGACAAGCTTCAGATCGAGCAGATATTCGCTCAGAGCCCGCAGGCAAAAGGCCGGATAGAACGCCTGTTCAAGACGCTGCAGGGGCGCTGGCCGCATGAGTTCAGGGTCATGGGAATCGAAGACATGGCCACCGCCAATCAGCGCATGGACGAACTGATCAGGGATTTCAATCAGCGGTTTGGAATCGACCCAAGAGAACCCCTGAGCGCAAACTGTGCGGTGGCTGAAGAAAGTATGCCCGAGATTGAACGCATATGCGCCTGGTGGCACGAACGCGTTCTGAGCAAATCTCTGAGCGTCTCCTTCGGGGGGTCGATCCTGCAGCTCAAGAATGCGAGCGCTCGGAAGTTTGAGCTGATGGGCAAGAAAGTCAGCGTCATCGAGTACCCGGATGGCCGTGCGCCGGAAATGGTCTACCGGGATGCACGGGGCAAAGAACATCTGCTCTGCTTTGAAGCCCGGAAAAGAAAAACGCTCGAGCGCACGGAATACCTTGAGTCATCGAAGACCATAGACGCATGCCTGGATCGAATCATTGAGAAGGAAGATTTGCGACCCAACGGCTTCGTCATGAAGCTGGAATGCGAAATGGCTGAAGCGAAGCAACGGCAGGCCCAGAGAAAAGAGCGTGACCAAAAGGCCCGTGAACTCGAAGAAAAGCTGAAGCAGCGGAAAAACAGATCTGGCAAATAATGAAATCAACACAGGCTCTCAGAAGATCTTTTTTCCCAACCTGCCCACAGCCCGCACGGGCTTCAGCCCATTTGAGGCGAGCGCCCGACAGAGCGTGGGCAGGGTGTTCTCCATGAAGACGATAAAGGGCCCCAGGGGGCTCTCAATTTCTGTCTTTGGCGGAGAATTTTTGGTGTCATAATCGCTTTGCTAGGGTGTGACATAGTCCCGTTGTGCTGGCATGTGACATTTTCCCTTTGCTCTAACAGAGCTCCCCTTCACATTCGTCCTGGAAAAGAGGCAAGGCGCCTTGTCCTCAAGCCCGGGCCACCACTTTTTCGGCACCCCCGGCCTGGACGGCAGCCAGACTCTCAGGCTACCTGCACAAACAGAGCAACGGTCACAACCACCGCGGCCACGGAAAGGAGCAGGTTCTTTTTAAAAGCGGAGAGAATCGCGCTGCGGCCCCCCGAGATTCGGAAGGAAAGAGGTCATGAAGATCGGGACGGTCAGCGAAACCATCTCGCAGCTGAGCACCAGGCTGCTCTCATCGAGCAGAAAGCCCAGAATTCCAGGCACCTCTCACCCAACAGCCATTTCGCGCCGGTCTCTTTAGCCAAACCAGTGGCAACAGTCACGTTTGCTGTTCTTATAGAAAAAAACTGGAGGCCTAAGCCTCCAATTTTTTTATTCAATCATGAGAATAAATGATCATTCCCACTCAATCGTCGCCGGCGGCTTTCCGGAGATGTCGTAGCAAACCCGGTTAATTCCCTTCACCTCGTTGATGATGCGGTTGGAAACCTTGCCGAGCAGATCATAGGGAAGCTGCGACCATTTGGCAGTCATAAAGTCCGTCGTCTCGACTGACCTCAGCGCCACAACATAATCGTAAGTGCGCCCGTCGCCCATCACGCCGACGGAACGAACAGGCAGAAACACCGCAAAGGCCTGAGAAACCTTGTCATACCAGCCTGCCGCACGCAGCTCATCAATAAAGATGGCGTCGGCGCGCTTCAGGAGGTCTGCATATTCGCGCTTCACCTCGCCCAGAATGCGCACGCCAAGCCCCGGCCCCGGGAAAGGATGGCGGAAAACCATCTCGCGCGGAAGCCCGAGCTGAAGACCCAGTTCGCGCACCTCGTCCTTGAAAAGTCCACGGATGGGCTCAAGCAGCTGGAGGTGCATATCGGGGGGAAGGCCGCCTACATTGTGATGCGACTTAATGACCTTCGCCTTCTTCGTGTTGGCAGCTGCGGACTCGATCACGTCAGGATAGATGGTCCCCTGAGCAAGCCACCTGGCGCCGGTCAGTTTCTTCGCTTCGGCCTGGAAGCATTCCACGAAATCGCGGCCGATGATCTTGCGCTTCTTCTCCGGGTCCGTCACTCCCTTGAGATCAGAAAGGAACTTTTCAGAGGCATCCACCATCACGAGCTTCATGCCCATGTTCTTTTCAAACGTCTCGCGCACCTGCTCGGCCTCGTTGAGCCGAAGCAGCCCGTGATCGACAAAGACGCAGGTGAGCTGGTTGCCGATCGCGCGGTGAATGAGGGCCGCCGTTACAGACGAATCCACGCCGCCGGAAAGACCGAGGATCACCTCATCCTTGCCCACCTTGCGGCGAATTTCCTCAATCGCCTCTTTGGCAAAATTGCCCATTTCCCAGTCAGGCTTGCATCCGCAGATATCCAAAACAAACCGCTGCAGGATTTCGCGCCCTTTTTCGGTATGGGTCACCTCTGGATGGAACTGAACTCCGTAAAAGCGCCGGGACTCGTCAGCCATTGCTGCAATCGGGCAGGAAGGCGTCGAAGCCATGACCACAAACCCCTTAGGGAGCTCCGACACCCGGTCGCCGTGGCTCATCCAGACCTTCAGCATCCCTTCGCCGTTCGGCCCCTTGAAGTCTTCAATCCCCTCGAGAAGCTTCGTGTGATTGCGGGCGCGGACCTCCGCGTAACCGAATTCGCGCTTGGTTCCGGGCTCAACTTTTCCGCCCAGCTGCTCCGCCATCGTCTGCATGCCGTAGCAGATGCCCAGCACAGGGACCCCGGCATTAAACACTGCCGGGCTGACCTGATCCGTCGACTCCTCATAGGCGCTCATATAGGAGCCGGAAAGAATGATGCCGCTCGGATTGAATTTCCGGATGAAATCCTCGCCGACGTCATTGGCGTGAACTTCGCAATACACATGGGCTTCGCGCACGCGTCTGGCGATCAGCTGGGTCACCTGACTGCCGAAGTCAAGAATCAAAATGCGGTCGTGGTTCATGAATTCTCTTTCAATGAGGCTGTTGCACAAACAAAAAAGCGGGCATCCCGCAGCCCTTGAACCCAATGTTCCAAGAGCCCTGGATGCCCGTCATTTTAGCCTATCAGACCTGTGATCAGATCACTGCTGATGGTAGTTCGGAGCTTCCTTAGTGATCTTCACGTCATGGACGTGAGACTCGCGCATGCCGGCAGCCGTGATCTCCACGAAGCAGGCCTTCTTGCGCATGTCGTCGATGGTCGGGCAGCCGCAGTAGCCCATGGAGGAATGCAGCCCGCCCATCAGCTGGTAAATAATCGAGGCGACCGGTCCCTTGTACGCAACCATGCCTTCAATGCCCTCGGGCACAAACTTGGAAATATTGCCCTGGTTGTTGTCCTGGAAGTAGCGGTCGGCAGACCCGTGGCTCATGGCTCCGAGCGAGCCCATGCCGCGATAGGACTTGAAGGTGCGGCCCTGGGAAAGGATCACTTCACCGGGGGCCTCGTCAGTGCCCGCGAACATCGAGCCCATCATCACGGAATACGCGCCGGCTGCAAGGGCCTTGGCGATATCGCCGGAGAAGCGGATGCCGCCGTCGGCGATAAGGGGAACGTCCGAGTCCTTGAGGGCCTCGGCGACGTTGGCGATAGCCGTAATCTGGGGAACGCCGACGCCGGCCACAATGCGGGTCGTGCAGATGGAGCCAGGCCCAATGCCGACCTTCACAGCGTCGGCGCCATGATCCACCAGGGCCCGGGCCGCGTCACCGGTCGCAATGTTGCCGCCAATGACCTGCACATTGGGATAATTCTTCTTGACCCACTCGACGCGGTCGAGCACACCCTGGGAATGTCCGTGAGCGGTATCGACGCAAAGAACGTCCACGCCGGCGTCCACCAGGGCCTCGATGCGCTCTTCGGTTCCAGCGCCGACAGAAACGGCAGCGCCGCACACCAGTTTGCCGGATGCATCGTAGCAGGCGTTCGGATATTCCGAGGCCTTCACGATATCCCGAACCGTCATCAGGCCGGCCAGCTTAAAGTCATCGTCCACCACGATGACGCGCTCAAGGCGGTGAGCGTGCATGAGAGCCTTGGCCTCATTGAGGCTCGCGCCCTTCTTCACGACAACCAGGCGGTCGCGGGGAGTCATCACTTCCGAGACAGGGGCATCATGGCGGTCTTCAAAACGCAGATCGCGGTTCGTCACCATGCCCAGAACCGTCCGGTCTTCAGCCACAACAGGGAAGCCGGAAATGTGGCGCGCATGGGAGAGGCGCAGAACATCACCCACCGTCATCTGGGGAGAAACGGTAATGGGATCGTTCACGATGCCCGCTTCGTAACGCTTGACCTTGCGGACTTCTGCGGCCTGGGCCTGCGCAGACATGTTCTTGTGAATGATGCCGATGCCGCCCTGCTCTGCCAGAGCAATTGCCAGCCGCGATTCAGTCACGGTATCCATTGCGGCAGAAACGAGCGGAATGTTCAAAGAGATGGTGCGAGTCAGCTTGGTTTTCAGGGAAGTCTCCCGCGGGAGAACATTTGAATACGCCGGGACAAGAAGCACGTCATCGAAAGTGAGGGCCTTCTGAAGGATTCGCATCGTTAACCTCTACGCAAAAAAAAAAGAACCGCTGGCTGGGATACTGCCGGGACCGGGGGCATCAGCTGGGGAACTGCTATGCGAAACCCGGTTATAGGTTAACGGTGTATTTTATATTGAAAACTTTTAGTTTGTCAAGTTCAAAAGTAGAGGCCGAGATACTCGGAAATGAAGAAAAAAGTCCGGCAAGGACAGCCGGCAGGACTCCCTTTTGACAAAGCAGGAGCAGTTGGGAGAAAATTCGCCTTCTATGACAGGAGCGTTCATCGCCGGATGAACGCAGGCACCTGAAATCATGCGCAGGCAGTGCCGTTGGGCACGAAGCATGGTTTCGGGTGCTTTTTTTTTACTTTTCTGAAGAAGCGGAGACTATGAGCTGGGCCTATCTTTTCATCGCGGGACTGTGCGAAATCTGGTGGGCGGTTGGACTGAAGTTCACCGAGGGATTCACTAAGCTCGTGCCGAGCGCGGTCACAATCGTCGGCATGATCGCAAGCTTTTATTTTCTGTCGGGCGCAGTAAAGACGCTGCCACTGGGAATCGCCTATGCAATTTGGACCGGCATTGGAAGCGTCGGCACCATTGTCGTGAGCGTACTCCTCTTCGGGGATGAACTGACACTGGGGCAAATAGGCTGCCTCGTGATGATCGTGGGCGGCATTGTCGGCCTGAGACTGCTGGGATGACGGGAGGGATTGGCAGGACCGAGACACTAAAAAATCCCTGAAAACAGAAATTTTCAGGGATTCCGGACAAGCCCCCCTTTCCGTCCGAAGGCGGAAAGGGAAAACTGGAGAAATTACTTCTTCAGCTGAGCCTTGATGTAGTCGGCGACGTGGTAGCCGTATACAGCAGCGTTCGTCAGCTGTGCACCGCCCACGTAGTCGTCATAGAACAGACCGCCGGCCGCATTGCCGATAGCAAAAAGTCCGGGGATGGGCTGATTTTCGGTATCGAGCACCTGGGCGTTCGTGTTGACGAGCGGGCCGCCGAAAGTCGCCGTCATGCCGCCCTGGAACGGAACCGCATAGAACGGAGCCTTCTTGACAGGATAGGCCTTCGGGAGAGTATTCGGCGGAACCAGCTTGCCGCGGGTGTTGTTGTCGTTCGCAGCGTTGTAATCCTTGACGATCTTCACGAGCTTCTTCGGATCGAGACCGGCCTTCTTAGCGAGCTCTTCAATCGTGTCAGCCTTGTAGACAGGGGCGCGGTTGCGGGCGTAAGAATTCCAGTCGTTGGCAAGCATCTTCAGGTTATGGACATCATCGTCCACAATCATGAAAGCCCAGTTGTCCTTCGTCATGGCAGCGGTATCGCGGGACATCTGCACATAAGTCTGGCCTTCATCCGTGAAGCGCTCGGTCTTTTCCTTCGAAACGCAGATGCCCTTGTTCACGATGTTAAGCGGGTTGGCACCGGTAGGACCGTGAATCGGGCCGCAGTGATACTGGTCGACGTTCACAATCTTCGGCATGAAGGGCTGGGTGAGGACGATGTTCTCACCGGCGATGATGCGGGATCCGCGGATCGGCATCTTGGCCGCTGCAGAGCCGGCGTACATCGTCACCATCGCCTGGTTGGCGGAATAGCCGCCGGTGGCGAGAATGACGCCCGCACGGGAATGGATCTCGGAATAACCGGTCTTCGTCTTGACCTTGACGCCGTCAATCACGCCCTTGGAATTCTGCAGGAGCTTGACAACCTTGGTGTTGAAGAGCATCGGAACGCCGAGGCTCTTCGCCTTGGCCTGGAGATACAGGGCGAGCTGGCTGCCGCCAGGCTGCGTCGGTCCAACAACGAGGTGAGCACGGGTGAGCATCGGGAAAACGAGCTTCATGCCGGCCTTGAACTTCACGCCGCAGTAATCAGACATCCACTCAAGAGTCTTGTCGCAGTTGTCGACGAGATAGCGGGTCAAGGCAGGGTCACCGTGTCCCTTGGAAACCTTGATCATGTCGTCGTAGAACTTGTCGGCAGAGTCGCCGGAGATGCCGGCTTCCTTCTGCATCTTGGTGTTCGTGCCAAGCATGAATCCGGCGGCGTAAATCGTGTTGCCGGCAGAATCTCCCATCTTTTCAAGAAGAATAGGCTTCAGGCCAATCTGAGCGGCCCTGACGGCGCAGACAAGGCCGCCGCAGCCAGCGCCGACAATAATCATGTCGTAGCGGCCGCCCTCAGCCTTTTTAGCAGCCTTTTTGCCGGCGGCCTCAGCAGCGCCGCTCGTCAGAGCAGCAGCGCCGACTGCAGACAGCGCAGCCGTTTTAAAGAAACTTCTTCTGGATTGATTCTGCATTATTCTCTCCCAAAATTAATACAGTGCAACCTGTAAAGGTGACGAGGCCAGATTGAATAATGGCCCCAATCGGTCAGACACTCTACTCTTTCTATTTAAATTTTCAATAAAAGAAGAATAAGACAAGGGAAATCTGCTATAGACAAGTCGACAACGGCGGGATAAGAACCGAGCCGGCCAGACGGGACGAAAAAGTCGAAAAACCAACAGGCCCGCAGGTCTCATGAAGAGCAAAAGCTCAGGTCCTGGTCAAAGATTCAATGGATCCGGCGTCATGCTGCCGGCTTCTGTCTGACAGAGACAGCTTTAGGCTCTGCAGCCGCCCAAAACCGATGCCGCTTCTATGTGGAGGATAAGGAAAAGCCCCTCCGGGCGGATGTCCGGAGGGGCTTGATGGAGGAGCCTGACGGTGACCTACTTTCACCAGAAATACAACTGACTATCATCGGCGCGAAGGCGTTTCACTGTCCTGTTCGGAATGGGAAGGAGTGGGGCCGCCCTGCTGTGGCCGTCAGGCAAAGGCTTTGGCTCCTGTCTGCGGAAATGATTACGCAGGCACGAACCGAATGGCTTTCGGAAGGAATGAGACTTTCTAGGGCGCGACTGCTTTTCTTCACGCCTTGCTTTTCCCTTTTCAAAACCTCTGCAGCTTCTTTCTTCAAGCAGCACGGTTATAGGATCAAGCCGCACGGGCAATTAGTACTGGTTAGCTCCACGCCTCGCGGCGCTTCCACACCCAGCCTATCAACGTCCTGGTCTAGAACGACCCTTCAGTGAGGTCAAGCCTCAGGGAAGACTCATCTTCAGGCAAGTTTCCCGCTTAGATGCTTTCAGCGGTTATCTCTTCCGCACGTAGCTACCCGGCAATGCGACTGGCGTCACAACCGGTACACCAGAGGTGCGTCCACTCCGGTCCTCTCGTACTAGGAGCAGCCCCTGTCAATCTTCCAGCGCCCGCGGTAGATAGGGACCAAACTGTCTCACGACGTTTTAAACCCAGCTCACGTACCTCTTTAAATGGCGAACAGCCATACCCTTGGGACCGGCTACAGCCCCAGGATGAGATGAGCCGACATCGAGGTGCCAAACACCGCCGTCGATATGAACTCTTGGGCGGTATCAGCCTGTTATCCCCAGAGTACCTTTTATCCGTTGAGCGATGGCCCTTCCATTCAGTGCCACCGGATCACTATGACCTGCTTTCGCATCTGCTCGACTTGTAGGTCTCGCAGTCAGGCACGCTTTTCCCATTGCAGTATCCGCACGATTTCCGACCGTGCTTAGCGTACCTTCGCACTCCTCCGTTACCCTTTAGGAGGAGACCGCCCCAGTCAAACTGCCCACCATGCACGGTCCCCGGCCAGGTTTACTGGCTTAGGTTAGAACCTCAAACAAATCAGGGCGGTATTTCAACGTCGGCTCCAAGCGGACTAGCATCCGCTTTTCACAGCCTCCCGCCTATCCTACACAGATCGGTTCAAAGTCCAATGCAAAGCTGCAGTTAAGGTTCATGGGGTCTTTCCGTCTAGCCGCGGGGAGATTGCATCATCACAAACATTTCAATTTCACTGAGTCTCGGGAGGAGACAGTGTGGCCATCATTATGCCATTCGTGCAGGTCGGAACTTGCCCGACAAGGAATTTCGCTACCTTAGGACCGTTATAGTTACGGCCGCCGTTTACTGGGACTTCGATCAGAGGCTTGCACCTCATCAATTAATCTTCCAGCACCGGGCAGGCATCACGCCCTATACGTCGACTTTCATCTTTGCAGAGCGCTGTGTTTTTAGTAAACAGTTGCAGCCACCGATTCTCTGAGGCCCCTTCGCCCTCAGGGTTTCTCTCCCTTCAAGCTACCAGGGCACACCTTATTCCGAAGTTACGGTGTCAATTTGCCGAGTTCCTTCTCCCGAGTTCTCTCAAGCGCCTGAGCATATTCAGCTCACCCACCTGTGTCGGTTTACGGTACGGTCGGCGTTGAACTGAAGCTTAGAGGGTTTTCCTGGAAGCGCTTCAAGTGGCTTCGCCTTCATAAAGAAGGCCCGATTCTTCGTCCTGGATATTCGACAGCGGATTTGCCTGCTGCCATCCATCGCTCGAAAGCCGGGACGTCCAACACCCGGTCCACTCTGGCTGCTCCGTCACCCCATCGCATTCAACGCCGGTTCAGGAATATTGACCTGATTCCCATCAGC